>NZ_JAHQUN010000007.1:0-215971 GCF_019052485.1 Bacteroides sp. MSK.20.82
CGGTAGATTGTCGTGGGGCTGTTTATGTACCGCATCTGTTTCGTTCTGTATATACCGGCACGCGTGCGGACCGTAAGCGGGCGTTGTGTGATGAGGATATGCAGAAGGTTTTTGCCAAATTACCTTCGTCTCCTGCCGTGACTCCTGCTATGCGTCGTACACAGGAACTGTTTGTCCTGATGTTTCTTCTCCGTGGTCTGCCTTTTGTCGATCTTGCTTATTTGCGTAAAAGTGATTTGCACGACAATGTGATCACTTATCGCAGGCGGAAGACCGGTCGTCCCCTGTCAGTAACGTTGACTCGGGAAGCGATGGTCTTATTAAAGAGGTATATGAACCGTGACAGTTCTTCTCCTTATCTGTTCTCTCTTTTGGAGAGCCGTGAAGGGACGAAGGAGGCGTATCGTGAATACCAGTTGGCATTGCGCAGCTTCAATCAGCAACTGTTGTTGCTGGGGCAATTATTAGGGCTGGGCGACAGGCTGAGCTCATACACGGCACGCCATACGTGGGCAACAACAGCTTATTATTGCGAAATTCATCCGGGTATTATTTCCGAAGCAATGGGGCATTCGTCCATTACGGTAACGGAGACGTATTTGAAACCTTTTAGAAATAAGAAAATTGATGAAGCCAATCAACTGGTAACGGATTTTGTGAAACGGATAGTTACTGGATTAATAGCTTGATTATTAGTGCTGTTACTTTGTAGGTAACGGAGCTGAATAGCGTTGCAAAGATGGATATATTTTGGAAAACATGCAAACAAAAATGATATTTTTTCTGATAAACAACTAAAAAAAGACAAATAACACGATAAAACAGCGGATTTCTTAGCATTAAACTTTTGTAGCTTTTAATTTTAGATAATAGATTTCCCTCCCCTCTGCCGCCTCTTAGAAGCAGGGGTAAAGATGTTTCAGCATTCAACAAATGATTTTTCAGTATTATCTACCCTCTCAGGGCAGGTACAAAGGTTTTCCCGTTACCTACAAAGTAACGGGTAAAAAGTATTGGGAGTAAGTTTCTTGTTCATCCCCCTGTGGAGTATGAACACAAGTAAAACAAAAAAGAAAAGGAGGTTATACTGAAAATGAATGGGGACAACACATGAGAGTTTTAAATCAACAATGCGAGACTATATTTTTATTATTTAATTTATAAATTAAAAGTTTTTTTATTATGAACAAAAAGTTTTTAAGTGTAGTCGTGTTTGGGGCGCTGTTGGCGTCTTCTGCAGGTACATTTACGTCTTGTAAAGACTATGACGACGACATCGATGCAGTAAACGGCAGAATCGATGAACTCGCAAAAAGTCTTTCAGATTTGCAGGCCAAAGTTGGGTCTTTTGTAAAGTCTGTTACTTATGATCCGGCTACGGGAAAATTGACTGTGGTAGATGGAGAGAACAACAGTGTGTCTTATACTATCGGACAGAATTTGCCGACTTATTCAATTAGTGTGGATAAGGAAGGTAAAATTTCGCTGTTGAAAGACGGTGAAGTTGTTTCGTCCGGTACTATTACATTCCCGGATGCTCCTACAACTCCAACCATTCCTGATGCTTTTGATCCTTCTAAATTGACAGTGGATCCTACGACAGGCAAAGTAATGTATGATGGTAAGGAAACTGGTGTAACTATACCTGGTGACGGAGTTCTTAGTATTGAAGATAAGAAAAACGCTGAGGGCGTTGTTATCGGCTATACGATTAAGTACAAAGATCAGGCTGTTACATTTGCTTTGAATGACGTATTGACTCTGAAAGGTCTTGTTTTCAAATCTGATTTGTTTGTAGACGGTATCGAAGCTATCGAATATCCTTATTTGGATTATACATATAAGGCAGGAAGCACTGCAGCTACTACTCAATGGGAAGATGAGCAAGCAGAGAAAGTTCTGTGTAAAGTAATTACTGATTCGAAAGAATGGAACTATACAGGTGGTACCGGAGCTCAATATAATCCGATTGAATATATTAATTATCACTTGAATCCGTCTAGTGCAAAAGTAAGTAAGGAAGATTTGTCTTTTGTATCCAGAGATGTTGAAGTGATTTCTTCTCGTGCTTCAGTGGCTCTTCCTGAAGTTGCTGACATGAAACCTGCTGATGAAGGTATCCTTCCGGTAGGACTCAGAGCAATAGGAAAAGACATCAAACAAGGAGGCGAAGGTTCTATCTTGGCTTTGCAGGCAATTGTTAAAGCAAAAAGTGATGCTCAGGCAGATACAACTGTAACATCTGATTACGCATTGCTTTATGCTTCTAAGGTTACTCCTCAGGCTATTGCATTTAATGATGCTACTTTAGCTGCTGAAGATTGCCAGGAATCTGCTAATCCGGACGAGTTGTTCAAGACTGTAGAAGGTGCTATCACACATGCTCCTACTTTGACAGTTGCTTATAATAGCTTTATTGATTTGAAGAATCTGTTGACAATTCACTATAATCGTGAAGGTCAGCCTGAAGCAACAAAAAATGATGGTACTCATAAAGTTTGGGCTTATGGAGATGAAGCTAAGTATGGTTTGAAGTATGACTTCGCGTTCATTCAATATACATCAGGTCAAAATGTAACTTCTGACAGTAAATATGCAGATGCAAACACTATTAAAGAAGGTGTACTTACTCCGCGTATTGTAAACTCTGCCGGTGAGACTCTTAACGAGCAAGGTGTATCTTCTGTAGGAAAACGCCCGTTGGTTAGAGTACGTGTGACAGATGCGGATGGCCGCGTTGTCTTGGCTGGATTCATTAAAATTGAAATTGCAAAACAGGTTGATGATATTGTTACAAGTGTATTCGACAAAGGCACTCACAACTTTGGATGTGATGAGGCTGATGCTATCTTGACATGGTCTGAGATTTCTTATCAATTGCTTGAAAAAGCAGCTGTTCAGTCTAAGGATGAATTCGATGCTTTATATGAATTCGATGTAGATGATAGTGGTGTAGCCAAACAGTTTGCTAAATCAGCCGATGGTAAGTCATTCGTTCCGGCTGCGATTGCACAGGTTATTGGAACAGTGAAAGAAAAGGTGGATGAAACTGGTACAACAAATACAGTTCTTCACTGGACTTTGACTACTGCAGAACAGTCTGGTATTTATGAAATGGCAGGTCATACAGCTACTATTTATGTAAGATATGTCAGCAAGCTGAATACTACATCTCATGCTCCTATCTACATGCCTTTGCAGATAGCTGTCGCTAAACCTCAGGGAACTGTTGTTACTAAGTTGACTAACTACTGGTACAGTGACGGTGACGTTGCTAAGGATGGTCAGAATACTCGTCTGAATGTTCCTTATCCGCAAGATAACGGCAATACATTGAATTATGTAGTTGACTTGAACCAGGTATGGGAAAAGGGTATGCCTACATTTACTCCTCCTGCAAACTTTGCTTCTTATACTGATGTAATATTTGCAAATCAAAACGGCGCTGCCGGAGGTTATAAGTATTACTTCGACGCTGATCAGAATGTATTGACTGTTGATGGAACTAAGTATACATTGTCAGTAGATAATGCTACAGCACCTTGTATTACAGGCGGTTCATATAAAGCTACAGCTCAGAACATGATCGATCATGCTTTGAAAGTAGATGCAGGTGTATTCACTAATACGAAGTTGTATGCTAATGGAACTGTTATTGCAACAATCGATCAGAACACCGGTAAGATTACTTATGAAAACAATGATACTTCTAAGAAGTTGTTGAATGCATATAGCCATAGTGCTGCTAAGCATTTTGCTAAGATCGGTATTTGTGCATACAGTCCTTGCAACATTGCAATGTCTTTGACGAACAATACATACAATGCATACTTCCTCCGTCCTATCGACGCAGTAGGTACAGATGGTGGAGAATTCGTTGATGCTCATGCTAATGGTTCTACTCTGGATATCGCTAAGTTGTTCAACTTCCAGGATTGGCGTAATGTTAAGTTCGTAGATGGAACTGACTATTCAAACAGCTGGTTGTATGCATTCTACGGATTGAATAAGGTAGAAGTGAAAATAGCAGATGCTACAACTACCTTAAGTGGTGGTAAGCTAGGAGAGACTTTATTGTCAAGCAAAACAGAGAAAATCGTATTGACTCAGACAGATAAAGATGGTAATAAAGTTACTTCTGCTACTTTAAATCTTTCTTCTTATAATACTGAAGCAAGTGGTACTCAAGCTACATATGATGCAATTGTTGCAGCTATGGGTAAGATCAAGTATGTAAACAACGGTAACAACGTTCAGACATTTGAACTGCGCATCCCGGTTGAGTTCACCTATACTTGGGGTACTGTGAAGACTACAGTAGATTGTACAGTTAAGAGTACAATGGGTAACTAATAGTAAAGGTTTCATTACTAAACACTGATAAGGAGGGTGCGCCGATCATTGGTGCACCCTCCTTCACAATAAGAATTGAAGGCGGAATGAAAAAGAAAGATCTGTTATATATATGTGTGTTGGTTGCCGTTTCTTGTTTCTTGTTCTCATGCGGAGAAAAAAAGAAGCAGCTCACTCCCAAAGAAGAATTCTTAATGGGGTTGACAGCTGAAGATACGGTGCAAGTACTTACCATATCACGCAGTTGCATGGATACATTGAAAGCCGGAAATATAGATGAAGCGCTGAAGATGCTTTTTATCTTGCGCGATGGAAAAGCGATACCTCTTCCCGCTGAGAAGGAACAACAACTGAGGAAAAAATTCAAGTATTTTCCTGTTGTAGATTATAAATTGGATTATTATTCTTTTTCAAGTACGGATAATAACGATGTGAAGTTTCAGATAGAGTTTTTCAAGCACACTAGTTCGGATGATCATACGCCAAATACAATTGGATTTATGTTTAATCCGGTGAAAATAGACGGAGTTTGGTATCTTGCCGTTAAAGAGGCTACCAAGGAAGCTACTGATAAGTAGTAGATGAATGGTGACGAGTACTGTTGTCATTGGTTTTTAGACTTTTAAACAGGTTTTGATTATGAATATAAAAAAAATATTAGTTGCTGTATATGCGTTGAGTACTACAATAGCATTTGCGCAGGAGCAACGTATCAAAGAAGAAAGTAAAACGATATTTAAACCTCATTGGTTTATTCAAGCACAAATAGGAGCTGCACATACTGTAGGTGAAGGAGAATTTACTGATCTTATTTCTCCGGCAGCTGCTCTTAATGTCGGTTACAAGTTTGCTCCCGCATTCGGCGCACGTGTCGGTGTAAGTGGCTGGCAGGCAAAGGGGGGATGGGTCAATCCACGTCAGAACTATCAGTATAAATACCTGCAAGGGAATGTAGACATCATGGCGGATCTCAGTACTTTGTTCTGTGGCTTCCATCCGAAGCGTGTGTTCAACGGCTATCTTTTTGGTGGAGTAGGACTGAACCGTGGTTTTGACAATGACGAAGCAAATGCGCTCGATACCCGTACTTATGAGATGGAATATCTCTGGCAGGAAGGTAAGTTCCTCGTTGCCGGACGTTTCGGCCTTGGTTGCGACTTTCGCCTAAACGACCGCCTGTCTATCAATATCGAAGCGAATGCCAACGCCTTGTCTGATAAGTTCAACTCCAAGAAGGCCGGTAACTGTGACTGGCAACTGAATGCCCTTGTCGGTGTAAGTATCAGACTGGGTAAAAGCTACACTAAAACCGCCCCGGTCTATTACGAACCGGAACCGGTAGTGACGGAACAACCCAAACCGGCTCCTGTAGTAGAACAACCGCAACCCAAAAAGGAAGTGGTGATTGAACCGTTGAAGCAGAATATCTTCTTTGCCTTAAACTCTGCAAAGATTCAGGACGATCAGCAAGCCAAGATTAGTTCTTTAGTAGAATATCTGGAGAAACATTCTGCCGCCAAGGTAAGTGTGACAGGATATGCTGATAAGGAAACCGGTAACCCGAATATCAATATGACTTTGTCGGAAAAACGTGCAAAGAATGTGATTGAGATGTTGAAAGCTAAAGGAGTGGTAGCTGATAGAATTGTTATTGGTTATAAGGGAGATACGGTGCAGCCTTATCAGAAACCTGAAGAAAACCGTGTATGTATCTGTATAGCGGAATAATATTTGTGATTATAACTCTCTTTTCTTAAAAAAGATATTCCCTATTCTCATGTGAGGTGTTTTTTCCCACATTTTTCGTATTCGTACGAGAATCCTCACATGAGATGAATAGGAAGTGCGGGCTTGTGAAAGTCTGTGTTTCCACAATAGACCCCTTTCTTCACTTGAATGTGAAGAAATTGTATCAGGGGGTAACAGTATAAGATTATACTTGTGAAAGTGTACCTTATTCTGCCCCAAGGAGGATGCCTGCCCTTTTTTCCCTGGAGGCATCCTCTTTTGTTTTTTTGTATCTGAAGGTACGTGTATCAAAAGTTAAAAGTAACTAAACTCTCCTCCTTCAGGAAGGAGGAGTACCCGTAGGGGGAGGTGGTAGGTGAATATATAAGCTATTGATCTTCAGCTGTGAAGTACACCTACCACCCCGGCTTTCAGCCACCCCTCCTTCCTGAAGGAGGGAAATTTAGTTACTTTTGACACACCTTCTTTTTGTTATTATACAGATCGAACATTGATTAACATACTGTCCATACAGCTCTAAAATCAATGAATATATGTGTATTGGGTGGCTTCGGTTACGAAAATACTCTTATATTTATCGCGTAATTTATTTAATAGTGATTAAAATGTTAAAAGTAGTAGCATTTATGAAGCAAGTAGCCAAGGGACTACAGATGGGGGGAAACTTTGGTACTGCGCACGTTTATCGTAGCAGTCTCAATGCCATCATTGCTTATCGTGGGAAAGGGGATTTTACGTTCAATGAAGTAACCCCAGAGTGGATAAAAGGCTTCGAGATTCACCTTCGTGGCCGGGGATGTAGCTGGAACACTGTTTCCACCTATTTACGCACATTTCGTGCGGTCTATAATCGTGCGGTAGATTGTCGTGGGGCTGTTTATGTACCGCATTTGTTTCGTTCTGTATATACCGGCACCCGTGCGGACCGTAAGCGTGCATTGGATACCGAAGACATACAGAAAGTATTCACCAAATTGCCGCAGTCGTCCGCTGTGACATCTGACATGCGTCGTACGCAGGAATTGTTCGTTTTGATGTTTCTGCTTCGTGGTCTGCCTTTTGTCGATCTTGCTTATTTGCGTAAAAGTGATTTGCACGACAATGTGATTACTTACCGCAGGCGGAAGACCGGGCGCCCTTTGTCAGTGACTTTGACTCCGGAAGCGATGGCTATATTAAAGAGGTATATGAATCGTGATACGTCATCTCCTTATTTATTTCCGTTATTAAATAGTCGGGAAGGGACGAAGGAGGCTTATCATGAATACCAGTTGGCACTCCGCAATTTCAATAGACAACTGATGTTGCTAGGTGAAATGTTAGGACTGGGGGATAAACTTAGTTCGTATACTGCCCGCCATACATGGGCAACGACAGCTTACTATTGTGAAATTCACCCGGGCGTTATTTCTGAAGCTATGGGACACTCTTCGATCACAGTGACCGAGACGTATCTCAAACCTTTTCGGAATAAGAAAATAGATGAAGCCAATAAAAAGGTGGTGGATTTTATAAAGCGCTCAATTCCAATAGCAATGTGTTGAATTTAAGCCTGTTACTTCATAGGTAACGGAGCTAAACAGCGTTGCAAAGATGGAGATATTTTGGAAAACATGCAAACAAAAAAGATATTTTTTCTGATAAACTACTAAAAAAAGAGAAATAACACGATAAAACGGCGGATTTCTTTTTATTAGACCTTTATAACCTTCTAATTATATTCAAAGATTTCCCTCCCCTCTGCCTCCTCTTTGAAGCAGGGGTAAATAAGTTTCATTACTAAATCATACAGTTTTTCATAAAGAAGGCTTCATGAGAGCCAGGACAAAGGTTTGCCCGTTACCTATGAAGTAACGGGCAAAAAGTATTGGGAGTAAGTTTCTTGTTCATCCTCTATGGAGCATGGACACAGGTAAAACAAAAAAAGAAAAGGAGGTTACACTAAAAATGAATGGGGACAACACATGGGATTATTGAATCGACATCGAGAGATTATATTTTTATTATTTAATTTATAAATTAAAAGTTTTTTTATTATGAACAAAAAGTTTTTAAATGCAGTCCTGTTTGGAGCGTTATTAGCGTCTTCGACGGGCACATTTACATCTTGTAAAGACTACGATGACGACATCAATGGTCTGAGCGAACGTGTGGATGCAGTCGAAAAAACATTAGCTGACTTGAATACCAAGTTCGGAGCATTGGCTTATGTGAAATCGGTATCCTTTGCTAATGGTGTATTGACAGTAACAGATCAATCGGGGACTCCTACTACTTATACGATCCCTGATAACGATACGAATACTACGTACACTTTGGATGTATCTCAGGATGGTAATAAAGCTACTATTACTTTGACCGATGACAAAGGTAATAAACAGACTAAGACTATTACTTTTACAGATACTGACACTGATACCAAGTTTGATGCTACCAAATTGACTGTTGGTGAAGATGGCGTTGTAAAATATGACGGTGTTGCTACCGGGGTTACAATACCTAAGCAAGGTACGCTGACTATCACAGAAATGACTACAGATGGCGTAACTTATGGCTGGGCTATTAAATATGGTAATGCAGAACCTGTTAATTTGATGATCTGTGATGTGTTGCCTATTACAAGCTTTGGCTTCGAACCGGATGCTTATCTGGGAGGCGTTCCTTCAATGAAGGCTTTGAAAGTCGTTTACAAAGCTTGGGGTGAAACCACTAGCTGTAATCCGGCTACTGCTACTGGTGAAGTATGGGAAAAAGCTACTACAAATTCTTATGTTCGTCCGGTTATTGCGGGTACTTATTATCTGAATCCGTCAAGTGCAACTAAAGAACAGATTAAGAAGATCACTGTACTTTCTGCAGATAAAGAGTATATTAATAAAACTAGAGCAGCTGCTTCTAATCCGGAAGTTGAAAGCTATGAAGTAAAAGACGGTGTTTTGACTGTTTACTTCAAGGCTACTACTGAGTTGATTGAAGCTATCTCAAGTTCTAAGATTACTGTTTTGGCTATCCGTGTAGAAACAGAAGCTGGTAATACAATTACTGATGAGTATAGAGCTATCTACGCAACAGATTATGAAAACGTGATTTTGGGTGACAAGGCTAAAAAAGCTGCAGCTGCTGCACAACATCACTTGTATGGAACAACCTCTGGTAAGGCAGATGATGCTATCAAGGCTGACGCAGACTATGAAGTTGCTTATAACTCAACTACCGGTATCGATCTTGCTGACAAAGTTATCACTTGTTATGATGACGTGGCTGCTAATAAAACAGATTTGACTATGTCTGCTGCGGAACTGGCAAAATTAGGCTTGAAGTATGATTTCCATTTGTGTGCTTATATTGATGGTACTAATCAGACTAACCAAAGTGATTTCGCTAGATTGACAGGTTCGGTTTTGTATCCGAAATTGTTTAATGAAACAGCTACTCCGTATGCTGCCGTAGGTCGTCAGCCATTGGTACGTGTTCAGCTGTTGGATACGAAAGCTAATAATAAAGTGGTCAGCACAGGTTGGATTAAAGTGATGATCACTAAAGATAAGGCTCCTGCTATTGACGCTCCGTTCACATTTGATCCATTCACTAACCAATGTGATGATAAAGTATTCGCATTGACAGTTGAACAAATGAATGTGAAGGTTTATAACAAGTTGGGTATGGACTATAAGATGTTCAAGACTATCTATGAAGCTGCCAATCCGTTGTATACCGGCGATGGTGTGGTTACTGAGGTTGCCGATGCTGGAGAAGTTACACAAACTGACTTGTTGAAGTGGACTATTTCTCAGGCCGATATGAAGTTAGCTTTGGCGAAGACTTCTGATGTTGGCTCATTGAAGGCTGTTGTAACTTACAAACCGAAAGCTGGTTATGAAGATTCTTACAGCGATGTAACTATCACATTGTCTACTAAGGTTAATGCAATTGCCGCTGTTACAATTCCTGCTTCTAACAAGATCGCTGAATACTGGGATGCTAATAAGACTTACGTTCGTCTGAATGTAGTTGTTCCGGGTACTCTGACTGATGACTGTGCATTTGCAGTTGACTTGGATAACACATTTGAAGGAAACAAACCTATTATCACAGGTGCTACTGCTTACAAGTATATTTTTGCATCTAAGAACGTAAATCGTAAAGAGAAAGGTTTGAGCGGTACTGAATATACATTATCAGTTAGTGATGATGGCTTGACATTGAAAGCTACTGCCGGTGCTGCGACTCAAAATGTAGCAGTGATTGATGCTGATGGTGTAGTCACTTATCAAAATACAGACTTTGCAAAAGACCTGTTGAATATTGCAAGTCACAACTCAGTTCCATCTGCCGGATTCTATGCTTGGATTAACATTAAAGCAACTACCGGTGAATGTGCATTAGAGTTGCCTATCACTAACGGTGAATATATGGCTTACTTCTTGCGTCCGATTGATGTAATTGCCGGTGAAGGTAAGTTCCAAGATGCTGTTGATAATGGTTCTACAGTTAATATGCTCGACCTGTTGAGCTTCTCTGATTGGAGAAACCAAGCATTCAGCACAACAGTAAAAGCTAACTACTTCGGTTATTATGGAATCGAGCTAATTACAGTTGATATACCTAATATTACTACTGACTTGAATGGTAACGATATCAATTCTAAGAAGTTGTCTGAGGTTACTTCACAACTGGTAATTACTCAAACTGGTACTACGGTTAATCCTATTCCTGCAGCTCCTGCTAAGGATACTTATGGTACCGTTACATATACAAACAATGGTAACGCTGTCGGTGCATTCAACTTGAGATTACCTGTTACTGTCACTTACAAGTGGGGTACAGTTAAGTCTTATGTGATTATCCCGGTTGAAAAGACATTAGGTAACTAATTCTTTTTGAACTTAAATATAATGAAGCGCTTCTCTCTAATGAGAGGCGCTTTATGTTTAATGTAAATTAATCAATTATGAGCATTAGAAGAAAACTGTTGATAGGTATAATGGCTATCAGTGTATTGCCAATTTCCGCCCAGGAACAGCGTATCAAGGAACCTGAAAAGATTTCTTTCAAACCTCATTGGTTCATTCAAGCACAAATAGGAGCAGCCCATACCGTAGGTGAAGCAAAATTCACTGATCTTATTTCTCCGGCAGCAGCTCTTAATGTCGGTTATAAGTTTGCTCCCGCATTCGGTGCACGTGTTGGTGTAAGTGGCTGGCAGGCAAAGGGGGGATGGGTGAATCCGCAACAGACCTACCAATATAAATATCTGCAAGGAAATGTAGACATCATGGCGGATCTCAGTACTTTGTTCTGTGGTTTCAATCCGAAGCGTGTGTTCAATGGCTATCTTTTTGCCGGAGCAGGGCTGAACCGTGGTTTTGACAATGACGAAGCAAATGCGCTCGATACTCGTACTTATGAGATGGAATATCTCTGGCAGGAAGGTAAGTTTCTCGTTGCCGGACGTTTCGGTCTTGGTTGCGACCTTCGTTTGAATGACCGCTTGTCTATTAACATCGAAGCGAATGCCAACGCCTTGTCTGATAAGTTCAACTCCAAGAAGGCCGGTAACTGTGACTGGCAACTGAATGCCCTTGTCGGTGTAAGTATCAGACTGGGTAAAAGCTACACTAAAACCGCTCCGGTCTATTACGAACCGGAACCGGTAGTGACGGAACAACCCAAACCGGCTCCTGTAGTAGAACAACCGCAACCCAAAAAGGAAGTGGTGATTGAACCGTTGAAGCAGAATATTTTCTTTGCCATAAACTCTGCAAAGATTCAGGACGATCAGCAAGCCAAGATTGCTTCTCTGGTAGAATATTTAGAGAAGAATGCTACTGCTAAAGTGAGCGTGACAGGATATGCAGACAAAGGAACTGGTAATGCCAGAATCAACAGCAAATTATCGGAAAAACGTGCGAATAATGTAGTGGAAGCTTTGAAAGCAAAAGGTATTGCTGCCGATAGAATTACAGTTGCTTATAAAGGTGATACTGTTCAGCCATATAATACTCCTGAAGAAAATCGGGTAAGTATCTGTATTGCTGAGTAAATATGGCACACAAAGGCTATTAAGAATTTAAAATTTCCCTATTTCTCATGAGAGAGTTTTCCCCACTTCTTTATATATATCATTTATATAAGGTGTTCTCTCTGAGAATCTTAAGAGGTCCGTACTTGTGAAAGTCCGTACTTCTGCAATAATAACCCTTTCTTCACTTAAATGTGAAGATTACATTGGGGAATAGTTGGAAAGGTGGTGCTTGCGAAAGTACTCCTTTCTCTTACCTATTTCCTGTTGGAGGATGTCTCCCTTTTTCCCACGGACATCCTCTTTTATACAAAAAGGCGACTCATACTGAATGGGCCGCCTTTTCTGTTATTTAATCTCGATTTCCTCCTTCATATCGATTTCCTCTCCATGTGTATCGTAGAACACATATTGCAGGAAAGCGAGTTTCTGACTTGGAATGATCTTGATACCGAATCCGTATTTCATCTGCCACTTCCGTCTGAGGGAAACGAGTCCCTGATTGATGAAGGCGGCGACATACGGATGGACGTGTAACGAGAATTTCTTTACCTTCAGTTTGTTGACCAGATAATCAATTTTACTCTCTAAAGTGTCCGTAAAGAGAATGGACGATTTGATAGTACCTTTTCCGAAGCAGGTAGGGCAGATTTCGGTCGTGTTGACGTCCATTGCCGGACGCACGCGTTGGCGGGTAATCTGCATCAGCCCGAATTTGCTGAGCGGCAGAATATTATGCCGTGCCCTGTCTTTCTGCATGTTGGCACACATTCGTTCATAAAGCTTCTGACGGTTTTCGGCTTCATTCATATCGATGAAGTCCACGACGATGATACCACCCATATCTCTTAATCGCAGTTGGCGAGCCAGTTCGTCGGCGGCTCCCAGATTTACTTCGAGTGCGTTACCTTCCTGCCCGTTGGCATTCTTGGTGCGGTTACCGCTGTTCACGTCTACTACGTGAAGCGCCTCAGTGTGCTCAATAATCAGATAGGCACCACTCTTGTAAGAGACTGTTTTACCAAACGATGATTTAATCTGCTTGGTGATACCGAAATTGTCGTAAATGGGAAGCTGGCCTTTGTACAGTTTCACGATGTTTGCCCGGTCGGGTGCGATCAGTGTCACGTAGTCTTTGATTTCATTGTACACAGCCTCGTCGTTGACGTGAATATTCTCAAAAGAAGGGTTGAAGAGGTCGCGCAACAAACCTACGGCGCGGCTGGTCTCTTCATAAATCAACGTCGGATACTTGGTGGCTTTCTGTACTTTCGCCATTGCATCTTCCCAATGCTTGATCAGGACTTTAAGCTCTCCGTCGAGTTCGGCCACGCGTTTGCCTTCGGCCACTGTGCGGACAATCACACCGAAGTTTTTCGGTTTGATGCTCATCAACAGTTGTTTCAGGCGGGCACGTTCTTCGCTCGATTTAATCTTTTGCGAAACGGAAACCTTATCATTAAAAGGGATCAGTACCAGATAGCGTCCGGCAAACGAAATTTCGGACGTCAGTCGCGGTCCCTTGGTAGAGATAGGCTCCTTAACGATTTGCACCACCACTTCTTGTCCGACCTTTAATGTATTGGCCACTGTGCCATCCTTGTCCAGGTCAGGAAGTAGGGTTGCTTTACTGATGGAGTTCAGCTTCTTTTTGTCGCTTAAAGTCTGCTTTACAAACTTTTCGAGTGAGTTAAATTGAGGACCCAGGTCAAGATAATGAAGAAAAGCGTCTTTCTCGTAACCGACGTCTACAAAGCATGCATTCAGTCCGGGCATCAATTTCTTGATACGTCCCAAATACATATTGCCCACTGAGAAAGAAATGTTTCTTCCTTCGCTTTGAAGTTCCACCAGACTCTTGTCTTCGAGAAGGGCGATGGAGACCTCTTTGGGCTGTACGTCTATTACAATTTCACTTGTCACTGTTTTGCTTTCTTATTATTGATTGAATCTCATTTATATGAACAACTTTTTTGACAAAATGTTCATTTAGGGTTAGCTACTTAAACAAAGAACAAACTTGAAAGACATGTAGCTTCGCAAGTTTGTTCTTTATTCTGTTTGATCAGACTTAAAAATTATTTTTTGCTTTTATGTCTGTTCTTTCTTAGTCTTTTTTTACGCTTGTGCGTAGACATTTTATGTCTTTTTTTCTTTTTTCCGCTTGGCATAGCTTCACATTTTATGGGTTAATACTCTTGTTTATTATTTCTTTACTGAAATTGTAAATGTCTTAGCCGGTTTGAAGGCCGGAATGTTGTGCTCTGGAATGATGATAGTAGTATTCTTAGAAATATTACGAGCTGTCTTTTGAGCTCTTTTCTTAACTACGAAGCTACCAAACCCGCGAAGGTATACATTCTCATCGTTAGACAATGAGTCTTTAACAGCTTCCATAAATGCTTCAACTGTTGTAAGAACTGTTGTCTTATCAATACCGGTTTTCTTTGTAATCTCGTTTACAATATCTGCTTTAGTCATTTTTCCTTAAAAAAAATATTATTACTAGGTTCTTGCTAATTTTTTGGACTGCAAATATATAGCTTTTTGGTCTCCTAAAAAAATATATTCTGCACATTTTTCTAAAAAAGTGGAGGCATTAAGTTTTCTTAGAGACAAAAGAGTTACTTTTGTACTGCTTTTGGATAGTATATACGAGATAAATGTTAGATGATAGATCGAAATCAGGAATGAATATTTTTAGTGAGGCTATAGTTGAATGGTATAAAGAATACAAGCGTGATTTGCCTTGGAGAGAATCGTCGGACCCGTATCGGATCTGGATATCGGAGATTATTCTCCAGCAGACACGGGTGGCGCAGGGATATGATTACTTTCTCCGGTTTATCAAACGTTTTCCTGATGTGAAGGCATTGGCAGACGCTGACGAGGATGAGGTGATGAAATACTGGCAGGGACTGGGATATTATTCTCGTGCCCGCAACCTGCATGCTGCGGCCAAAAGTATGAATGGAGTTTTTCCGGAAACATACCCCGAAGTGCTGGCGCTGAAAGGAGTAGGGGAGTATACGGCGGCAGCTATCTGTTCTTTTGCCTACGGTATGCCTTATGCGGTGGTAGACGGAAATGTGTATCGGGTACTTTCCCGTTATTTTGGCATTGATACTCCGATTGACTCGACGGAAGGAAAGAAACTGTTTGCTGCTCTGGCGGATGAAATGCTGGATAAGAAACAGCCGGCTCTTTATAATCAGGGTATTATGGACTTCGGAGCGATACAGTGTACTCCACAGTCACCCGATTGTTTGTTTTGCCCGTTGGCGGATAGTTGTTCGGCACTTTCAACAGGAAGGGTGACTCAGCTTCCGGTGAAACAACACAAGACAAAGACGACGAACCGTTACTTTAATTATATCTATGTACGTGCGGGCGCGCATACCTATATAAATAAGCGGACGGCAAACGATATATGGAAGAACTTGTTTGAACTGCCACTGATAGAAACTCCGGTTGCTTTGTCCGAAGAGGAGTTTCTTGCATTGCCGGAATTTAGGTCATTAATAGCATCGGGTGAGAATCCGGTGATACGCTTAGTCTGCCGGGGTGTGAAGCACGTGTTGTCACATCGGGTCATCTATGCCAACCTGTATGAAGTGGCTTTGCCCGAAGACACGAAGTCCTTCGCTAACTTTCAGAGAATACGATTGGAGGAATTGGACAAGTATGCGATTTCCAAGTTGGTGCAGACTTTAATTCAGGTAATAAGTAATAGGTAATAAGTAATAGGTAATAAGCTGCGCTATAAACCGAATGGTTAATACCTATTACCTATTACTTATTACCTACTTATTACTTAAAATACTTGCATACTATTGTTATTCTGTTTAATTTTGGCAGCAGATTTAAATAATAGAATCATAAACTTGATACATGTATGTCAGTAAATAAAGTGATATTGATAGGAAACGTAGGACAAGATCCTAGGGTGAAATATTTCGATACAGGTTCGGCAGTGGCAACTTTCCCTTTGGCTACTACTGATCGTGGCTATACATTGGCCAATGGAACCCAGATTCCCGAAAGAACGGAATGGCATAATATTGTTGCATCCAACCGTTTGGCTGAGATTGTGGACAAATATGTGCACAAAGGTGACAAACTGTATCTGGAGGGGAAAATAAGAACCCGTTCATATAGTGATCAGTCGGGCGCTATGCGTTATATCACTGAGATTTTTGTGGACAATATGGAAATGTTGTCTCCGAAAGGGGCTAATACAGGTGCGGGAGCTCCTCAACCATCTGCAACACAGGCTCAGCAGCCGCAGCAGATGCAACAGCCGCAACAACAGGCGCAGCCGTCACAGGCACAGCCGATACAAGATAATCCGGCAGATGACTTGCCGTTTTAGATACTGTGATAATGTGTCAATAGGCTGATGGCTGATTGGCACATTATCTTTTGTTTAACTAAAATACATACTCTTTGGACTCAGATGGTTATTTAAGCCAATTGGCTGAAATTTTCAACGGTATTACCGTAAACACTCCTTCAATCTCTGCTATTATCGCCATAGTACTGGCAGGTGTGCTCCTGCTTGCTTCCGGCTTTGCTTCGGCTTCTGAAATAGCTTTTTTCTCACTCTCTCCTTCGGACTTGAATGATATTGACGAACACAATCATCCTGCTGACGAAAAGATCAGCGCACTCCTTGGAGATTCCGAACGGCTTCTGGCTACGATACTGATCACTAACAATTTTGTGAATGTGACCATTATCATGCTCTGCAACTTCTTCTTCATGAATGTATTCGTGTTTCACTCTCCATTGGCGGAGTTCATTATACTGACTGTAATCCTGACTTTCCTGTTATTGTTGTTCGGAGAGATCATGCCGAAGATTTATTCAGCACAAAAGACATTGGCATTTTGCCGTTTCTCCGCTCCGGGCATCTATTTTCTGGAAAAACTGTTTCATCCGGTTGCTTCTATGCTGGTGCGTTCTACCACTTTTCTGAATAAGCACTTTGCCAAGAAGAATCATAATATTTCTGTGGATGAACTTTCTCATGCATTGGAATTGACGGACAAAGCTGAAATTTCTGAGGAAAATAATATTTTGGAAGGAATTATCCGCTTCGGTGGTGAGACTGTGAAAGAGGTGATGACATCTCGTCTTGATATGGTCGATCTGGATGTCCGTACCCCTTTCAAAGAAGTGATGCAGTGTATCATTGAAAATGCTTATTCACGTATCCCTATTTATTCCGGTTCGCGGGATAATATCAAGGGTGTGCTATATATCAAGGACCTTCTGCCACATGTCAATAAGGGAGATAATTTCCGTTGGCAATCATTGATCCGCCCTGCTTATTTTGTGCCGGAGACGAAGATGATTGATGATCTGCTTCGTGATTTTCAAGCGAATAAGATACATATTGCCATTGTGGTGGATGAGTTTGGAGGTACTTCCGGACTGGTGACAATGGAGGATATTATCGAAGAAATCGTAGGCGAGATTCATGATGAATATGACGATGAAGAGCGCACATATGTTGTGCTGAATGATCATACATGGATATTTGAAGCAAAGACACAGTTGACTGACTTCTATAAGATTGCGAAAGTCGATGAAGATGAATTTGAAAAGGTAGTAGGTGACGCTGATACGCTGGCAGGCATGCTGCTCGAAATAAAAGGTGAGTTTCCGGCATTGCATGAGAAGGTGACTTATCACAATTATGAGTTTGAGGTGCTGGAGATGGATAGCCGCCGTATTCTGAAGGTTAAGTTCACGATTCTTCCGAAGGAGATGGATGAGTCGGAGAGTAAGGAGTGATGAGTAGATAAGACCTGTTCGGGCGGAGAAACTATAATCGGAGAAGAAATTATAAACCAAAAACGATGGGATTATTTCTGCAACATAAGACGGTTGATATGCAGTGGGCTGTCTGGAAGATGGAGGAATCTTTGGATACACTGTTTAGTCTTCTGCCCGATACCCGAAGAGTTTCTTGTGAGCAGGAAATGCAGCGTTTTACTTCGGACCGAAGGAAACTGGAATGGTTGTCTGTCCGTGTGCTGCTATATTCCATGTTGCAGGAAGATAAAGAGATAGGATATTCATCGGAAGGAAAGCCGCATTTGACAGACAATTCTTCTTTTATCAGTATTTCGCATACAAAGGGGTATGTAGCTGTGATACTTAGTTCCGTAGCTCCTGTAGGCATTGATATTGAGCAATATGGACAGCGTGTGAAAAGAGTGTACGATCGTTTTATCCGTTCCGACGAGCGAGTAGAACCTTATCAGGGAGATGAGACTTGGAGTATGCTGTTGCATTGGTCGGCAAAGGAGACAATCTTCAAATCAATGGAAAATGCTGACGCTGATCTTCGGAAACTTTGTTTATCACATTTCATTCCTCAGAGCGAAGGAGTATTCCAGGTGCGGGAGTATGCAACGGAACGGCAGCAATTATTCACCGTCGGTTACCATATTTGTCCGGACTTTGTTTTGACGTGGACTGTCACTATTTGAAGCATCTTTGCATATTGATAAGCGGTGAATAATGAGTGGAATAGTCCACCATTATTCACCGCTTATCTTTGGTTACTTATCTTTCTTGTTCAGTCTGTAGCTTAATGCTCCCGACGGACATTTACTGATCTGTGCAATTAGCTCTTCCGTTGTCGCATTCTCGATTTGTACCCACGGCCTCTCTTTCGGGTGGTAAACATTGGGTAACATCTTTACGCAGATTCCTGCATGCTGGCACATTTCCGGCTGCCATACAATGGTTAGTTCGCCATTGGTATATTCAACTTTTTTTCCCATATCTATACTTATTTAATATGAATGCCACGCATTACAATTCTCTTCCATTCCGGATGTTTATGAATGTATCCGGCTACAAACGGACAAAGTGGAACTAAGCGTAAACCTTGTCGTTCGATATCCGCCAATACCTTTTCTGCAAGCTGTGAACCGACTCCTCTTCCTCCAAGGGAAGCGGGGACTTCGGTATGTACAAGGTAGATTTCTCCATTGTTTGATTTGATATAGTCTATCTCGGCTATCTTGTCATCGATCTGAAATTCATACCGATGTTTCTCCTCATTATCGATTAATTTATAATCTTCTGCCATAATTTTACGTATTAAGTTTGATTATAATATAAACACTTGAGGATTGATTTTGTTTATAAAGAATTTTCCGCTAGCTTACAAGGTCATTGCCATCCGTCTTGTTATCTGCCTGTTATACGGACAACCGTTCTAACTGAACGGTGAAATGCCGCATCAAGGGGGCTTCCCAAGCGATGCGCACACCACGGGTGATCGTTTCTCTCCGTTCGAATACGTTTCTGAGGGCGGCAGCTATTACGTTCATGTGATTGTCCGTATATACCCTGCGAGGGATGGCGAGGCGAAGTAAATCAAGGCCGTTAAAGCGATTTTCGTGAGTGATAGGGTCACGGTCGGCAAGGATGTAACCAATCTCGCAGCCGCGTATGCCTGCCTCCAGATAAAGCTCGACGGTTAATGTCTGTGCGGGAAATTCTTCTTTCGGGACATGTGTCAGCACTTTGGAAGCATCGACGAAAATAGCATGGCCGCCGGCAGGTCGTTGATAGGGGATTTCGTATTCGTCCAGTTTCTGGGCGAGGTATTCTACCTGTTTGATACGTGTTTCCAGGTTATCAAATTCTGTATTTTCGTCAAGACCGATAGCGAGGGCATTCATGTCCCGTCCGTTCATGCCGCCGTAGGTTAAGTATCCTTCGTATTGCACGCAGAAACCTTTGGCACCTTCATACCATTCTTTGCGTCGGGTGGCAATGAAACCGCCCATGTTGACTATGCCGTCTTTCTTGGCACTCATTGTCATACCGTCGGCGAGATCGAACATTTCACGGGTGATTTCTTTGATTGACTTGTCTTGATAACCTTTTTCACGCATCTTGATGAAGTAGGCATTCTCAGCAAAGCGGGCAGAGTCGAAAAGTACAGGTTTGTTGTATTTATCGGCGATGGCACGTACTTCACGCAGGTTTTGCATGGATACAGGTTGACCTCCTGCGGTATTGTTGGTAATGGTAACAATGATAAAAGGAATGCGGTCGGCAGATTCGCTTAGTGCTTTCTCTAATTTGGTAGGGTCTACATTTCCTTTGAAGGGAATTTCCAGTTGAGTATCCTTTGCTTCGTCAATCGTACAGTCCAGTGCGATGGCGTGCCGTCCTTCGATGTGTCCTTTGGTGGTGTCGAAATGCGAGTTGCCGGGCACTATATTGCCTTCATGTACCAGATAAGAGAAAAGAACATTTTCTGCCGCCCGTCCCTGATGGGTAGGAATGATGTATTCGAATCCTGTTATTCTCGTAATGGTATCTTTTAGTTTGAAGAAGGAGGTGGCACCGGCATAACTTTCATCACCCAGCATCATGCCTGCCCATTGGCGGTCGCTCATGGCTCCTGTTCCGGAGTCGGTGATAAGATCGATGTAAACTTGCTCTGATTTGAGTTGAAAGACGTTATAATGTGCTTCTTTAATCCATTGCTCGCGTTCTTCGCGGGTACTTTTTCTGATGGGTTCTACCATCTTGATTTTCCATGATTCAGCAAAAGGTAATTCCATTGTCCTCGATTTTAGATTTTTATCCGACTAAAATACTGAATATAGATGAGATAGACAAGTTTTTGATGACTTTTTGTAAAGGTGTAGATAGGAGAAAATGGTTTTAGAGAAAACGGGAGAGAGGAGAGTATAGGATGGGAGGATGAAGAAATGTATAACTTCGGTGTATAATGAATATGTGCCAAAAGCCAAAGTTATTTCCACGGTGGGACTACTGCTAGCTTTTGGCACATATTCTTTG
This sequence comes from Bacteroides sp. MSK.20.82, assembly GCF_019052485.1. Lineage (NCBI taxonomy): Bacteria > Pseudomonadati > Bacteroidota > Bacteroidia > Bacteroidales > Bacteroidaceae > Bacteroides > Bacteroides sp. MSK.20.82. Next base: position 20,966 of record NZ_JAHQUN010000007.1, read on the forward strand.
AAATTGTACGGTCGATTGAATGTGATTATTAGGAGTAATCGTTTGCAATCGACAGGTTGGTTGGGAGTAAGCAGGTAGTTTGTTTAAGTCAAACGAACACTCTGTTTAGGACAATCAGAGGCTCTGTTTGAGTCAAACAGAAGGTCTGTTTGGAACAATTGGAGCCTCTGTTTGACTCAAGGTCTGATACTAGTCTTCGATGAGGGTGATACCGTCAAGGCAGAAATAAGAAGGAGTCATCGGACCATAGTCATTCTTTTTAGTTGTAGTCAATTCGAACTTCAATCCATCAGTTTCTCCCAATGAAGTAAGATCTACCCATTTCCATGTTGTTACGAAATTTGTGCCTTCAGCTAAATAACATTCAACTTTCTGAGTTTTATTTAGATTGTATATTGTTAACTTGAATGAGTCATTCTTATCAAATTTGTCGAGACCGCTAAACATAGAACTACCTTCTTTCATGCTGTTGTATGTATATACACAATTCGTTACATATAAGCCTTTTATATGGTAGTCTTCCGTTTTGTTCTTATTTTCACTATCCTTGAATCGAATAGCAACTTCTTTATCGCTATTAGCACCTACTTTATATCCGGATGCACCAACGATAACATATGTGTTATTATTCACTCCTTTTTTAGTTATGGCACGATAATCATAAAGGGAGAAATTAGGACAGTCGTTGACTGTGCAATTGGTGAATGCAAAACTATCGCTTCCAAATCCATAAGCATCGGATGAGACGCAGTCAAATTCGAATATCTTATTATTGTCGGTAAGCAGTGTTTGGAAGTAGTTAGTAATATAGGTCTGCCCTTCGTATTCATAACTAGTTGACCATTGGTCTACAGGATTTTTCGTGTCACCTAAATCCAGAGTATGGGTCTCGTAATTAGGTAAACTTAGCACATACGTTTTTGCATCGTCGTCATCGCTGCATCCACAAAAAGCGAATACTGATACCAGTAAGAATAAAGATAACTTTTTCATTTTTGCTTTCATTTAAATTATTAATTGTTTTATTGATTAGTTCTCGAAATGTAAATCCTCTACTGTCATGACTTCCGTGGAGATTTCTCCTGTCCAACCTGTATTTTGATTTATTGCAGTATATATTTTTATAAAATCTATTTTATCTAGTATTACTGGTATCCCTTTTTTATCTACTGCCCAGTCTATTTTAAATTGACAAAATTCTGAATTATAAGGATGATTATCCGCATATCCCCAAGGATAACAGTATCCTACCCAGGTACCTCCTTCATTTATTGCATTGTCTTTCAAGCGTGTTCCACGGAAAGTAATTTCATCTTCTTCTATCCAATTGGGATAGTAGGAATCCTGTTGATGGTAACTGTTGCGATAGACGAACCCTTCTCCTCCTTGATTGTCTGTCCAGCGAACATCACCACTGGCAGGTTGAGGACGATAATAGGTTATTTCATAATTACGGGTTTCCGTATCTTTCCCATATTCGCTTCCTGCTAGTTCATACCATTCATCGTCCGGTAATCCATTGCCATTTTCATCTTTGGATACTAAGACAATGCCCGGTTCGGCACTTCCTCCCAAAGCTCCCGTACCGGTATTCTGATTGTACGAGGCATTGCCTAAAATTCTAAAGTCATATTCGCCTTTACTATTACGGATTGACTGATGGAAGCCGACCGTGATCGTTCCTCCGAATCCACCTAAAGAAATAACAGACTTCTTCTTTAATTTCTCCGTTGCACGTTCCAGAACCTGTTCGGCAGAGAAGCCGTCTTCGTAAGCGGAGGTTGTTGTATTAATGAACTGTCCGGGGGCAGGGATGTATTCGAATACTTTGTTGGCAAAGGCGGTAGGCGCATTCGGATCTTCCGGTGTATCGCCTGCCTCGTTTTGTGAAGCCTTGTCGCTAAATACTACTGTATTAGGATTTAAGCCGATATCATTCAGCCGATATTGAAGTTGCCCTTGTTGGTTGAAGCAAAGGACATCTCCTTTGACTGTATAATTGTAAGCTTCCGTGATATATATATTCCCGCTGAAAGGATTCAGTTGAATGCTGAAAGGCGTTTGTATAGCCGTTCCGTCTGTGATAAAGTTATCCCGTATGACGGTTCCTGCATTCAGGTCAAATACTTTGATGACGGAATCTTTAGTCTGATAGTCGTAAGTATATAGATAAGCGATGGGGCCGTCGATGGCAAAACTCAGTACTTTTTCATCATACGTAGTGGCGACCGCATCCGTCCGGCTGTCGATTTTGACCAGATGATAGTCTCCGGCTTCAATGTCAGTTCCCCGTGTGACTACATACACGGCTTCTTCCAGCCCCGGAAGTATTTTTCCCGGATTCGGTCCGACTTCTATTTTCTTTGTCTCCTTGAAAGTCGTTATGTCAATCACTGATACGGTAGTGTCTACGCCCGGCCCCGAATAATCCAGTCCGCCGGAATTGGATACATACAATTTCCCGTTTTGTACGCAGATATCCTCCGCATTTCTTCCGACTGTGACAATCTCTTCGATCTCCAGAGAAGTGGTGTCAATCCTTGCGACTGTACCGTCATAGGAACATACATATGCCTTATCCTTATCAAACGCTATCGCACGGGGCTGACGTGAACTGCCATTGTCGCGCAATAGACTGATCTGCCGGATGGATTTGCCCGTAGGAAAGTCAATCACCTCTACGGTGCTCGACACACTGACCACCACATAAATCTTATTTCCATAGATCGCTATGTCATTGGCTGTATCTCCCAATCCCCGCTGATTGTTTGCACTAAAGTAGTTGTTCGTACATCTTTGCCGATTGAAAGAATAACGAGCGAGCGAACTATTATTCTGATTGAACAGTCCTTCGCTTAATATGTACATCTCCGCTGTTCCGGTTTCGAATACATCCCCATTGCTTTCGGGTACAATACTTGGCTTATCTTCCAGATCATCGCAAGCGATAAAGAAGAGTGGGAAAAGAAAAAAACACTTCCCCAACCGTAGCAACATATTATATAAAAGACCTTTCTGCATACCTAATACTTATTACTTAATACCTATTACCTAATACCTGACTCCTATCGTCACTCTTACCGATCTTCCCGGCATGGGGAAATTCTTAACGATCTCATAATTCCTGTTCATCAGATTCAGCACTTCCAGGTTGAGTGATGCTGTAACTTTCTGTATTTTGAAATCTCTGTAGGCAGAGATGCTGTGATCACTGTAGCTGTCCAGGCGGTTGTCGCTGATGTTTTGTCCTAACATATACCGTTTTCCGGAGAAAAGGAATGAATAGGAAAGATTGAGCCATGGAGTTTCTATTCCGGCTTGTCCGGAAGCGGAGACGCGCGGAGTATAGGCTATCTGATGCTTGTACACTTTACCTTCCGGTGAGTTGGGATTGGAGTTGGTAACGTCCAGTGCCCGTTGGTAAGTATAGTTTCCGGAAAGGTTGATCCGTAGTTTATCCAGAGGCTGGAGGCTGAGGCTGGCAGTTGCATCTATCCCCTTGATATCCACTTTGCCCAGATTGACCATACTCCAGATGAATAAGTTCTTGGTAGGAGTGGCTACAATCTTGTCGGTCACTTTATTATGGTAGGCGTCTACGGTAGCCGAAAGATAAGGTATAAAGTTGTTGATGGCTTTACTATAAGTAATACCTATATTATATTGAGTAGCACTTTCCGGCTTCAGATTGATGTTTCCGGCCTTGTCGTAATATAAATCATTGAAGCTGGGCAGACGGAAGATATCTTTGTAGAAGAAACGGAACCGCAGTTCTTCATTATGAAACGGCTTTAGCGAGATGCTGACATTGGGAGACAGCTTCCGGTGGTTGCCGGCACTACCTCCGTTTTTAGCTTTCTCGTTGATGACAGTTGCCAGAGCAGAAGCGGACAGCGTCACCCATTCATTGACGTATTTCCCGGCAAAGGCTGTCAGCCATGAATAGCGGGTGGGGGAGACGAAGTTCTGCAAATTGGCATTCATCGTATTGATGCTTCCGTCGGTGGACAAGGAGAAAGAAAGATTGTTCCATATCCGGTATAGAGCGGAAGCGGACAGGTAATATTCTTGCTGGTAATAGCTGTTGTCAGTTCCTCCGACGGAGGTAAGAGCATCCGGGTCCTGATAGTTCTGATAACTCCAGTTCCACTTGGCAGAGGTCTGGAATACCCATTTTCTGCTAAACTCTTTCTTGTACTGGCTTTGGATAAAGGTGTTCTTATCCTGCAGATTTTGTCGGGAGAAGTCATAATATAAGGTAGTGGCATTGGGCAGTCCCCGTGAGGACTGGTAATAATAGGCTTTCAGTCTCCATTGCTCTTTGTCGGAGAGATTGGCGAAAGCGCTTATCTCAGCCCGAAGGTTTTCTACATCCGTATTCCGGCGCTTCTCTTTACTGACCTGAACATCGGCATCATTCCCGTAACGCAGGGTAAATGGATAATGCCCGTCCGAAGACATCCATTCGCCGTTGGCGGTCATGCTCCATTTTTTGTTGAGTTGTTGTTCCAGAAAAAGGGAAGGGTTTACTAATCCCCATGAACCGGTCTTAAATTCGGCGGCTATATTAGTCGGCTTGTCTTCTTTGAAATGCGGAGTCAGTGTCTGTATGTTCAGTATACCGGCAGAAGCAAAAAAACGGGCAGGCTGGAAGATGTTGTCGCTTTGTCCGTTGTTGAGCGAAAGGCGGTCTACGTTGTTTAAGGAGAAACGTCCTATGTCTACTTGTCCGGTCTGGCAGTCGCTGACGGTGATGCCGTCGTAGGAAACAGCGGTGTGTTGTGCCCCGAGACTTCGGATGGAGACGGTTTTTAATCCTCCGATACCTCCATAGTCCTTCACGGTAACTCCTGCGAAATGTTTTACCGCATCCGATACCTGCAGTGCCTGCAGATTCTTTAATTCTTCCTTATTGAAAACCTGCAGAGGAGAGGCTGAACGGACTTCACGCGTCTGATAAGGGTCGGATACCATGATTTCGGGGATGGAGTAGATATGTGCTGTATCCACTTTTTGTTGTTGGGCAAAAAGGGATAAGGACAAAGCCTGACAGCAGAGTAGTACGCTCATCTTTTTAATAAAAGTATTCCTTCTCATTGTTTTCTTTCAGTCTGTTCATAATGTAAAAAGATGTCCGGGCGAACTCACTTCGACCGGACATCATAATAAACTTGGCAGAGTTTATTAATTAGTACACACTTTCTCTGAATCAGAATGGTGAATGAAATGATGGACGGATTGTCCGGTTCATTAGACTCATCGCTTTTTCCTCGAAAGCAGTGAAACGAGTTTGCATGGTAGGTCTTCTGACTTGTTCCTGTTGCGAACGCCTTCCCGGAATACCCTTCCAGTGGCTATAAAGTCGATTGCTCGCAACCAAAAAATGAACTTACAGCAGCGGGACTGTTCAGGACTTTCACCTGATTCCCTTTTAATTGCTTCCCTCGTGCATGAGAGTTGCAAACCAATGCGCGACAAAGATAGATAGTTTATTTGTCTTTTGCAAGAGAGGAGCGAAGGTAAATCCATGACTTTGAACAGCTTTTTAAAAAGCTTTGAATCCAACCACCTCGGTTGACACTTCACCTATCGACTCGACATTCTTCAAAATGGCACTCTGTACTTTCACAAAATGAATACGTTCCAGCGTTACAGGATTGCCATTCTGGTCAACGGCGTCATCCAGGTCAAACTGATTATACCGGTAGTTGCCGTTGTCATCCTTTGCCATGTCGCTTCCCCAGTTGTCGGCATATCCTTTTCCGAAATCCTTGTTTTTCCATATTCCGCCTTCTTGCTCTGTCCGTGCTTCGAGCATACTTCCTTTCAATGTATAGGAGTCCTCTTTAATCCAGTTCGGATAATACATCTGATCGTGATATTGAGGGAGATACTTGATGACTCCGCTTTCTCCTTTACTGTCTTCCCAAGGGATATCTCCGGCTGCATCCGGTCTGTGGTAAGTGACGGAATAGTCGCGTTCCGGTTCGTCACTTCCTTTCAGCTCGTACCATACGTCGTCTGCTTTTCCGTTGCCATTAGCGTCTTCGGATACCCATACGATGCCCGGTTCGGAACTTCCGGAGAAGGGATTGCCGATAATACCGAAGTCGTATCCTTTGCGGTTCTTTATTTCTTTCGGCATTTTAACGGTGATGTATCCGCCGAAAGATCCCAGTGAGACGTAGAGTTTCTTGTTGAAGCGCTCTTCTGCATAAGCGTTTGCTTCTTCCATTGTCTGGCAGTCGAAGCCTTCATTGATAAACTGCCCTGGTGCCGGACGATATTCCAGCACTTTGAATCCTTGAATTTCCGTTTCTTCCTCATCTTTGTTGCAGGAAGCCAAAAGAGTGGCTGCTATAGCCATCAGATACCAATATCTTTTCATTTTTCTATGTTAGTTTAGTTATTGAATAATATTTGTGAAGGAACGCTCTCACCACAGTCTACTGTGTGGAGAACTTTTCCATCTTTGCTGTAAACGACGATTTTAGATTCATCTTTCAGTTCTTCGGTATAAGTTACATAGAGTTCTCCGCTTTGTTGGTTCAGCTGCAATGGAGCAGTAATTGAAACTCCTGATTCTGCGGCAATGAAAGGTGCTTTGAGAGAGTCTGAATCGCCTAATATATATTTATATATAGCTCCGTCGGTCGATACCAGATAAATAATATTCTCTGTTTCGGATGCTACCATGCCTATGGTCGGACTTGAATGATACGGTCCCTTGGCCGGCTGGAAGTTTGCAAAGACTTTTTCTAAAGTAAAGTCATTCTTTATTTTTACGATATTACATCCGTTATCAGCCGATTCAAGAGTATAAACATTACCGTCTTTAGCCAGTACAAAATTGATTTTCTGTTTTTGAATGATATCTAGCTCTGTAACGGCAGGAGCTTCTCCTTCTTTAGCTGCGATTAGCTCGTTTACATCGTAATACTTCACTTTGGACTCATCTTTATAAGTGTCATTGCTCAGCACTTTGCCATTGTAGATTATGCTATTATAGAAACAAAGCAGACGCTCATTCTTGATCCTGACATTGTTAAGTGATTTTAGGTCAATACGACGTATGCCATCTCCTGTCACTAATCCATATTGTTCGTTCAGAATGGTCAGACCGCTTAGGTTTGCGCCTACTACAGCGGAGTTTTCGTAATAAAGAGTCTTGGCGTCGACAATGTAGAAATGATCTCGGTTCGATGTGCTGGTGCCCACAAGCAGATAGAACTTTCCGTTGCTGTGAATGATATTTGCAGAGTCGTAGTTACCAATTCCCAAAGTTTTTCCTGCATTTAAAGAAGCATAACAATCTTGATAAGCAGTTTTCTTTTCGGTATCATAGAAATTGAATGTTCCGTCTGCTACGTAGAAGAATCCTTTGGAAAAGTTGTGGTTAGAGCTGAAACTTGTGCTCATTTCTACTTTTCCGTATTTATTCTTGATGATACATGACAGGTCCGCGCGACATGGATTGTCTATTTTGTAACTAAAGGTCGGTTCGGTAGAATACTCTTTTCCATTGACCAGCCATGAATAGGTGGCTCCTTCCGGATTAAGCAGTTCCGGAGTAATCTCCAACGTTTCTCCTAATTCCAACACTTGGCTTTCTGTCGGGAAAGTTCCTTTCAGTACGTTCGGATAATGTGCCAGATTGCCGAGGTGCAAATCTTCGCAATCGTCGTCGTTACAGGCGGTAAAACCTGCTGCAAGGCAGGCTATTAATAAAGTGGTATATAGTTTATTCATCTTGTTTCAGAGTCTTGTTATTAGTTAAAAATGAATGTAGCCGGGAAATAATAGCCATCGTATGCTATTTCTGATATCTTTTCTCCTGTGGCGGCGTTGAATCTTACCAGAAGATTTTTCTGATAGTCTCCGGTCAGGTACATGGCCAGTAATTCGTTGGTCTTTGGATTGACGCGGATGCCTGCGCCATAGAATCCGTAACCTTCTTTGGTGTATTCGGTCAGTGTCTCCTCAGGGGCGGGATCGTCAAAAGTGGCTTTGTATATCTTTCCTCCTGCGATGTAGTAGAATATTCCTTCAGGAGTGCCGCAGAAACTGGCTTCTCTGTAAGCACCGAACGAGGAGGGAGAATAATCGTCACGCATTGCAACCTTTTTCAGAGAAAAATCAGCATTGATTCTTACCAGATTGTTTTTACCGTCTTTGGTCGTTTCTACAGTATAGATATTTCCATCTTTACATTGTACAAAGCGAGTACCACCATAGGTTGTAATATCTAATTCCTGGAATGCGACTTTGTCTGTAGGCTTGAGATCGGGTGAACATAATTCTGCAATGTCTATGGTATACACTTTAGGACTTCCCCACCCGGAGGAGTTCACATTTAATATGAGTTTTCCGTTATAAGCGATTCCGCTACCTGTTCCGGTATACGTATTTCCTACCGATACCAGTGTAATTGTTTCAAACGTTTTTAAATTGATACGGCTGAAATATCCTCCATGAGTAATTATTCCATAATCGTCATTCAAACCGATAAACTCATAAGCTTGATAATTAGCTAGTTTGCCACAGCTGTTTTCAGCATACAGAGTTTTAGGGTCCATCACCACTAACTGATTATCTTCTTTTGAACAGACATACAACTTCCCATTCCACAAAGTAGCCGATTGTGAGGTAACTCCCAGCACATCTCCGAAATTCTGATTCTTATAGCACCAGTGTTCAATGCTGTTCTTCTCATAATTATAGAATGAAATACTTCCGGATCCGTGTCCGAACCATCCCTCATTGATAATCAGACATCCTTTGGAGTAATCCGCTCCCGGAACCATCACTTTATTTTCTAATGTCACTTTTCCCAAGTCATTGCTGAGTTCTAAAATAACTTTGGAACGGCCGGGATGTTCGGCGTTGAATGTGAATGACGGGTCTGTCGACATATCTTCTCCATTCTGATACCATTGATAGTATATATCCAGCGGACTACTTGCCTTAGGGGCATATACATATTGTTCTCCGACATTGAGTGTCAAATCCTCTTCGGGGAAAGTGCCGGTTTTCAGAGCTGGTAATCCTTGTAGTTTGTCAATGTGCTCCAGGTCACAATCGTCTTTCGAGCAAGACACAATAACGAACGCTGTTATTATAAATAATAACGTTTTGAATAGCTTTTTACAATTCATGTTTTGTATATTAAGTAAATAAAATATGTCCATCAAAGTGTCCGGGCGAAATCGCTTCGACCGGACACACATAATAAACTTGGCAGAGTCTATTAGTTTGTACATACTTTCTCTGAATCAGAGTGATGAATGAAATGATAGACGGATGTCCGGGTCATTAGATTCAACGCTTTTTCCTCGAAAGCAGTGAAACGGATTTTACATGGCAGGTCTTCTGACTTATTCCTGTTGCGGGCGCCTTCCCGGAATACCCTTCCAGTGGCTTTGAGTAGATTGCTCGCAACATATCTATGGAACTTACAGCAGCGGGACTGTTCAGGATTTACACCTGATTCCCTTTTAATCGCTTCCCTCGTGATGAGAGTCGCAAACCAATGCGGGGACAAAGATATATAGTTTATTTGTTTCTACCAAAAAGAAAATAACAGCAGTTTTGCTCTCATGCTCTAACAATTCCTGCGTATCCCTTTATTCATCGCTGTTTCAAGCGTGGTAGCAAGTGTGGTGGCAGGTATGAGAGCAAACGGTTGCTCTCACTCCGGTGCATAGGATGACGTGACGTTTTGTAGTGTTATAGGTTGATTTGTAGGATGTTAACGTCTGATACGTCAACTATTAAAGATTGACATATCAACTATTAATAATTGAGAAATCAGGTATTAAAGGCTGATAACTCATCTATTAGTAGCCAATAAATGAGTTAATGCTTCTTGAAAGAACGGGTGAATTGGAGCAACTAATGCGATTGGGTTACTCCGGTCATGCAGTCAAGTTACTCTAATTGATAGTTGCTTTAGAAAGTTCCAAAGCGTTGAAACCAACGGTTTCAAGCGGATGAAACTCTAGTTTCAAGCAGATGAAACTTTAGTTTCAAACTGAAGAAACTTTGGTTTCAAGCCGATGAAACTTTAGTTCCGAGCGGCAGAAACATTTTGTTTCAACGGTTGGAACTGATATTGGAACTACATGTTAACTATTGATGCTGCATTAGATATGCTTCAATGGCTGGTGCAGTGGCATCTTTAAGCAATACAGTCTTGTCTTTATCCAACAGATATAGAGTCGGGATAGCCTTTAAGTCATAGACCTGTTCTTCTTTGATAGTGAACTTCTTGTCATATCCGTTAATCCATTCATTGGGAAATTCGCTCAGATGCTTTTTCCACTCGTCCAGTTCCTCATCGGGGTAGATGGAGAGAAGTACCAACTTCTTTTCCTGTAAAAGCTGGTTGATGATGGGAGCGTTTTTCAGACCTTCTATGGTTTCTGTGCATGCCTGACAGCCGGGGTTATTGATAAATAACAGAAGATATTCCGCTTTCAACTGATATAATGAACCTTGTGCTCCGGAGGCCAGGGTATAAGTGAAGTTGAGCGCTTTGGTTCCGATACGATTTTTCTGAGCCAGCTTAAGACGGGCCTGGGGACGTATCTTCTCTGTTTCGTTCAATACAGGAGAGGCTATCATTGCTTCCAATACCGGTATATAAAATTCTTCGTTGCGCATGGGGGAGTTGGGATCATACAGATACTTGTCCGCCAGGTCGGTGATATATGTAAACACCTTCTTGTCCACATTGGTCCGGTCGATTACATTGCGCATGGCTTGTTGGGCTGTTTCAAGCGGTACGTGGTTCAGCAAGTCGCAATAATCTGCCCACGCTTGTTCCGTTACTTCCGGATGGTGGATATAGTTGGTGTCGGCAAAGTTTACATTGTCCCAATAATGCTTGGCCAGAAAGTCGGCCCGTTGTTCCGGTGCTGTCATCATTTGCGGGATGGCGGGCATCTTAATAGCCTTAATGGTATCTTGCGGTGTTTCGCTTTTGCTTTGACTTGAAGCATTCCCGTTTTTACAGGCGCCAAGAAGAAGGCACAGAATGAGTATAAGGCTTATGTTTGTTTTCATGACAATTGGTTGGTTTAAACTTACTTTCGGAAGCAAAGGTATGAAAACTATGTGAAAAAACATACCGATATTCCGGTAAGTTTTGAAAACTGGATATGCGGCTTCGTATTTTTTATCGATACAGCCGACTTTGTGTGAATAGGGATAAATAATCTCTTCCCTTCGGATGGAATCTGCATCGAATTTGTTATCTTTGCCCGTAGCATTGGTTATTTTTTAATAAAAGCTGATATGAACGCACCTGTTAAAACGCTCCGTAAGCTCCCGATAGGGATACAAAGTTTCGAATTTCTTCGCTCGGAAGGATATCTTTATGTCGATAAAACAGAACTGGTCTATCGTCTCGTAACGAAAGGGAAGCCTTATTTCCTCAGTCGTCCCCGGCGTTTCGGGAAGAGCCTGTTGCTTTCCACGCTTGAAGCTTATTTCAAGGGGAAGAAAGAACTTTTCGAAGGACTCGCTATCGAGAAATTGGAGCAGAACTGGTTCGAATACCCGGTGCTGCACCTAAGCTTGAATGCTGAGAAATATGACAGTAGGGAACGATTGGAAAGAATGCTTGAACTGCAACTGGAAAGTTGGGAAGAGATGTATGGAGTAGATAAAGGCACAATGACCTACTCCGGACGCTTCATTACCATTATCCGACGTGCATACGAACAGACCGGACGCCGTGTGGTCGTACTCGTAGACGAATATGACAAACCCATGCTTCAGACATTCGATAAACCTGATTTGCAAGAAGACTTCCGTAAAACGCTGACCGCTTTCTATACTGTACTCAAAGATGCTGACCCTTATCTTCAGTTTGTCTTTATCACCGGAGTAACGAAGTTTGCGCAGATGGGCATTTTCAGCACGCTTAACCAGTTGAATGATATCAGCTTTGACCTTGAGTACAACACCCTTTGCGGCATGACACGTGCGGAAATCGAAACCGTTTTTGTGCCTGAATTGCAAGAACTGGCTCTCCAGACTGAAACCAATTATGGCGAAGCCGTAGAGCAACTCACCCGCCAGTATGACGGTTACCGCTTCACTCCTGAGAAAGGATTTACTCCCATGTTCAATCCTTTCAGTGTGCTCAACGCTCTTGCCAAGTCGCGTTTCGGTGACTATTGGTTTGCTAGCGGAACGCCTACTTTTTTGGTAGAGATCCTAAAGAAGACAAATTTCGACCTTCGCGAATTGGACGGTATTGAAGTCTCTTCCGCCTCCTTGAGCGACGACAGGGCGAATATCTCCAATCCCGTTCCGATGATTTATCAAAGCGGATACCTGACTATAAAGTCGTTCGACCAACGTTTTCGTACATATACGCTGGGGTTTCCTAACGAAGAGGTGAAATATGGTTTCCTCAATTTTGTCGCCCCTTTCTATACTCCTGTCGCATCCACCGATACCACCTTTTATATCGGGAAATTTGTGCATGAACTGGAAACGGGCGAAACGGAAGCTTTCCTCACTCGTCTGTCCTGTTTCTTCGCCGATTTTCCTTACGAACTGAATGAGAAAACGGAACGTCATTATCAAGTTGTATTCTATCTCGTCTTCAAACTCATGGGGCAATTCACGCAAGCGGAAGTCCGTACCGCTATCGGTCGTGCCGACGCAGTAGTAAAGACTGCGGACTACATCTATGTGTTCGAATTTAAACTCACCGGCACCGCCGAAGACGCTCTGAAGCAGATTGATGAAAAAGGTTACCTTTTGCCCTACACTGTGGATGGCAGGCGACTGGTGAAAGTCGGTGTGTCCTTTGATGCCGCGAAACGGAATCTGGGAGAGTGGCTGATTGTTTGACTGCACTGTGAATAAAGAAAAACCAAGCTGTTTATTTCTCTTTCGCCAGCGTGAAGACAAATTCCAGTCCGCCGCCTTGATTATTCTTGGCAGAAATGTTTCCTCCGTGGATGATGACGGCATTCTTTACGATGGCAAGCCCTAAACCGGTTCCGCCGAGTTTGCGTGAACGCCCTTTGTCCACCCGATAGAAACGTTCGAAAAGGCGGTTCAGATGTTCCGGAGAGACACCGATGCCCGTATCTGCGAAGCTGAAATAATAGTAATTCTCATCTTCACGGAAACAGTTGATGTTTATCTGAATATTGGTTCCGGCGTATGCGATGGCATTGTCCATCAGGTTACGGAAAATGGAGTAGAGCAGAGAGTAATTGCCTTTGATCTGGATACCCTTCTTTAGTGAATCCACGATGCTAATGTGCTTTTCTTCCAGTTCCAGAGAAACTTCATTGATGATGTTCCCTACCAGTACGCTGATGTCTACCCGTTCCATGTCTATCATGTTGGCGGCTTCGTCCATGCGGGTCAGTACGGATATGTCGCGTAGCAGCCGGCTGAGGCGATTGCTTTGTGCGTAGCACCGTTCGAGGAACGTATTTATCTTGTCACGTGAGATATTCTCGTTATTGACAATCGTTTCCAGATAACCTTGGATACTGCTTACGGGAGTTTTCAGTTCATGGGCAATGTTCTGGGTTAATTGGCGCTTCAGACGTACCTGCTCTTCTTCCTGCGTGACGTCATTGATCGAAATCTCGAAGCTGGCGTCCTGAAAGATGATACATTCCACGATAAAGGTGCGTCCGTTTTTGTTGATTGTGACGGACATACGCTTTTCGTCTTTTCCCCGCGAGCGTTGCTGCTGGTTCTTGTTGATGAAATGAATGATGTCTTTCAGTTCGCTGATGGCGAATACTTCCTCTGTCGTTTCCAGGTTAGAGTCCGAAATCAGGTTACTGTATTGAGTAAAGAGGTTGTTGACCAGAATCTCTTTTTTGTCTTTGGTGAATATGCCCAGCCCTTCATGCGAAATCTGAAGATGGGTAATCAGTTTCTCGCGTTCGATGTAGAGTGCCTCTTTCGTTTCGTGCAGACGCTTGTATATCTGGATGATGTGCTGCGAAATCTCTCCCAGCTCATTATGCGGAAAAGCGGACTGCATCGCCATCTCTATCGGTTCGTTACGGTCTGCACGCATGGCAAACTCGCGGAGCTGGCTGATAGAGGTTCCCAGTTTGTTGGTGAATTTGTAGAAGATCACCATGAGCAACAGCGACACAATGACCGTAAACCATAAGTAATGCGGGTCTGCCTGCAGATTATTGATGAGGCTTACATTATATGGCAGTGCCGAGCGGATGATATAATCTCCGTAGCGGGTTGCCGAATAGAAATACGGTAGCCCGGTGGTCTCCGAGGTGCGGCGTACGTCAAAACCGGTTCCGTCTTTCAAGGCTTTCTGAACTTCGGGGCGGTTGAGATGGTTCTCCAGTTGCTGGTCGGTAGTCTGATAACTGTCATAGATCACATTTCCCTGCAAGTCGATCAGTGTGACGCGCAAGTCCTCCAATGCGTGGTCGCGGATATACTTTTCAGTCGTTTCTTCGATGGCGGGATTACTGTTCAGCCGTTCGTACAAGCGGCTGTTATAGTTCTGGAGCTGTGTGTTGAGTAACTCGACTTTATATTCTCTTTCGCGTTGATACTGGTAGGCGATGAAACAAAAGGCAAATACCAGAAACAGCGAGATCACCGAAAGGAATAACTTCCGGCTGAAAGAGAGGAAATGTTTTTGCTTGACAGGTAGATTCATACTTCTTGATTATTCGGCTTCAAAGCAGTATCCGTATCCCAGGCGGGTAACGATGCACTTGCCATATTCGCCAATTTTCTTCCGTAAACGGGTGATATTCACATCAATGGTACGATCGAGTACGTATACTTCGTCGCTCCAGATGCGTGCCAGAATGTCTTCACGGGAGAAGACGCGTCCTTTGTTCTGCACCAGCAGAAGCAGTATTTCAAATTCTTTCTTCGTCAACTGCACTTCTTCGTCATCTATGCTTACCTTCTTCTTGGTGATGTCGATCACGAGTGACTGGTAAGTCAGGCGTTCGGGCGCCTTTTCCGTCTCCATCGTGGCGGTACGCCTCAGTACGGCTTTCACACGGGCGATCACTTCGCGCAGGGAGAAAGGCTTGGAGATATAATCGTCCGCTCCCAGATTGAAGCCTGTTACAGTATCGTTTTCGGTATCTTTGGCTGTGATGAAGATGATGGGCACTCTGGCTGTTTTCTTGTCTTTCTTCAGCATGTTTGCCATCTTGAAACCGGAGATTTCCCCCATCATCACGTCCAGAAGAATCAGGTGGTAACTGCTGATATCCATCTTCAGAGCCTCTTCGGCGGAGTTGGCGGTATCCACTTCATAACCTTCGTTTTCAAGATTGAATTTCAGAATCTCACAGAGGTCTTCTTCATCGTCGACAACTAAAATACGGTAATCGTTCATATGATATATGTATTAATGTGATATGACAAAGTTAAGCTTTTTTTTATTTCGGGACAAAGATGAGAAGACTTTGTTACGGGCGGATGAAACAAATATTACAATCGTATTACATTCCGCTGAATGCGGGCATCGGGATGATATTTGAAAGTTTTTATGGGATATGCGAGGAAAAACCGTCTGTTATTTGTTATCTTTGTGTAGCGATAGGATAATAAATACACAGTTTGCAGATCATGATAAAAATAGACTTGAAACGATATAGACGCGAAGTGGTAGGAGGGGTGATTGTACTGCTTCTTCTTATCGGGGGAATCTCCGTCTTTAAATATACTTCTTTTAATTCCGGCTTTGAGATCGTAGACGATCTGGGAGGAAATATCTTTCCGTCGGCCATCCTGTCGGTAGCCACTACGGACGCGCAGGTGATTACTCCTTCGGATTCTACCTGTCTCGGAAATCCGAAATCGTGCATCGCCGTTCGGGTGAAGTCAAGGACTGCTTATAGCCGGGTGCGGATAGAGGTTGCCGAGACCCCTTTCTTTTCCCGTTCCGTGTCGGAATTTGTGCTGAACAAGCCGAGGACGGAATATACTATTTATCCCGATATCATCTGGAATTACGAGGCACTGAAGAATAACGCACAGGCGGAACCGGTGAGCGTAGCCGTAAAAGTGGAGATGAACGGGAAAGACTTGGGACAACGGGTACGTACGTTTTCGGTGCGTAGCGTCAATGAATGCCTGTTGGGTTATGTGGCGAACGGGACGAAGTTTTACGATACCAGTATCTTTTTTGCCGCATACGTCAACGAAGAGAATCCGATGATCGACCAGCTGCTTCGTGAAGCGCTGAATACCCGCATCGTGAATCGTTTCCTGGGCTACCAGAGCACGGCCAAAGGTGCGGTAGACAAGCAGGTGTACGCACTTTGGAACATCTTACAGAAACGTAAGTTCCGCTACAGTTCCGTATCCAATACGAGCCTTTCGAGCAATGTCGTTTTCTCGCAACGTGTCCGCACCTTTGACGATGCGCTGGAATCGTCGCAGATCAACTGTGTGGACGGCAGCGTACTGTTCGCTTCGCTCCTTCGGGCTATCAATATCGAACCGATACTGGTACGTACACCGGGGCATATGTTCGTAGGATATTACACCGACAACTCCCATAAGGACATGAACTTCCTCGAAACGACGATGATTGGTGATGTAGACCTCGACGACTTCTTCCCGGATGAACAACTGGACTCTACCATGGTCGGCAAATCGCAGAACGAAATGTCACTGCTCACTTTCGAGAAATCCAAACAGTACGCCAACAAAAAGTACAAAGACAATGAAGCAGGCATCCATTCCGGAAAGCTGAACTATATGTTTCTGGAGATTTCCAAAGAAGTACGGAGGAAAATACAGCCGATAGGAAAGTGAAATTCATTTTTAATTCGTATTTTTGCAAGGTTAATCATTTAATGAAAAAGGATGCAAGGCAAGAAATTTATCTCCCCCGGAGCGTGGTTTTCGATGAACTATCCGTCGGACTGGAACGAGTTTGAAGATGGCGAAGGCTCTTTTCTTTTCTATAACCCCGATGTATGGACGGGCAACTTTCGTATATCAGCTTTTAAAGGCAACGCCTCATACGGTAAAGACGCCATCCGTCAGGAACTGAAAGAAAACGATTCGGCTTCATTGGTGAAAATCGGTACATGGGACTGTGCCTACAGTAAAGAAATGTTTCAGGAAGAGGGCACTTATTATACTTCTCACCTGTGGATAACAGGAACCGGCAATATCGCTTTTGAATGTTCTTTCACCGTGCCCAAAGGCGGAAGCACCAAGGAAGCGGAAGAGGTCATCGCTACACTGGAAGCCCGCAAGGAAGGCGAGAAATATCCCGCAGAACTGATTTCTGTCCGCCTATCGGAAATCTATCAGATCAATGAAGGCTACGAGTGGGTAGTATCTACCGTCAAACAGGAACTCAAAAAAGACTTTCAGGGAGTGGAAGAGGACTTGGAGAAGATTCAGCAAGTGATAGACAGCGGTAAGATCAGCCCCAAGAAGAAAGATGAATGGCTCGCCATCGGTATAACGGTATGCGCGATTCTGACTAACGAAGTGGAAGGCATGGAGTGGAAAACCTTGATTGACGGCAATCGGGAAGTCCCCGTACTCGAATACCAAGGCCGGACCATCGACCCGATGAAAATCGCATGGAGCAAAGTTAAGGCCGGCCAACCCTGCAACATTGCCGAAGCATATCAATCGGCAATCGATCATCACTAAATCACGAACCAGCTAATCACTAAATTACGTGGCAGTACCTTATTTACAAGTAGACAACCTGACCAAGTCCTTCGGCGACTTGGTTCTTTTTGAAAATATATCTTTTGGCATTGCCGAGGGGCAACGCGTCGGATTAATCGCCAAGAACGGCAGCGGAAAAACAACCTTACTGAATATCATCGCCGGAAAAGAAGGGTATGACAGCGGAAACATCGTCTTCCGCCGTGACCTTCGTGTGGATTATCTGGAACAAGACCCGCAGTATCCCGAAGAACTGACCGTTCTCGAAGCCTGTTTCCATCACGGCAACAGCACCGTCGAACTGATTAAAGAGTACGAACGATGTATGGAAACCGAAGGGCATCCGGGACTGGAAGACCTCTTGGCACGCATGGACCAGGAGAAAGCATGGGAATATGAGCAGAAAGCCAAGCAAATTCTGTCCCAACTGAAAATCCGTAACTTTGACCAGCAGGTGAAGCAACTTTCCGGCGGACAGCTGAAACGTGTAGCCTTAGCCAACGCCCTGATCACCGAACCGGATTTGCTGATTCTCGATGAGCCTACCAACCATCTGGACCTGGACATGACCGAATGGTTGGAAGACTACCTGCGTCGCACCAACCTGAGCCTGCTGATGGTGACGCACGACCGTTATTTCCTCGATCGTGTCTGCTCGGAGATTATCGAAATTGACAATCAGCAGATTTATCAATATAAAGGTAACTACAGCTATTATCTGGAGAAACGTCAGGAACGCATCGAGGCTAAAAGCGTGGAAATAGAACGTGCCAACAATCTCTATCGTACGGAACTCGACTGGATGCGCCGGATGCCGCAGGCACGCGGACACAAAGCCCGATACCGTGAAGATGCCTTCTATGAACTGGAGAAGGTTGCCAAGCAACGTTTCAACAATGACAACGTAAAACTGGAAGTAAAGGCCTCTTATATCGGAAGCAAGATATTCGAAGCCGATCATCTGTTCAAGAGCTACGGAGACCTGAAGATTCTGGATGATTTTTCCTATATCTTTGCCCGTTACGAGAAGATGGGAATTGTAGGAAACAACGGAACGGGTAAATCTACTTTTATCAAAATATTGATGGGACAGGTCAAACCCGACAGCGGAACGGTGGATGTGGGCGAAACTGTCCGTTTCGGCTATTACTCGCAGGACGGTCTCCAGTTCGACGAACAAATGAAGGTGATTGATGTCGTGCAGGATATAGCCGAAGTGATCGAACTGGGGAATGGAAAGAGACTGACGGCTTCGCAATTCCTGCAGCATTTCCTGTTTACTCCCGAAACGCAGCATAGCTATGTCTATAAACTGAGTGGGGGAGAGCGCCGCCGCCTTTACCTGTGCACGGTGCTGATGCGCAATCCCAACTTCCTCGTGCTCGATGAGCCTACCAACGACCTGGACATCATCACTCTGAATGTGCTCGAAGAGTATCTGCAGAACTTCAAGGGCTGTGTCATAGTCGTTTCCCACGACCGCTACTTTATGGATAAGGTAGTAGACCATCTGATGGTATTCAACGGACAGGGAGATATTCGTGACTTCCCCGGAAACTATAGCGATTACCGTGACTGGAAAGAAGCCAAGGCACAGAAAGAAAAGGAAGCGGAAAAGCCGCAGGAAGAGAAGACCGCCCGTGTCCGTCTGAACGATAAGCGGAAAATGAGCTTCAAGGAAAAGCGTGAGTTCGAACAACTGGAAAAAGAAATAGCGGAACTGGAAGCGGAGAAGGCACAGATTGAAGAACTGCTTTGCAGCGGAACGCTTTCTGTAGACGAACTGACTGAAAAGTCGAAACGTCTGCCCGAAGTGAATGATCTGATTGACGAAAAGACCATGCGCTGGCTGGAACTGAGCGAGATAGAAGGCTGACATGAATCTGAACGGAAAGAAACTGTAATAACTGAAACAACCTGATAATAACCGAAATAACATAGACCGATATGACAAACCTGACCAATTACCATAGTCACTGCTTATATTGTGACGGACGAGCTAATATGGAAGATTTTATCCGTTTTGCCATTAGTGAAGGCTTTTCTTCTTATGGCATTTCTTCTCACGCTCCTCTGCCATTTTCTACAGCATGGACGATGGAGTGGGACCGGATGGATGATTACCTTTCCGAATTTTCTCGTCTGAAGGAGAAATATGCCGATAAAATAGAGCTTGCCATCGGACTCGAAATAGACTATCTGAATGAAGAGAGCCATCCCGCTATCCCTCGTTTTCAGGAATTGCCGCTCGATTATCGGATTGGTTCTGTGCACATGCTCTATTCTCCGCAGGGCAAAGTCGTGGATATCGATACCCCTGCCGATATATTCCGTCAATTGATAGATGCGCATTTTGAAGGTGATCTCGATTACGTTGTCCACCTTTATTATAAGAATCTGCTCCGTATGGTCGAGCTGGGAGGTTTTGATATCCTTGGTCATGCAGATAAGATGCACTATAATGCCTCTTGCTATCGTCCGGGATTATTGGACGAACCGTGGTATGATGCGTTGGTTCGCGATTATTTTGCAGAAATAGCCCGTCATGGATATATCGTTGAAATTAATACCAAGTCTTATCATGATTTGGGAACTTTCTATCCGAACGAACGCTATTTCCCTTTATTGAAAGAATTGGGTATTCGGGTACAGGTGAATAGTGATGCCCATTATCCGGAACGGATTAATAACAGTCGTGCCGAAGCATTGGCAGCCTTGAAGAAAGTCGGCTTTGACACAGTAGTGGAGTGGCACGGCGGACAGTGGAAAGATATGCCTCTGTTACAATAAAACAGAGCTTCTGTTTATAATAAATGCAGGCTCCGTCAACTGCTGACAGAGCCTGCATTTATCTATAACAGAGCCTCTGTTTCGATCCCCTATTCCGTCCTTTTGCAGGCATTCGATAACAGGAACTCATTCAAAGCTTCTTCATAATTCCCATGAATCATAATATGATGATTGCCTAGCGGGTTTTTCAGGAAATAATCCGCTGGAGTATTCATGCGGATACGCACCTGCGTGCGGCACATATTGATATAATTCGTATTCTCGGTTAGAGTTCCGGTAGACAGGTAATACTCATCCAGACATTCGCCTCCGCATTTTACGATAGTCACGTCACCTGTCGGGAGCAGTCCTTGAATGGCGATACCTTTCTCTGTCTCAAAATGATTGCGGATAATATATCTTTCCGTCTGTTTGAGTCCTATAGTGCAATGTGCCAGTATTAATTCATTGGTTCGCGTATTGATGGTGGATGGATTTGCCATGAATCCTTCTTTTCCTGTCAGCGCCTTAACTGCCAGAAGAGTGAAGATAGACTGGAGATCTCCCTCACAGCCTGCCATGATACCGTCATCATTCAGCAATGACAATGCCAGACAGCCGGTCGTATCAATTTGATCGATCAGTTTGAAGCAGCTTAATGTCAGTGCTTCCAGCTTCTCTTCTTTGCAAATTCTCTTGATGGCCCTGTATAATCGCATCGCTTTGATTAAATCCTCAGGAGTTCCCTCGCGGCAGGCAAGCGCCTGCGAAGCAACGGCGGCGCAGGACGCGCCTACCTGATCATCAGTGATTTGTTTAAAATGTTCATAAACCCTTTCCAGCGGAATATCTATATATTCGATTCCCCAGCGGCGCTTTGCCAGAAGATAATCCACATTGCTGGCAACCAGCCACGAAGAAGGAGTACCGATGACTCCGATACGCTTGCCGAACAAAGAACGCTGCGCGCGGAAATTATTATATAGTATATGTACACGTTGAATAATAGACGGTAATTCTCCATGAAGAATTTCACTCTTCATTCCCCTTCCACGGAGCCATGTAGATATTTCCAATGCCGCAGCAAGTGAGTTCTGCATGCCATCGGCCAATAAAATGGCGGGGCGGGGAAGACGTTCGAAGTGCTGGATGACCAGTCTTTCCACACCTCCGGTAGCGATAAAAATGATTTTGAAATCATCACTGCCCAACTTATCCATATCTTGATAATCGATGAGTTTGACAGTGTAATATTTTTCAAGTTCACTCAGAATTGCTTCGTGCGAATTGCGCAGCGAGGCTTGTTTGTGAAGTATTGAAGCAAATGAGATAAGGTGTATGGTCATTATGATATTGTTTTAAGTTTTCCGTATTACAAATGTATAGCTTTCTTTTCATTTTTCCACTACGTTTTTACCCTTGATAAGGATTTTAAAGTTTTTATGTCTCTGTATTCAAATTATTGCGTACATTTGCAGTTCCAAATTAAAAAAGTAAATAGTAATTAGTAATTTGTAGTTAAAATTATGCCAACCATATCCATTCGCGGAAACGAGATGCCTGCATCTCCTATCAGAAAACTGGCTCCTTTGGCAGACGCTGCCAAGCAACGGGGAGTCCATGTGTTTCACCTGAATATCGGACAGCCTGACCTGCCCACTCCTCAGGCCGCGATTGACGCGATACGCAACATCGACCGTAAAGTGCTGGAATATAGCCCCAGTGCCGGAAACAGAAGCTATCGCGAGAAACTTGTGGGATATTATGCAAAGTTCAACATCAACCTGACGGCTGACGATATAATCATTACATCGGGAGGTTCGGAAGCGGTACTTTTTTCCTTCCTTTCCTGCCTGAATCCGGGAGATGAAATCATTGTTCCGGAACCTGCATACGCCAACTACATGGCATTTGCCATCTCTGCCGGAGCAAAGATCCGTACGATTGCAACGACCATTGAAGAAGGTTTCTCCCTGCCGAAAGTAGAGAAATTCGAAGAACTGATCAATGAACGTACCAAGGCTATCCTGATTTGTAATCCGAACAACCCGACCGGTTATCTGTATACACGTCGGGAAATGAATCAGATCCGTGACCTGGTGAAGAAGTACGACCTCTTCCTCTTCTCTGACGAAGTATATCGTGAATTTATTTATACTGGCTCTCCTTATATCTCTGCCTGTCATCTGGAAGGTATCGAGAATAATGTAGTGCTGATCGATTCAGTTTCCAAGCGTTATTCGGAGTGCGGAATCCGTATCGGTGCATTGATTACCAAGAACAAAGAGATACGTGACGCTGTTATGAAATTCTGCCAGGCTCGTTTGAGTCCTCCTTTGATCGGACAGATTGCCGCTGAGGCTTCTTTGGATGCTCCGGAAGAATATTCGCGTGAGACGTATGATGAATACGTAGAACGGCGTAAATGCTTGATTGATGGATTGAACCGTATTCCGGGCGTTTATTCTCCGATTCCGATGGGGGCTTTCTATACCGTAGCCAAACTCCCCGTAGACGACTCGGACAAGTTCTGTGCATGGTGTCTTTCTGACTTTGAATACGAAGGCCAGACCGTATTTATGGCACCGGCTTCCGGTTTCTATACTACTCCGGGCTCCGGCATCAATGAAGTGCGTATCGCCTACGTATTGAAGAAAGAAGATTTGACCCGTGCGCTTTTCATCCTGCAAAAGGCGTTGGAGGTGTATCCGGGAAGAACGGAATAGGAAATAAGTATTAAGTAATAGGTATTAAGTATTAACCGTAGACGCTGGTTGGCGTATGAGATATTATAAGATTGATAATATATCATAAGGTAATGACTTAATACTTAATATAACACTTAATACTTAATCTCTAAATAAGCTACGGCTAATACTTAATACCTATTACTTAATACTTAAAAGAATTGTCATTATCTCTTTTTATAGCCCGTCGTATTTATCGCGAGAGCGATGGTGGAAAACAGGTTTCACGTCCTGCGGTCCTCATTGCTATGGCTGGTATTGCCATAGGGTTGGCTGTTATGATTATTGCGGTGGCGGTAGTCATAGGGTTTAAAAGTGAGGTAAGGAATAAAGTCATCGGATTCGGGTCGCACATTCAGATAGCGAATCTGGATGTGGTCAATTCTTATGAGACTCATCCGATTGCGGTGGGGGACAGTATGATGACTGCTCTTTCCGGTTATCCCCAAGTAAGCCATGTGCAACGTTATTCTACCAAGCCGGGGATGATAAAAACGGATGATGCTTTTCAGGGAATGGTACTGAAAGGTGTCGGACCGGAGTTTGATCCGAGTTTTATGCAGGAGTATCTGGTGGAAGGGGAGATTCCTGCGTTCAGCGATTCGGCTTCCAGTAATCAGGTACTTATCTCCAAGGCGCTGGCTACTAAAATGAAGCTGAAGCTGGGAGATAAGATATATACCTATTATATTCAGGATAATATCCGTGCCCGGCGCTTGACGATTGCAGGCATCTATCAGACCAATTTCTCGGAGTATGATAATCTGTTTCTGCTGACTGACCTTTATTTGGTGAACCGTCTGAATGGCTGGGAACCGGAGCAGGTGAGCGGAGTGGAGCTGCAGGTGCGCGACTATGATAAACTGGAAGATATCACTTACGAGATAGCCGTTGATACGGATAGCCAGCGTGATAAGTTTGGAGGCGTGTATTATGTACGCAATATAGAGCAACTGAATCCCCAGATATTTGAATGGCTCAATCTGCTTGATCTGAATGTATGGGTAATCCTTTTCCTGATGATAGGAGTTGCCGGCTTTACCATGATTTCCGGTTTGCTGATTATTATCATAGAACGCACCAATATGATCGGAATACTGAAAGCGCTGGGAGCCGATAATTTTACGATTCGCAAGACTTTCCTTTGGTTTGCCGTCTTTCTCATCGGCAAGGGGATGCTTTGGGGCAATGCGATTGGACTGGCATTCTGTTTTATCCAGTCCCAATTCGGAATATTTAAGCTCGATCCGGAGAATTATTATGTTGATACGGTATCGGTTTCTTTCAATGTCTGGTTCTTCCTTTTGATCAATGCAGGTACGTTGCTGGCATCGGTTCTGATGCTGATCGGACCTTCTTACTTGATAACGAAGATCAATCCTGCAAGCTCCATGCGGTACGAGTAATCTTCTCTTTTTCTTTTCTTTTTTTGCTGCAAAAATAATTTAGACCGTAGCGTGATGTAGAGTGAATAATATGTCTATATTTGCGCCCGATTTACTTAATATCCTCTTGTAGGTTTAATTTTTAACCATTATGAATAATGTGTTAATTCTGTTGGATAATCCGGATGACTGGAAGCCGTATTGTGAGACGAAAAGTATCCTGACTGTTTCCGACTATCTGAAGAACAAGCCGGTTGAAAAAGACCGGAAGTTAGTTATTAATCTTAGCAATGATTACAGCTATAACTCCGAAGGGTATTACTGTTCGTTGCTTGCCCAGACGAGAGGACAACGGGTGATTCCCGATGTTGACATCATCAACAAACTGGAGACGGGGACAGGAATCCGCATGGACCGAAGTCTGCAGGCGTTGTGTTATCAATGGATTCAGAAGAACGGGATCAAAAGTGATATCTGGTATCTGAATATCTATTTCGGGAAATGCCGTGAGAAAGGGCTGGAAAGAGTGGCCCGCTTCATTTTCGAGAACTATCCCTGCCCTT
Source organism: Bacteroides sp. MSK.20.82 (assembly GCF_019052485.1). NCBI lineage: Bacteria > Pseudomonadati > Bacteroidota > Bacteroidia > Bacteroidales > Bacteroidaceae > Bacteroides > Bacteroides sp. MSK.20.82. The sequence goes on from NZ_JAHQUN010000007.1 coordinate 46,115, forward strand.
TGTTGAGAGTCGCTCTGAACACTCATCCCAAGAATCAGATTGAAAGTATTCAGTTCTTGCCTTTGAACCGGTTGGATGATGAGGAACAGGACTTCTTTGCCAATACGCTGGATAACTTTAATAAGAAAATATGGCGTGCGCCTAAGTCGGCAAAAGCTCCCAGATATAGTTTGGCGGTACTGATCGATCCGAAAGAGAAATTCCCGCCCAGTAACAAAGGGGCTTTGCATAAACTCTCCGAGGTGGCCAAGAAGATGAATATCCACGTTGAAATGATTACAGAGGATGATGCGATGCGTCTGTTGGAATTTGATGCGCTGTTTATCCGGACAACGACATCGCTGAATCATTATACATTCCATTTGTCACAGTTGGCCGCCCAGAATGGGATGGTCGTCATTGATGATCCGTTGTCTATCATTCGGTGTACCAATAAGGTTTATCTGAAAGAACTTTTTGAGAAAGAAAGGATTCCGGCACCGAAGTCTACGTTGATTTTTCAGTCCAATGAGAACTCGTTCGAGCAGATCAGTGAGCAGGTTGGTGCTCCTTTCATCCTGAAGATACCGGACGGTTCCTATTCCATTGGCATGAAAAAGGTGTCCAATGAAGAAGAACTGAAAACAAGTCTTGAACTTCTTTTCGAGAAGTCGGCTATCTTGTTGGCGCAGGCATTTACGCCTACGGAGTTTGACTGGCGTGTCGGTCTGCTGAACGGAGTACCTTTGTATGCCTGCAAGTATTATATGGCAAAAGGTCATTGGCAGATTTACTGCCATTATGATTCGGGCAGGAGCCGCTGCGGACTGGTGGATACGATTCCTATCTATCAGGTGCCGCGTGTGGTACTGGATACGGCGATAAAGGCTGCCAATCTCATCGGAAAAGGCTTGTATGGAGTGGATTTGAAGATGGTCGATGATAAGGCTTACGTGATTGAAATCAACGATAATCCGAGTATCGACCATGAACTGGAAGATGCGATTATCGGTGACGAAATGTATTACCGTCTGTTGAATCACTTTGAGCAGGCGCTGGAAATGAAACATTATTAATGATGGAACCAACGATACACCTCCGTCAGGCAAAAGCGGGAGACATTCCTGCCATTCTGGAGATAGAGCAGGAATGTTTTCAGGAAGATAGTTTTTCGAGAGAACAGTTTGTTTATCTGATCTGCCGTTCAAAGGGCACCTTTTATGTGGTGGTGGAACAGGAGCGGATAATCGCCTATGTCTCATTATTGTTTCATGCGGGAACTCGTTATCTGCGAATATATTCGATAGCCGTCCATCCGGACTGCAGAGGAAGGAAGCTGGGACAGTTGCTCATGGAGCGGACGATTGAGACAGCTCTTGACTGTAGGGCGGTAAAGATTACGCTCGAAGTAAAAGAGTCGAATACGCCTGCCATCAAGCTATATATGAAAAATGGCTTTATTCCCGTGGGAGTAAAGCCAAACTATTATCATGATGGTTCGGATGCGATTTATATGCAGCGGCACATGTAATCAGCAGTTGCCTATCTTCTCATAAAGTCCCCTTTCCTGCGTAAGGAGCGGTAAAGTTTGAATTTGAGCGACTGGATGGGCTGGAGGATATCGAAAACCGGCAGGGAGAAATAATATTTCCTGTCTCCGCCCATTTCTTTGGCTGTCCGATTAATGATGATTGCCTGTACGGTATAGCGGAACAGCCAGATCAGTAATGCAATTCCGGCAGCCAGCCAATGGTTGTTGAGGATGCCGAATACAAGACCCGCGATGCAGGCAGCGTAAAACAGCAGACGGGAGAAAGTCTCGAATCCTAACAAATAGCGCTGTACACCGTGATAAAAGCGTGCGGTTGCCATATAGCTTATCTTTTCTTCTTTCCATTCTTTGTAGCTGTATACCGGTTGTATCCGCATAGTTGCATTGATATCCGTTTCTACACGTGTGTTGGATGGGGTGGCTATCTGGTTGATGAATAAATCATCTTCCCCGCGTTGCAGGTTCAGATAAGTGGAATAGCCTTTTCTCTGGAAGAATAATTCTTTCCGGTAAGCCATATTGCGGCCGATGCCCATGTATGGCTTTCCTGCCAGTGCAAAGCATAAATAACGCAGAGACTGGAATAACGTGTCAAAGGCTACCCGTTTGTGCAGCCATCCTTTGGTCCGGTCGTAACCGCTGTATCCCAGTACTATCTGAGTCTGTGAAGTGAAGTTACGTGCCATTAGTCTGAGCCAATCCTTGCTTGCAGGCATACAGTTTGTTTCTGTAAATACCAGCCAGTCGTGTTTGCTGGCCTTGATGCCCAATGTCAGGGCAAGTTTCTTATGACTGATGTAGCGTGCGCTGTCGGGAGTGAAGCTGTGGTAGAGGTGAGGATATTTCTCTTCCATAAATCCCAGTACATCCTCTGTCTCATCCGTAGAAGCATCGTTGATAACAATCACTTCGAACTGCGGATAGTCTTGTTCGAGAATGGCAGGTAAGATTTTACGTAGGTTATCAGCTTCGTTGCGTGCACAAAGAATCACGGAAAGCGGAGGCATCTCTTGTGTGAAGTGCACTGCTTCTTTGCGTACAGCCTTATTGTGGGCATGTATCCGATTGTACAAGCCGAAATAATAAATGAGCTGAATGATAAAAAGAATACCTGCCGCCGATAAAAGAATCAGTTCGACAGTATTGAATGTAAATGCTTCCATTGGATATAAGTGTCGTTTTTACGACTGCAAAAGTACGTATTTTTTTGGTAGCTCCGTCATCTCGCAGGAAGGTTATTTCGTAAATCCAGATATTCTTTCTTGAACATGTCGACGAATAGAAAGAATAATGAAAGCAGCAACGGACCGAAGATGACTCCCATAAATCCGAACAACGGCAAACCGATAACGACTCCGAATATCGTAATCAGCGGATGGGTATCCGCCATTTTCTTCTGCAGGATGAATCGGATCAGGTTATCCGACTGAGATATGACTATTCCACCGTATGCGGCGAGTCCGATAGCGTTGAACCAGTCTCCGGTTACGGCAAGATAGGCAGCTACGGGAAACCATATCAAGGCAGTTCCTACCATTGGAATGATGGTGGCGAAGCAGGTCAGGAATCCCAATACCAGGACATTGGGTGCTCCGAAGATAAGATACCCTATCATGGCGACCCCTCCTTGAATAATGGCTAACAGAGGTATGCCGATGGCATTGGAACGTACAATCATATTGATTTCGTGAATTACTTCCTGTGTATTCGCTTCATTGAACGGGAGAATGTCATTCACATAAGCTTCCATCTTTTTTCCTCCTATCAGCATAAAGTATAGTACGAATACCATGACAAACAGATTGATGGCAAGGCTGCTGATGCTTTCCATTATTATTTGTCCGATGCGGGGTAGGATGGAGACAATGAATGACAAGGTATCTTTTCCCAGCACATCATAACCCGTTTTTTCTTTGATAAACTCTGCCACCTGCTGCATCGGGGCAATGAATGTTTGCGGGTCCAGATTGATGTCCTGAAGTTGGTTTACCAGTAGCCAGATTGTCAGTCCAAGCGGAACCAAAAATACCATAACCGTCTCTGCCGTAATCAGCAATGCGGCAACACTGCGTTTCAGTTTCCACTTTTCTGTCAGGTGCGTCATTTGTGTGCGTACCAAAATATAAATAGTGAGTGCTCCCAGCAATCCTCCCAAAAAAGGAGTGATCTGACGGAAGATGATGATTCCCATAAATAGTATGATGACGATGAGGGAATATTTCCAGTATTGTTCTTTGATGCTCATATTATGTATTTAGATATTCTGCTTTATAAACAAAAGAACAGTGGAAAAAGTTTGAATGTCCGGTATGAGGTTTACGTATGTTGTTTTTAAGGGAGCTCAATATGAAAAACCGTTTTTCCGGCTCTGCTTTCTTTGATAGCCAAATGCCCTTCGTGGCGGCGGATAATTTCTTTGCACAGGCTCAGTCCGATGCCTGTACCTTCTGATTTAGTCGTAAAAAAGGGGATGAATACTTTGTCCATAATTTCGGGAGGAATACCGGGACCATTGTCGGTGATGTCTATGACTATATATTCGTCTTGTTCTGCTTGCAGGGAAAGCTCTCCATGCGGATGCCCCTCCAATGCCTGCATGGCGTTTTTCAACAGATTGAGAAACACTTGTGACAGTTGCTTTTCGTCTCCTTCGGTCATCATCGGTTCGGGGGAGCACCGGAGTGTAAAGGAGATATTGTTTTCTTGAAAATTGGTTTGAAGCAGTTCCTCCAGATTGTGTAATAAGTCGGATAGGGAAAAGAGACGCTTTTCGGGCTGCGGAAGATAGGACAGATGCCGGAAAGATTCGGTAAATTCCATCAGCCGTTCGCTTTGCGCCTGAATAATGTGAAGCCCGCGGATTCCTTTCTCGCTGATTTCCGGATAGGAAGCCAGTGTCTGAGACAGTGAGATAATGGGAGCGATCGTGTTCATGATCTCATGAGTCAGGACATGACTGAGTTTGCTCCATGATTCACTTTCGTTTTCGTTGAGCCGGTCGTCAATGTCTTGTATGGAAAGCAAGGTGATTGTTTCGTCTTGTAGTTTCATCTGACTTTGGGAGAGGCTGAGTCTTTTTCTGTTCTTCTCATTCTGCAGGATATTTTCCAGTTGGGAATATAGAGTCAGTGATTCGATGTTTAGTAAGGTCAACGCTGTGTTGTTGACGAAGATTATTTTCTTGGAGTTGTTCCAGGCTATGATTCCGTTGGGTACTTTCTCCAGCAGAGACCGGTAGAAATGTTCCTGTTTCTGGTAGTCCATTTTGGTTTGTGCCAATAGGGCGTTGATCCGGTTCAGTGAACGGTTCAGCTGTTGTTGCTCTTCGTTTATTCCTTGCTCGGGGTAGCTGAATGTATTATCTCTGTCCTCGATGGCATCAAAGAAAAGCCGGAGTTTCCGGTTGATGTTATTGAGATAAGTGACTATTCCGCCGATTTGAAACAAGGAGCAGATGATTAGTAACATACCGATGATGATGCCACGTTGGGAGATGATGAGCCACAGCCCTGTTCCCGAAGTTGCGAGGATGAGCAGGATACGAAGCAATATGGTCCAATAGATATGTCGACTGAATATCATCTTGTTCAGGGTTTGAATCGTTTCAGTTTATTATAGAGAGTTTGTCGGCTGATGCCTAATTGTTCGGCGGCGGCTGTCAGATTTCCATTGTTTTGGAGGATTGCTGTTTCGATGGCTTGCCGTTCTACTTCCTCCAGATTGGGGACGACGCTTGCCGTCTGAGGTTTCCAGCTTTGCTTTACCAGAATATCTTTGGGGCGTATCACGTTGCCTTCGCATAAGATCACCGCTTTTTCGATGGCGTGTTGCAGTTCGCGGATATTGCCCGGCCAGTGATAGGAGCGTAGTTTCTCAATCGTTTGCTCGTGCATCCGTATGTCCGGCCGTTGATATTTGGAAGTAAAACGACGGAGGAAAGTATCTATGAATAATAGGATATCGTCTCCCCGTTCCCTTAAAGGAGGGATTTCCAGATGAATGGTGTTGATACGGTAGAACAAATCTTCCCGAAACAGTCCTTGCTTTACCATTTCCGGAATATCTTTATTGGTAGCAGAGATCAGCCGGATATCAACGGGAATCACTTTGTTACTTCCGATTCGGGTGACATTCCGGTTCTGTAGTACAGTCAATAGTTTGGCTTGCAGTGCAATGGAAAGGTTTCCGATTTCGTCCATAAAGAGGGAACTGCCGTTGGCCGCTTCGAATTTTCCCGGACGACTTTCGTATGCGTCGGTAAACGCTCCGCGTTCGTGTCCGAACAGTTCACTTTCGAAGAGTGATTCACTGATAGCGCCCATATCAATGCCAAGCATTTGACGGGAATTTCGGGGAGATAAACGATGTATCTCTTTGGCTAACATCTCTTTTCCTGTTCCGTTCTCTCCGGTGATCAGGATGTTGGCGTCGGTTTTGGCTACTTTCGTGACCACTTTAATCAACTGGAGCATTGCGGGAGAGTGGCCGATCAACATTTCCGGTTTGCTCGGTTTCTCGGTATCCCCCTGTTTGCCGGTTGTCTTTGAAGCGCTTTTGGCTTTGCTGTTGTTACTTTTATAAGCCTCCTTTATCTTCCGAATCAGAATCTGATTATCCCAAGGTTTGAGTAAAAAATCAGTAGCCCCGTTTTTTAGTGCTTTTACCGCCAATTCAACGTCTCCGTAAGCAGTCAGCATAACCACCGGTAAAGATGGGCGGATTTCGTGGATTTGTTTTAACCAGTACAGTCCTTCATTGCCATTGTTTATGCCGGCAGAGAAATTCATGTCAAGGATAACGACGTCGATAGAGGTGGTAGTCAGTAACGTGGTGATTTGATTGGGATTGGCGGCGGTGCGAACTGTACCGAACTCATTTTCGAGCAGTAACTCCAGTGAAGCTAACACGCTTTTATTATCATCTACTATTAAAATAGTTCCGTTTTCCATATCTAAGATTGGGGGTATCTATCAGGTTGAACCATGCTTTAAGTTTGGGGGTAAAGATATTCGTTTTTGCTTTCCTCTGCAAGCGAGTGTCCAATAATTAGACGTTTTCGGGCATATTTACTGCAAGGCTTACTTAAATGCCCGAAAATTGCTCCCGAAGAATATGAAATAATGGATAACGTCCAAAAGTTGGACGTTGCGGTGTGTAATAATTGGACGGATGCAATGCAATCGTATTGGTCATTTGGCTAATAATCAATTACTTAAAAATTGTGGCATCCTATTTGCCTTCTAATCATCGTAACACACAATCGCATATATTATAAAGAATGAAAAACCTTTTCTTTTTGTCCTTATTCTTATTACCGCATTTTGTGCAGGCCCAGTCCGGCATGACTTTGGATGAGTGCATTCGTCTGGCATGGAAGCAGAATCCTTCTGTGCGGAACAGTGTGATAGATATAAAGGAGGCACGGGCAGATTATATGGCTGCTGTCGGTGCTTTTCTTCCCCGTGCAGCGGTTAATGCAGAAACAGGGAAACGCTTTGGGCGTTCTATCGATCCGGATACGAACGGATATACCAACGAAACTTTTGAAGAAGGGACTGTGGGGCTTGATATGACTCTTTCTCTTTTTGAGGGCTTTTCACGCATTCATCAGGTACGCTTCCGGAAGATGAATAAGGAGCGTAGCGAATGGGCATTGAAAAATAAGCAGAATGAACTGGCATATCAAGTGACGGATGCTTATTATAAACTGATTCTGGAGAGAAAACTGCTGAATCTTGCTTTAGAACAAAGCCGGTTGAGTGAGCGGTATTTGAAACAAACCGAAGCCTTTGTTGAGTTGGGATTGAAATCAGCTTCCGATTTGCAGGAAGTCAAGGCCCGCAGAGAAGGGGATATCTATCGTTATAAATCTCGTGAGAATACTTGCCGGTTGGCCTTATTGCATCTGGAACAGCTAATGAATTTCCAACCCGGTGATACACTCGTTATTCAGGATACTATTGTGGAAGCGAATCAGTTGCCCTTGCTTTCTGTTCCGTCTACGGAAACACTTTATACCCAATCACTGGAAATACTTCCTGTCATGCGTATGATTGATTTGAAACGAAAGGCTGCCCGTAAAGAGTATGCGATGGCTGGCGGAACTTTTTCTCCTTCTGTCTATGCCCGCTTTACGGTTGGTTCCAATTTTTACAATACAGTTTTTTCTGCTAGACAGTTGCGGGACAATATAGGAAAATATGTCGGCATCGGTATTTCGTTTCCTTTGCTGAGCGGATTGGAACGTCTGACTCATCAACGGAAGCAGAAACTAAACCTGTATCGCTTGAAGAATGAAGAAGAACTGGAAAAGCAGCAGCTATATACCGATATAGAGCAAACACTTCTTTCCCTACATGCCGGATTTAGTGAACATCAACAGGCATTGCAACAGCTTGAAGCAGAAGCTCTCGTACTGAAAGAGTCCGAACGTAAATGGGAGGAAGGGCTCATTTCCGTCTTTCAGCTGATGGAAGCCCGTAACCGTTTTATCTCCGCCAAGGCAGAACTGGTTCGTGTACGCCTGCAAGTGGAAATGATGAGGAAACTGGAGAAATACTATCGGGAGGGGACTTTCCTGTAAAACGGAGTCTGTGCCATCGGATCAATCATTTAATAACAACCCTATTTTGAATATACCTTTATGGATACACCTGTTGAACGCAAACCCGGCATAAATCGCAAACACCTTTATACGATCGGTGGTGTGGCGCTGGGAATCGCTGTCATTTTATATTTTATTTTTAGAGATACGGCTTCCTCCATGACAGTTGAGAAAGACCGTCTCACGATTGCTACCGTCAAGCAAGCGGAGTTCAATGATTATATCCGTGTGATCGGGCAAGTGATGCCCAACCGGATTATCTATATGGATGCCATAGAAGGCGGTCGTGTGGAAGAACGTCTGAAAGAAGAAGGAGCTATGGTGAAAGCGGGCGATGTGATTCTGCGTCTCAGCAACCCGTTGCTGAATATCGGAATCATGCAGAGTGAGGCAGACCTTGCCTATCAGGAAAATGAATTGCGCAATACCCGCATCAGTATGGAGCAGGAGCGTCTGCAACTGAAACAGGAACGCATAGGCTTGAATAAAGAACTGACATTGAAAAAACGCCGTTATGAACAATACAGACGTTTGGTGGAGGAGCAACTGATTGCCCGCGAGGATTTCCGTCAGGCAGAGGAGGAGTATGAAGCTGCCAAAGAACAACTGGCGGTCATTGACGAACGTATCCGTCAGGACAATATTTTCCGTGAAAGCCAGATCAGCAGTCTGGACGAGAACATACGTAACATGAAACGCAGTCTTACGTTGGTCCGTGAGCGCTTGGAAAACCTGAAGATTAAAGCTCCGATTGACGGACAGGTAGGAAACTTGAACGCGCAGGTCGGACAGTCCATTTCCGCAGGAGAACATATCGGGCAGATTATTACTCCGGACCTCAAAGTACAGGCACAGATAGACGAGCATTATGTGGAGCGTGTACTTCCCGGACTTCCTGCCGACTTTACCCGTGACGGAGGAACCTATAAACTGGAAGTAACCAAACCTTATCCGGAAGTGAAAGAAGGGCAGTTCCGTACTGACCTGGCTTTCATTTCGGAGCGGCCGGAGAATATACGTGCCGGACAAACTTATCATATCAACCTTCAGTTAGGAGACCCGGCACAAGCGATCCTTGTTCCCCGTGGCGGATTCTTTCAAATTACCGGAGGGCGGTGGATGTATATTGTCGATGAAAGTGGTAAATTTGCCACGCGGCGTCCTGTGAAGATCGGGCGCCAGAATCCACAGTATTATGAGGTGACGGAAGGTTTGTCTTCGGGTGAGAAAGTAATCATATCCGGTTATGAGTTGTTCGGAGACAATGAGAAACTAATACTAAAATAAATAAAAAGAATCACCATGATTAAAACAGAAAAACTGTCTATGCTTTTCACTACGGAAGAGGTGCAGACGAAAGCATTGAACGAAGTCACCTTACACGTAGAACAAGGAGAATTTGTCGCTATAATGGGACCTTCCGGATGCGGCAAGTCAACGTTGCTGAATATTTTGGGCACGTTGGATTCTCCCACTTCCGGCTCTTATTTCTTTGAAGGGAAACAGGTGGATAAAATGAACGAGAACCAGCTGACTGCCCTTCGGAAGAATAATTTGGGCTTTATCTTCCAGAGTTTCAACCTGATTGACGAACTGACGGTATACGAAAATGTGGAACTCCCGCTTGTCTATATGGGGATTAAGACTGCCCAACGCAAAGAGAAAGTGAACAAAGTGCTGGAGAAAGTAAATCTGCTACATCGTGCCAACCATTATCCTCAACAGTTGTCGGGCGGACAACAGCAACGTGTGGCCATCGCCCGTGCGGTAGTGACGGACTGTAAGTTGTTGCTGGCTGACGAACCGACCGGAAATCTGGATTCGGTGAATGGCGTGGAAGTGATGGAGCTGTTGAGCGAACTGAACCGCCAGGGGACTACGATTATCATTGTCACCCACTCTCAAAGGGATGCGACGTATGCGCATCGGATTATCCGGTTGTTGGACGGACAGATTGTATCCGAAAACATCAACCGTCCGTTAGAAAAAAGTACGTCCTCTAAAAACGAAGCTGTATGATAGGAAATTATTGGAATAGTGCCTATCGGAATCTGATGAAGCGGAAGAAGTTCAGCTTCATTAATGTGTTTGGACTGGCGATCGGCATGGCATCGGCGTTACTGATTCTGACGTATGTAACTTTTGAGTTCAGTTTTGACAAGATGCACACGAAATATCCCCATATTTACCGTGTGCAAAGTACATTCCGCGAAGGGGAGGTGCTGACCGATAACTGGGCAAGCAGCTCCTTCGGATACGGTTCGGCAATGAAAGAGAATCTTGCGGGAATTGAAGATTATACCCGAATCGGCTCTCTGCTCCAACCTGAACAGATTGTGAAGTATGGTGAGTTGACGCTGCGGGAAAACCAGATAGCTTATGCCGATCCGGGCTTTTTCCGTCTTTTCGATTTCGAGCTTCTGAAAGGTGATAAAAAGACCAGCCTTTCGATGCCGGGACAAGTCGTAATCACCGAGCGCATTGCCCGCAAATATTTCAAAGAGGAAGACCCTATCGGAAAGATTCTTATCTTTACCGGTCCCTATTATAAGATATCGTGTGAAGTGACCGGAGTCATGGAGGAAATGCCTTCCAATTCCCACATACATTATAACTTCCTGATTTCGTATACATCTTTGCCCAAGTTTATACATGAATACTGGTATAAGCACGAAGCATATACGTATGTTCTGCTCGATTCGCCGGAGAGGGAAGCGGAAATAGAAAGAGAGTTTCCCGTCATGGCGGAAAAGTACAAGACGGAGGAAGCGTTGAAAAACAAAACATGGGGAGTCGATTTGGTTCCTCTGGCAGATATACATCTCACTCCGCAATTGGGTTATGAAATGGAGACAAAAGGAAATCGTTCTGCTATGATTGCACTTGTCTTTGCAGCCATTGCCATTCTGGCTATTGCCTGGATAAACTATATCAATCTGACAGTAGCCCGTTCGATGGAGCGTGCCAGGGAAGTCGGAGTGCGTCGGGTAGTGGGTGCTTTCCGCAAGCAGTTGATTCATCAGTTCCTGTTCGAAGCGCTGGTTATGAATCTGATTGCTTTTATATTGGCGGTAGGGCTGATAGAGCTGATTCTTCCGTACTTTAATCAACTGGTGGGACGTACGGTCACTTTCTCCGTTTGGCTGATGGATTATTGGTGGGTGCTGCTGGTTCTTGTTTTTATCGCAGGGATATTCCTTTCCGGATATTATCCGGCATTGGCTTTGCTGAACCGTAAACCGATTACCCTGTTGAAAGGAAAGTTTTTGCATAGCAAGTCCGGAGAACGGACTCGTCAGGTGTTGGTTATCATTCAATATACGGCCTCTATGATACTGCTTTGTGGAACATTGATCGTGTTTGCACAGCTGAATTTTATGCGCAGCCAATCATTAGGGGTGAAAACCGACCAGACATTAGTCATTAAATTTCCCGGACGTACAGACGGGCTGAATGTGAAGCTGGAAGCGATGAAGAAAGCGATAATGCGGTTGCCACTGGTGCATAGTGTCGCAGCTTCCGGTGCTGTGCCGGGCGAGGAGGTGGCTACTTTCCTTTCCAATCGCCGTACCAATGACGCTTTGAAGCAGAACCGGCTTTATGAGATGCTGGCCTGCGATCCGGATTATATAGAGGCATATGGTTTGCAAGTGATAGCCGGACGGGGCTTTTCAGAAGAGTACGGAGACGATGTAGATAAACTGGTGATTAATGAGACGGCCGTACGCAATCTGGGCTTTGCTTCCAATGATGAGGCGATAGGAGAGTTGGTAACAGTAGAATGTACCGATGCTCCGATGCAGATTATCGGAGTGGTCAAAGATTATCATCAGCAGGCGTTGAGTAAGAATTATACTCCTATTATGCTGATTCATAAAGATAAGATAGACTGGTTGCCACAACGCTATATTTCTATCGTAATGACTTCCGGCAATCCCCGCGAACTGGTATCGCAGGTACAGGAAATATGGAATCGGTACTTTGCTGATTCCAGTTTCGATTATTTTTTCCTCGATCAGTTCTTCGACCATCAGTATCGTCAGGATGAAGTATTCGGGGTGATGATAGGTTCTTTCACCGGATTAGCGATATTCATATCCTGTCTGGGACTTTGGGTATTGGTGATGTTTTCCTGTTCCACCCGTACGAAAGAGATGGGTATACGTAAAGTCTTGGGAGCTTCCCGCTGGAATCTTTTCTATCAGTTGGTCAAAGGATTTTTCCTGCTGATTCTGATAGCGGTTGTGATTGCTCTTCCGGTAGCCTGGTTCAGTATGAACGCCTGGTTGAGTCATTATGCTTTCCGGACGGATTTAGAAGCCTGGTTCTTTATTGTGCCCGTATTGTTGATGTTGTTCATTTCATTCGTGACGGTGGCCTTTCAGACAATGAAAATAATAATGAGCAAACCTGCTCGTTCGTTAAGATATGAATAGTTTTTAGATCACTCCTTCGGGTATTCGTTAATATCCGGAGGAATTATGTTAAATGTTAACGAGTCTGCTACTTCTATTAAACCATGTTATAAGATGCTCCGCTTTGCTCCGGAAATTTGGAGATATGCAGAAAGTCCGTATCTTTGTAGTGTGTTTTTCATAGTATTAGATTTAAGGTTAACAAAAAGATTGGCTGTCTGGGATAGATAGCCTTTTTTTATGCCCTTTTTTTCGTATATTTGAGGGACATAAAACCAGAATGAATATTATGAGGACAATCTTATTAATTCTGTTACTTTCTGTTGCGGCAATATCGTCATTTGCCCAGACAAATACTTATCGGGAATGTACAAGTCAGAATTTTAAAATAATCTCATATACACGGGAGCTTTCTCCCCAAGGATGCCAGCAATCTCCGATATATGTGAAGCCCAAGCGTTCATAATACGAAGTATGACTGGTGCTTAAATATAATTTCGAGAATCCGAATTTCAGTGTATCCTTCTTGGCTTGTTCTATTAAAAGATTGGCGTAATGATTTCCCCTATACTTTTCTTCAATGAATAAGGCAACTAACCAAGGATATAAATCCGCGCGAGAGTTAAAATCGTTGCTGGTAAGTCCCGCACATCCTATTATTTCATCACCATTCATTAAAAGGTACCATTGAGGAATGGGATTTTCGGCATTCAGAGAATGTCTGAAACAATTGTCATACACCATTTTCGTGTTTTCGTTACCCCACTTGCTTTGGAAATAGGCGATAGCTCTTTCCAGATACTGAGGTGAGTCTCTGAGTGAAACTAGATTCATACGTTTATTGTATTGTTTATATTTAATATTGCCAAAGTTATAAAAGTATTTTTGAAAACCAATAGGTTGCCTGTTTTATCTGACTAATTCTGTATATTTGCAAGTATGTCCTGCTTATTAAATAACATCATAATATATATATGGAGAATAAAGAATTGCGTGAAAGAATGCTTTCGGGAAAAATGTATAATGACTTGTCTGTAGAACTGGTTCAAAGAAGAGAACAGGCTGTTTTCCTGACCAATGATTATAATTCCACTTATGGAAAGCCTAAAGAAGTTCGGGAGGCATTGTTACGTAAACTATTGAGGTGTATTGGCAGTAGTGTTCATTTTGAACCGAATTTCCGGTGTGAGTTTGGATTCAATATCAGTATTGGCAATAATTTCTTCGCCAATTTTGATTGCATCATGTTGGACGGAAATCTCATTACGATAGGCGACAATGTATTATTAGGGCCCCGTGTCGGTTTATATACGGCCAATCATGCGCTCGATCCGCAGGAACGTCTTATGGGCGGGTGCTATGCCCATCCGATTGTCATTGAAGATAATGTATGGGTAGGTGCCGGCGTTCATATAATGGGTGGTGTCACTGTCGGGAGAAATTCAGTAATCGGTGCGGGCAGTGTGGTGACAAAGAGCATTCCGGAGAATGTAATTGCCGCAGGTGTTCCCTGTAAAGTTATTCGGGAAATAACCGATGAAGACAAGACCGGTTTTCTGCCTTAGTGTTTTACGGATGAACTAGCTCGCTACTTACTGAAATTTAAGGATCGTTTCACAATCCTTTGTCCCGCAATATGCGAAAGATTATTCGTCTGACAGTTGTTGAACTTTCGTCTGACAGATGTTTCTTTTTCGTCTAACAACTGTCAGACGAAAGTTCAACAGTTGTCAGACGAATACTTTTATGTAATTTCAATACTAGAGTTTAGCAAAGTCGTCCATAAGTTTCCTTGATTTTGTCCTAACTATATTCCTTTTGTTTATTGCTGATTACCATAATTTGCAATCTATCCATTCCAGTTTATCGAATAGCCATAATTCAAAAAAGAACAAGATAAATGGGAGGATAATGATGAAGGTCATAGTCACTCCACTACTTTTCGAGTGTCGGTAATGATTGATAATAGCTTTTTTTCTGTCTTTACGGTAACGAAAAAATATGAAAATGTAAGGCAATAAAAGAATCAGTACTTGATAAAATATGACCGCGTTGTCTCCAAAGTGATGGGTTACACTCGTGAATCCAAATGCCGGAAAAGCTACGATCATTATCCAATACTCCAGTAAAATGAATGCACCGGAGCATCTGAAGGCTTTCTTGCTCCATTGTTCACCCTTAAAATACAGATAATCGAAGAAATAATATCTGTATTTGGGAGGATGTAATCTTTGTTTTACGCGTTCGAAATAATTATCTGTTTTATTCGTACCTTTTTTCATTTAATTGATTAATAGGAATTACATATTACAACTTACTCGACGTATTTAGTAAGTCTCTCTGTTTAAAAAAGAATTGAGCCATTTTTGAGAGAATTCTTCTTGCTCACGAGTATTCGGAAATTCTTGAATCTCTGCATAATCAAATATCGTTGCGATATCTTTTTTTAATGCAGGTTTTCCAAGAGTCAGGATATATACCTTATTGGAGACACTCATCATTCCCGATTGATGAGCATTTATTATTATGGGGTGTATACCTTATTTATATCATACTTTTCCATACATTTGTTTGTTTTGGATCACTGATAATGGCTAAGCGGGGAACGCTGTAAGCGTTATCCTGCTTCGTTAGTAATTTTTTTCTGTTGTGAATTATTAAGACGTTGAACTAACATCTTCTTGAACTCTGTACTATTACATTCATTTATAAGTTCTCTATATTCAAGAGATTTTATTTCTGAATACACAGACTCTATTAAATGTAGTAATGTCCATTCTATCCCATATAAAGCAGTCGGTGGAAAGAGCTTGATTAAAATATGTGCTTCATCCAAAGTGACAGGTTTAACTATCTTGCCTAATAAGTCTGCATATTCATCAACTAATGCAGCCGTTATTCGTTCATCTGCTTCATCGGGCATTGCACCCATTAAAGCTAATTGTTCAACTTCTTTTCTCATAACAATGTTGTTACTAATGAATAAATAATCACACTCGACGAGTAGAGGTTATTTCAGTAACCGATACTATAAGGCGAGGTTACTGAATTCTATTTTCTAATTCGATATATGCTACTGACAAAGTTATGAAACTATTAATGAAAAACAATCTAGCGTCCATTTTATTTTATTTACATGACAGACATTGTGATAATATGTATATATTAGCCATTCACTGAAAAAATGACCTTTTCTTAAAAAGAGGATATTTACACAGGCACTAAAGACCGTAATTACATATCACTTATCAAGGAGAATAGAATATCTCCGTCATTTGTAAATACGAAATTCTATCTTTATGTAATTGGAAGTGTTCTTAGAGTAAAATGGTAACCATTTCCTATTAATACTTATCATTTAGATGGATTAATTAAGGAAGGTACTCCGTTCTGTCATTTTCTATTTTATCGGTATTTATGATGAACTAGAGAAAAAACGAGCAAAAACAGCCTTTTTATAACTTCCTCACTGATGAAAAACAAGTTCATTAGTAAGGGACGGAGCGTTGGTTTTAAAGGAACACCCCGTTCCTTTAAAACCAAAGAGTACTGAATGACTAAAAAAAGATGCATATTTCATACAGTATTATGCAGGATGAACTCGTATTCCTGCATATTATTGCACTAATTTATGCAGGATATGCTGTCGTTCATGACTTTTTGAGCAAATTCCTATTGGCATAATATTAAATTTGGAACATTTAGACTGAAAGGACATTTATCTTATCAATTCCACATCTTGTCTACAAATGAGGCGTGTTCGTCTCATTTGAAAAACCAGCAATGTAGTATCCCTTATCTTCGTGTCGAAATAAAAAACAGAATAAGTCATGAAGATGAATAAAACTATGTTGTTAGGGGAAGTAGCAAACCGTTCGGGGATTCCGGCAGATGAATGCGGAGTAGTACTTAAAACTTTTGAAAGAGTCCTTTGCGAAGAACTCACACGGAAACTGTACCGTTATGGAGGATGGATATTGCTGTTGATCGGTTTGTTTATATCAGCCTTTGCTTTCGGGCAAATATCGGATCGGAAAGGGCGTCCGGTCCAGACCATTCGTGGGATGGTTGTTGACGGAGATTCCAAATATCCTATACCGTATGCGACAGTTAGATTGTCAGATAAAGAGGGGATGGGGACGACAACCGACAGTCTGGGACGTTTCACCATTCCGCAGGTTCCCGTCGGGAGACATACGGTAGAGGCAGCGTTCATGGGATATGAACCCGGCATTTTCAGAGAAATACTGGTGACTTCCGCCAAAGAAGTCTATTTGGAAATACCTTTGAAAGAAAGCGTCAACGAACTAAGTGAAGTAGTGGTCCGTGCGCGGACGAACAAAGAAGAAGCGATGAATAAGATGGCAACTACCGGAGCACGTATGCTGAGCGTGGAGGAAGCGAGCCGTTATGCAGGCGGATTCGACGATCCTGCACGTCTGGTTTCCGCTTTTGCCGGAGTGGCGCCCAGCGTCTCTTCGAATGGAATTTCGATTCATGGCAATGCACCTCATCTGTTGCAATGGAGGCTGGAGGATGTAGAAATCCCGAATCCGAATCACTTTGCGGATATTGCCACCTTGGGTGGAGGAATCCTTTCTTCCCTTAGCTCACAGGTACTTGGAAATTCCGATTTCTTCACCGGAGCTTTTCCGGCTGAATATGGAAATGCAGTGTCCGGCGTGTTCGACATGAAGCTGCGCAACGGTAACAATCAAAAGAACGAAAACACGATCCAAGTGGGAATCATGGGAATTGACGTTGCTTCCGAAGGTCCTTTGAGCAAGAAGCATAAAGCCTCGTATATCTTTAATTATCGTTATTCTACCACAGGATTACTGAATCTTGACGGTGGAACGATGGACTATCAGGACCTGAACTTCAAACTGAACTTTCCCACAAAGATGGCCGGGACTTTCTCGGTATGGGGAACCAGCCTGATTGACAAATTTAAGAGTGACATGGAGAGGAACCCTGAGAAATGGGAATATCTGGGCGACCGCAGCGAATCACGTGACAAGCAGTATATGGCTGCCGGAGGTATCAGTCACCGTTACTTTTTCAATAGTGACGCATCGCTGAAAACAACCGTTGCCGCTACCTACTCGCAGTTGGACGGAGGCGCTTCCATGTTCAATCATGCGTTGGAATCGACTCCTTATATGGACCTTGAATCAAGGCATACCAACCTGATACTGACCAGCACCTTCAACCGTAAATTCAGTAACCGCTTTACCAATAAGACAGGATTCACTTATACTGCCATGTTTTATGACATGAACCTTGCCATAGCTCCATACGAAGCTCAGCTGCTGGAAACGGTATCGAAGGGAGATGGCAATACGAGTCTGATTTCTGCTTACAATAGTTCTTCTGTCGGACTGAGTGACCGTTGGACTCTCAATGCCGGTATCTACGGACAATACCTGACGCTGAATAATAAATGGTCTGTCGAACCCCGTGCCGGACTGAAATGGCAGGCTACCCCAAAAGCGACCTTTGCTTTAGCTTACGGCATATACAGCCGGATGGAGAAAATGGACGTCTACTTTGTGAAAACGAAGAGCACGGGAAATCAATCCGTCAACAAGAACCTCAACTTCACCAAGGCGCAGCACATCATGTTGTCTTTCGGCTACAAGATTTCGGACCGCATGAATCTGAAAATAGAACCATATGTACAGTTCCTGCACGATGTACCGGTAATGGCGGACAGTTCCTATTCCGTACTCAACCGCTCCGACTTTTATGTAGAAGATGCGCTTGTCAACAAAGGAAGAGGCCGGAATATCGGGATTGACATAACCCTCGAACGCTTCCTGGAAAAAGGACTTTATTACATGATCTCCGGTTCGTTGTTCGACTCCCGTTACCGTGGCGGAGACGGTGTATGGTACAACACGAAGTTCAACCGCAACTATGTCATCAACGGACTGATCGGCAAAGAATGGATGCTGGGACGCAACAAACAGAATATTCTTAGCATCAACCTGAAACTGACCTTGCAGGGCGGCGACCGCTATTCTCCGATTGACATGGAAGCAACCATGAAGCATCCGGACAAGGAAGTGCAGTATGACGAAAGGAAGGCATTCTCCAAACAGTATTCGCCCATGTTTATCGGCAATTATACCGTCAGCTACCGCATCAACAAGAAAAAAGTATCTCATGAATTTGCTGTGAAGGGCCTGAACTTTATGGGCACGAAAGAGCACTACGGACATGAGTATAACGTGAAAACCGGAAAGATAGACGCAACCGACGGCTCTACCGTTCTGACTAATGTGAGTTATAAGCTTGAATTTTAGATATCCGGTATAGAGACCTTAACGGAAAATGTTTTATCTTCGTACCCAATGAAGCATATGGCAACTGAAACAACTGCAGCAGGCAACGAATCGGCCTTTTTATATAGATTGCTCGTAAGTCCGGCATTCCGATGGATGCGGTATCTGATACTTGTCATGGTGTTGGGTACTATCTCCTTCAATCAGGTATTCATCATTTTTATGGACTATCGGGATATACTGGGCGTATGGATTTATGTGTTCACGTTTATATATATGCTCACATACGTTGGCGTTATTTGTCTGAACCTTTTCTGGTTATTCCCGAAATATTTGTTGAAAAGGCATTATATGACCTATCTGTCGGTGCTGTCTGTGGCAATGGTCATTGCACTGCTGATACAGATGGTCATAGAATACCTTGCTTACTCCCATTGGCCGCAGCTTCATGCGCGGGGATCGTATTTCTCGGTTCCCATGCTGATGGACTACATTTCTTCTTTTATGCTGTCAACGCTTTGCATGATAGGAGGAACGATGACTTTGCTTCTGAAAGAATGGATGATTGAGAATCAGCGTGTTTCACAGATGGAAAAGGCGCACGTACTGTCCGAAGTGGAACAGCTCAAAGAGCAGGTCAGCCCCGAACTTCTTTTCAAAACGTTGCATCATTCGGGTGAACTGACATTGACCGAGCCGGAAAAGGCTTCGAAGATGTTGATGAAGCTGAGCCAGTTGCTGCGCTATCAGTTATATGATTGCAGCCGGCAAAAAGTATTGCTCAGCAGTGAAATCGTCTTCCTTACCAACTATCTGACATTGGAGCAAAGCTCCCTTCCGCAATTCCGCTATCAGTTTACTTCGGAAGGGGAGGTAAACAGGGAGCTGGTTCCTCCTCTGCTCTTCATTCCTTTTGTGCAGTATATCGTGGAGTTGACGCACGAACAGCAGATATCGATTCCTGTCTCTTTGGACATCCATCTGAAAGCGGAGAAGGGTACGATTGTATTCACTTGTATGTGTCCGCAACTTAATCTCTCCGTAAACAGGGGACTGGAACGGATCAGACAAAGGCTGGACTTATTGTATGGCGACCGCTACGGACTATCTTTTACCATGGAATGTATAAGACTGGAACTGAATGGAGGGGAATAATGAGAATAAGTACAAACGATAAAAATACGCTCGACAGGAATCCCGGTGACGGAACCATGAACAGCAGCAGTGTCACCGCTTTTCTGCTGAGTCCTCATTGCAGGATATACAGACATATCCTCTTGCAGGTGGCTGTTCTGCTGATTACAATCAATGTTTTTTGGTACGAGCCTTTGCAGGTGGTCTCTCTCTTGAAACGCTTTGGAGGCTGTCTGGTCTATTTCTTGTCTATGAATGCGGTGATATATACTAATCTGTATATTCTGGTTCCTTCTTTTCTGTTAAAGAACCGTTTGGGTGGTTATGTTCTAGCTGCGATAGTTACCAACTTAGTGGTCATCCTTTTCCTTTCAGTTACGCAGGGAATGCTTTTTGAAGTTATTTTGCCTGTCAGGAATCCCGATGGATTTGCCACTTTCATCAACACCTTTTCGGGGATACTTACTATGGGTTTTGTCACCGCAGGTTCGGCGGCTATTTCATTGTTCACTCATTGGCTGCGTCATAATCTGCGCATTGATCAGCTGGAATCTACCACTTTGCAATCGGAATTGAAGTTCCTTAAGAGCCAGATTAATCCGCACTTTCTGTTCAATATGCTGAACAACGCCAATGTACTGATAAAGCGGAATCCGGAAGAGGCTTCTAAAGTTCTTTTCAAACTGGAAGATTTGCTGCGGTACCAGATAAATGACAGTTCGCGCGAAAGGGTTGCTTTAGCCTCAGATATCCGTTTTCTGAACGACTATTTGAATCTGGAAAAGATACGCCGGGATCATTTTCAGTTTACAATGGATCAGGAAGGGGATATTGACTCCATCTGGATTCAGCCGTTATTGTTTATCCCGTTTGTGGAGAATGCGGTAAAGCATAGTTTTGATAGCGAGCATCCTTCGTCTGTACATTTTTCTTTTAAGGTAGAAGAGAATCGGTTGGAGTTCCGTTGTGAAAATACGATGCCGGCGGTTGCAGTCAGCAACAAGGTAGGAGGGATCGGGCTTGCGAATATTCAGCGTAGATTAGGATTGCTATATCCCGACCGTTATGAATTGAAGCAGATAGAGAATGAAAATCGGTATATGGTAACTTTATGTATAACGTTATGAATTGTATTATTGTAGACGATGAACCATTGGCACGGGAGGCTATGAAATTGCTGATAGAGGAGGCGGAATGTCTTCAGTTGGTGGGAAGTTTTAACAGTGCCGCCACGGCTTCCGACTTTATGGAGCAGCACGTAGTAGACCTTGTCTTTCTGGATATTCAAATGCCCGGCATTACGGGAATTGAGTTTGCCCGTACCATTTCCAAACGGACATTGGTAATCTTTACCACTGCCTATACGGAGTATGCACTGGATAGCTACGAAGTGGACGCAATTGATTATCTGATAAAGCCGGTGGAGGCGGAGCGCTTTCAGAAGGCGGTTGAGAAGGCGCAGTCTTATCATTCTTTATTATTACGGGAAGAAAAGGAAGCCATTGAGACGATTGTGGCTGCCGAGTATTTCTTTGTAAAGGCGGAACGCAGATACTTCAAGGTCAACTTCTCTGATATCCTTTTTGTAGAAGGCTTGAAAGATTATGTAATTCTACAGTTGGGCGAACAACGCATCATCACCCGTATGAGTCTGAAAGCGGTCTTTGACTTGTTGCCGAAGGACTCTTTTTTACGGGTCAATAAATCGTATATAGTCAATACAGCCCATATCGATTCGTTCGACAATAATGATATATTTATCAAGTCGTATGAGATTGCTATCGGGAATAGTTATCGGGATGACTTCTTTGAAGGATTCGTGATGAAACAACAAAGATGGTGACAGGTCTTGCGATGTTTTTTATGTCATATATATCCGTTAGTCTTTAATCTGATGCAATATTGGTAGATAAAGGAAAGTTTATAAAAGAATCTGCCCTCTGTCAGTCATTAGAATGCTGATAGAGGGTAGTTGCATATCAAGAAAAAATCGAAATTAGTTTATTTAGCTTCGTTATTCTGTTTCAAAAGAAATTCGTCGATTGCTTTCTTCAACTGGTCTTTGGGCAAAGCCCCTTGCGTGATTCTCGGTTCTTCTTTCATCGGAATCAGTAACAGGGTGGGGATACTGCGGATACCGAAGGCGGCAGCCAGTTCCTTTTCTTGGTCCACATCAATCTGATAGATGTCTACCTTACCACTGTATTCTTTGCTCAGTTCTTCCAGAACAGGATGCAGCGCTTTACACGGTCCGCACCATGTTGCATAGAAATCGACGATTGCCGGACGTTTGCCTTCAAATTTCCAATCATTCGGATTGGCTTCAAAATCATATACTTTCTTTAAAAACTCTGCTTTATTTAATGATACTACTTCCATTTTATTGTCCTCCTTTGTTGGTTCATTACTCTTTTTATTTTCTCCGCCATTTCCCGCACAAGCTGTGGTGGCCAGTACGATAGCGAAAGCGCTCATAATGCTTTTAATCAGTTTCATAAATCTTTTCGGTTTATTTGTTTTCTATGTTGCAAAGGTAAGGCGAAATAGCTTCCCGTGAAATAGCGATTTGACTGGAACACTTGGCAAAATTTCCCATCACTGCTCCTTTAACGCTAAAAAATGTCTTTTTATCTTTGGAAGTAATAAAAATATGCACTACTTTTGTCGCGATAAAATGAGTATTCACCCTTTAAAATGATGGAAAGGGTATTAATTATGTTGGAGCTATAATATTTTCAAATTAGGACTAAGTTGTCTCGTCGGGAAGACGGGGCTTTGCGACATTTTGTTTTTTACGTTTACCGCAACTCTGCTGCTGGCGGTAATAGTTGATTAGTCCTGCAATCACGTTTTTATTTTTCAAATTATTCACTTCAATGCTGTGGATGGATGTTTTGTATCCGTATCCGAAGCATTGGCATACCGTGTATAACCTTACTTTCCGCTGTTGAGGCGGACGGGGTGTGGTATGCGAACAGAAAAAAAGTATGGGAATACGATTAAAAGATTTAAGTAAACTGGGATATCGGGATAATGTAGCCCGTAGTCTGGTAGTAGACATTGTAGGCAAATATTGCAAACATGACACGAAGGAACAGATTGCAATGACTTTGAGCAATATACTCGAACATCCCGAATCTTATAAAAACAATGAAATATGGAGTAAGCTGGCGGAACGCCTGTCGCCTACTGTTCTTGCGAAAGAGTTCGTAGCTTACGACTTACGGGAAGATCCGTTGATGTATAAAACCTATGGAGGTAAGTTTATCGAGACTCTTGCCAAACAACAGATGAATTTGGCTATGCGCCTGCCTGTAACGGTCGGTGGAGCGTTGATGCCCGATGCGCACGCCGGTTATGGATTGCCTATCGGTGGGGTACTGGCTACTGATAATGCCGTGATACCGTATGCTGTCGGGGTTGATATCGGTTGCCGGATGAGTCTGACGGTATTTGATGCGAAAGCAGACTTCCTGAAACGATATTCTTATCAGATAAAGGAGGCTTTGAAAGACTTTACACATTTCGGAATGGATGGCGGCCTGGGCTTTGAACAGGAGCATGAAGTGCTGGATCGGGAAGAATTTCGGTTGACTCCTTTATTAAAGGATTTGCAAGGAAAGGCCGTGCGGCAACTCGGAAGCTCCGGAGGTGGGAATCACTTTGTGGAGTTCGGCGAAATTGCTTTGCAGGCGGATAATGTGCTGAATCTTCCGGAGGGGAGTTATGTTGCTTTGCTGTCTCATTCCGGTTCACGTGGCTTGGGTGCTGCTATTGCCAAACATTACAGTCTGTTGGCCCGTGAAGTCTGCAAACTTCCTCGGGAGGCGCAGCATTTTGCGTGGCTGAGTCTGGACTCCGAAGAAGGGCAGGAGTATTGGATGAGTATGAATCTGGCAGGAGACTATGCCCGTGCCTGTCACGAGCGTATTCACTTGAATCTGTCTAAAGCATTGGGACTGAAACCTGTTGCGAATGTCAACAACCATCACAACTTTGCGTGGAAAGAGGAGATAGCTCCGGGACGTATGGCGATTGTGCATCGCAAAGGGGCAACTCCTGCACAAAAGGGACAGGCGGGTCTGATTCCCGGAAGTATGGCTACGGCAGGTTATCTGGTTTGTGGCAAAGGGGTGGAAGAATCCTTGTGCTCTGCTTCTCATGGAGCTGGAAGAGCGATGTCCCGGCAAAAAGCAAAGGAGAGTTTCACTCAGTCGGCTTTGAAAAAGATGCTGTCGCAGGCAGACGTGACATTGATAGGCGGAAGTATCGAGGAAATACCTCTGGCATATAAAGACATCGACCGCGTGATGTACACACAGGAGACTTTAGTGGAAGTGCAGGGTAGATTTATGCCTCGCATCGTACGAATGAATAAAGAATAAGGCGATGAAGGAGAAAGTCTATTTACAGATAACTTCCGGCAGGGGACCTGCGGAATGTTGCCGGGTGGTGGCATTGGTACTCGAAAGAATAGTAAGACAGGCGCAGGCAAGCGGACTGAAAGTGGAAATGATAGAACGTGAAGTGGGACCGGTCAACCGGACACTGCTTTCGGCTACCATTGCTCTTCAAGGCGCAGCGAGCGGAGAACTGGCGGATGAATGGGAGGGAACGGTGCAATGGATTGCCCAAAGCCCGTATCGCATTTATCACAAGCGGAAAAACTGGTTTGTCGGTGTGCATTCGTTTGTGTTGTCGGAGAGTCAGGAGGCTACAGAAAGAGATTTCCGCTATGAAACCTTACGGGCTTCCGGTCCGGGCGGGCAGCATGTCAACAAGACAGAGTCCGCGGTCCGTGCCGTTCACATCCCGTCCGGAATGAGTGTGGTAGCTTCCGACCAACGTTCACAATGGCAGAACAAGAAGCTGGCAACGGAACGCCTGTTGGTGAAACTTTCGTCATGGACGATGGAACAGGCGATGATTCAGGCGCAGGAAAACTGGAGTAATCATAATCATCTTCAACGGGGGAATCCCGTGAAGGTGATTCGGGAACCGCTGATTTAGCTGTGAGTAATAAAAAATATATAAAGTGACTAAAAAGTCGGTTCTATCTCCCATTCCCCTCCCTTCGGGAAGGAAGGGTGGCTGAAAGCCGGGGTGGTAGGTGGATGCATAGATTGATGATAATCAAAGTTATATGCTTACCTACCACCTCCCCCTGCGGGGACTCCTCCTTCCCGAAGGAGGAGAGTTTGAGGTTACTACCGATTTTTTAGTTCGCCTTTATGTATGCAGGATAATGTCACTATATCAAGGCGATAGTGTCATTATCCTGTTATTATTTTTTCGGGTGGTTAACTGAAAATATAAACGATAATTCCTGTAATCACCACATATGCCAGTGCATACGGGATAGCAGCTTTCAGTATTTCCCCTTCCTTTCCCTGCTGGTTTCCGGCAGAAGTCGCAATGGCGATACTTTGCGGAGAAATAATCTTACCGCCTGTCGCACCTACCGTATTTGCTGCTGACAGCCAGTCCGGACTGACATGAATCTGTCCTGCCACACTTGCCTGTAACTTTCCGAAAAGGATGTTGGAGGAGGTATCACTTCCTGTAATAAATGTCCCCAGGCAGCCGATGACCGGAGCAAACAGCGGATACAAGCTTCCGGTAGCAGTAGCCAGTGCCGTAGCGATGACAGCAATCATTCCCGAAGTATCCATAATGGTGGATAATCCCACGAGACAGATCACGGTAATAAAGGTTTTCTTTAATTGCTTCACCGTATTCCAAAGAACGATAAACAGCTCTTTGACTTTGGCACCCTGTATCAACCCACCGATAAAAGTACCGAGGAAGAGTAGTACACCTGCATGGGTCAACCACGAGATTGTATAGTTTACGGTAGTAGCATTGACAGGCAGACTGATTCTTGTAACCCAGTTATTCTCCAATGTACTTCTCAAACTCGGGAAAAGCGGACTGGTGAGGATGATCAGGAACAAAATCAGTAAATAGATGCTCCACGCATTCAGTATATCTTTGGTTTTCAGCGTACTTTTCCGAGCCTTTTCTTCTTTCGATGCGGTCAGTTTTCCATAGAGAACGATGACAATGATAGAAAGAATACTTCCGATAATGGCAGGCGATTCTGCCCCCATATATCTGGCAGCCAGATATTGTCCGACCAAAGAAACACCTCCGACCAGTAGGGCCAGAAATATATTCTTCGGGAGTGCTTTCAGTTTAGGATTGGTGAGGAAAAGCAAGACCAGCGGAATCAGAAACATGAGTACCGATAATTGCAATACAACGTTCGTACTGAGTTGTAGCACATCCAGATTCGTTTCCTTTGCCAACACCAATACCGGAGTTCCGATAGCACCGAAAGCCGTAGCGACACTGTTGGCTATCAGACTGACAGTCGCTGAAAATATCGGCTTGAATCCCAGACTGATAAGAATCGCCGCCGGAATAGCAACCGCCGTTCCGAATCCTGCCATCGCTTCCAGTAATCCTCCGAATCCCCAAGTCAGCAGCAATACCTGAATACTTTTATCCGTAGAGATGGAAGCGAACTGTTGTTTGATAATCTCCATCTTTTCCGTTTTCAGTAATACGTTATAACTGAAAATAGCCATCAGAATGATGATTAAAATAGGAGAGACCGCTTTCAGCGCTCCATATAAAAAGGAATAAAACAGATTGTCTACAGAAAAGGCGAAACCGAAAAGAGCGATCAGCATGGTTACAATCAACGAGATAATACTGCTCTTGTCGCCGGACATCTTGAAGAACGCCATCAATACAATTAATAGCAATACCGGAATAATAGCAAGGATTAGTGTCATAATTCTAAATTTTAAATAGTCAACTTTTGGTGAATACTTAATATAACAAAACAAAAGGTAGTTTTGATGGATATGTGACTCTAATTTTATCCAACTTCTTTTTGTGAATGTGTCAAAAATATATTCAGGCACGGATTTCACAGATTAACACGGTTTTAAGAGTTAGGTAACCCCAAACCGTGAAATCCGTGTAATCCGTGCCTGAAAAATCGTTTTAAGTGACTTCCGTCCCTTCTGCTATTACTTGCTCATTTTCATATTCATGATCTGTTGCAACTGTTTCAAGTTTGCCTGAGCAGCTTCATTTCCTAATTTGGCAGCTTGTTCAAAGGCTGCTGTAGCACGTTGAATATCTCCGTTTAAGAAGTTATACACGCCTGTATTATTCAGAAATTCGGCAGTGGTATGATCCGCTTTTTCCATATATTTCAGTGCGGTATTGATATCCTTCTGTGACAGGGCGACAGCCGCTGCATTCAGATTGGCTACAGCATCCGTTGGATACATACGTACGGCAATATCAAATACATCTACAAAGTCCTTGCTGCCTTTCGGATAACTATTGGCTACCTGATACATCTCGTTCAGACTCAGATATTTCGGATTCTCACGGATGATGATACGTCCTTGTTCCACATCGAAGTTGACCACTGTGTAGTCGATCTTGCAGTTCACTTTACGCAGTCCCGGATAAATCTCTTTCAGCATAGTGCGATAAGGAGCGCCGCCGCCGACTTTCATGATTTCCTGTTTACGTTTCACGTCATTCGTTGTATTTTTGATGATATTCAGGAAGGTTTCCTTATCCTTCATCGAAGAGGATTCGAGAGCTTTCACCAGTCCGTCCCAGTTCTCTCCGCCGAAAGTCACTTTATACAGTTTGGCAGATGCCTTTTCGTTCTTGACCAGATAATCTTTTAGAGCTTCCGCACGTTTTTTAGAGAGTTGCTCGTTGAAAGCCAGCGGCCCTTCGGGAGAAGCGAATCCTTCGATGCTGATGCTTTGTACGGTCAGATTCTTGTCATTCTGAATTTTATCAAACATAGAATGAATATTCACCAGTTCGGAGTGATTGTTCATGAAGTCGGTAAGGATGACAGACTTGTTGACGGGGAAGTCCAGATGAGCTTCGTATTGCTCACTGCGGTTTTTCACCACTTCCACCGTAGGCTGGATGTAGGCTACGATAGGAGACATGGCACTCAGTCGTTTGGCTTCGGTAGATACGTCGTTCGTTATCAGTTCCTGCGCGTTCATTTCCTGATAGTTGCCGCATCCGCATAGGTTCTCTACCAGTTGCAGGGATGCGTTTGCCATCCATGGCTGATAAGGAATGACCTGCGTATAATTAAACGTTTCTCTTTTATTATAAGGTACGATGATAGCCGTGGGTTCCTGTTTGCTGATCGCCAGTCCACGTAGATAGGCTTTCTCGCGTCTTTTGCCGTTGACGATAATCTCCTGTAGCGGGATATTATGTTGTCCGTCCGTCAGCAGGGGGATCAGGCTGAGACTACGTGCCGAGCCGATGGTTAGGTTTGCCATGTCGACCGTCATGCCGACATAAAGCGAGTTTCCTTGTTGCCATAAGGATACATTCGAAAGCGTGAGCGCATCATTCAGAAATTTCTGTGCATGAGCCGGAAGTATGGTGGCTGCAAGAGCTATAAATAGATAGATAAGTTTTCTTTTCATCATTGTAAGTTTTAGAAAGTTCGATTATTTGATGACATAAATGAAGCTGAGGCCGATTTTGGTCGGACCGAAATAGTTGCGAGTGTTGTGCCCGAGTTTTTCACCTCCGTCACCGCGGGCATATTTATCATATTTCAGACGGGCGTAACCGACTCCGACGGTTGCTTCCATGCTCCAGCGTTTGCTGATAATCCACTGGTATCCGTAAGAGATGCCGGCTCCGTACAGACTGCCGTCATAGCGGTCGTGCCCCATTCCGAATATATTCAGGTTGCTGACATTCATTTCTCCGTAGTGTCCGTGCAGGCCGAAGAAACTTCCGTTGAAACGTTCGCAGAGCCAGTAGCGCAATTCCGGTTGTACGAGCCAGTGCTTGATCTGGCAGTCGTTGCCAAACTTCCACGGATTGTAGTTGCCGGATACATCGAGGGTGATTTTCTTTGCCAGTCCGACTTCGAATCCCAGGTTGGGAGTGCTCGTAGCCCAGTAGAGGGCATTGGTCTTGATGGCGAATTTGGGTAAATAAGTTTCATTCCGTTGTACTTGCGCATACGCACTTGTACCCAATACGAGCAGGAAACCGGCTGCTAATAAAAGTTTAATTGTTCTCATTTTTGTTAGGGTCTAGGTTTTATTAAAATGATATGCGATAAACACATGATTGTGTGACTTTGTTGTGTAAACCCGTAGAAAAGATTCCTTGCCCGTATCCGTCATAAAGATGTTTAAGGGCATAAATGCTAACAAATTCGGCAAATGATACGTTTACTATATAAAAATACCTTTGTGTAATCAATATGACAACTAATTAATTTATTACTGACTATTTTTACACATAACATTAATACAAACAGCCTATGAAAGAGCTTATCAAGAATCTGGAAGAACTGAACAGGAAAGCAGAAAAAGGTGGCGGGGATGCCCGTATTGAGAAACAGCACTCTGTGGGCAAGCTGACCGCCCGTGAACGCATTGACTTACTTCTGGAAAAAGGGTCGTTTATCGAACTTGATAAACTGGTGACCCACCGGTGTACTGACTTTGGTATGGAAAAACAGAAATTCTCCGGTGACGGGGTAGTGACTGGTTACGGAATGATTGGCAAACGGCTGGTCTATGTTTTTGCACAGGACTTCACCGTATTCGGAGGGGCTCTTTCGGAGACACACGCCAAGAAGATTTGCAAAGTGATGGACATGGCGATGCAGATGGGAGCGCCTATTATCGGACTCAATGATTCCGGTGGTGCGCGCATTCAGGAAGGTGTCCGTTCTTTGGCAGGATATGCGGAGATTTTCCTTCGCAATTCCATGGCTTCGGGAGTCATTCCGCAGATCAGTGCTATCATGGGTCCGTGTGCCGGTGGTGCCGTTTATTCTCCTGCACTGACCGATTTTATTCTGATGGTCAAGAACTCCGGCTATATGTTTATCACCGGACCGGACGTAGTCAAGAGTGTGACACAGGAAGAAGTAAGCAAGGAAGATCTGGGTGGAGTGGGCATCCACATGACAAAGTCCGGCGTGGCGCATCTATCGGCCGAAAATGATATTGAATGTATCAATTATATCCGCGAACTTATTTCTTATCTGCCGGGCAACAATATGGAAGAGCCTCCTTTCGTTGTCACCAACGACTCGCCGACCCGCCTGACACCCGAACTGTCCGACTTGGTGCCTACCAATCCGAATCAGCCCTATAATATAAAGGAGATGATAGAAGCGGTGGCCGACGATAATAACTTCTTTGAACTTCAGGCAGAATTTGCCGCGAACATCGTTACCGGATATATCCGTCTGAACGGAAAGACGATAGGGGTGGTAGCCAATCAGCCGCTGGTGCTGGCAGGAACACTGGACATCAATGCCTCTATAAAGGCTGCCCGTTTCGTTCGCTTCTGCGATGCTTTCAATATACCTTTGCTGACTCTGGTCGATGTTCCGGGATTCCTTCCGGGAGTAGATCAGGAATATGGCGGAATCATCCGTAACGGCGCGAAGCTGCTTTATGCTTACTGCGAAGCTACTGTGCCGAAAGTGACCGTTATCACCCGTAAGGCTTATGGAGGCGCTTATGATGTGATGAGTTCCAAGCATATCCGTGGCGATGTCAATCTGGCTTTCCCCACTGCCGAAATCGCTGTGATGGGACCGGACGGGGCAGTAAATATCCTGTTCAAGAAAGAGATCGAAAAGTCACAGACTCCCGGAGAAAGGCGAAAGGAACTTCAGAGCGATTATCGTGAAAAGTTTGCCAATCCTTACCGCGCAGCGGAATTGGGCTATGTGGATGAAGTGATCGATCCGGCCGTTACCCGTCTGCGCCTGATACGCAGTTTCGAAATGCTGGCCAACAAACGTCAGTCCAATCCGCCTAAGAAACACTCGAACATTCCACTTTAATAAATGGAAAGTTGAAAGTTGAAAATGGAGAGTGATCAATTAAAAGAAACAGATTATGATAAAGAAAATATTAGTTGCTAATCGTGGAGAGATAGCCATGCGCATCTTCCGTACTTGCCGGGTGATGAATATTTCGACGGTGGCTGTTTACACGCATGTAGACAGGGGAGCTTTGCATGTTCGCTATGCGGAGGAGGCTTATTGCATCTCCAGTTCGCCGGAGGATACTTCTTATTTGAAGCCGGAGTTGATACTGGCCATTGCCAAAAAGACCGGAGCCGCCATTCATCCGGGATATGGGTTCTTGTCGGAGAATGCCGACTTTGCCCGTCGCTGCGAAGAAGAAGGAGTGATCTTTATCGGGCCCGGTGCCGATATTATTGCTAAGATGGGGATCAAGACTGAGGCACGCAAAATCATGCGTGAAGCGGGGCTGCCCATCGTTCCCGGAACGGAAACTCCCGTGCAGGGGATCGAAGAAGTGAAGAAGGTTGCTAAGGAAGTAGGTTATCCTATTATGTTGAAAGCGCTTGCCGGAGGAGGCGGTAAGGGGATGCGTCTGGTCCGTTCCGAAGAAGAAGCGGAGACGGCTCTTCGTCTGTCTCAGTCCGAGGCGGGTACTTCTTTCGGAAATGATGCGGTCTATATAGAGAAATATATCGAGAATCCGCACCATATCGAGGTGCAGATTATGGGAGATAAATATGGCAATGTGGTTCATCTGGGCGAGCGTGAATGTTCCATTCAGCGACGTAATCAGAAGGTGATCGAGGAGTCTCCGTCACCGTTTGTGAAAGACGAAACCCGTAAGAAGATGCTGAAAGTAGCCGTAGAGGCTTGCAAGCGGATCGGTTATTACAGTGCCGGCACGCTGGAGTTCATGATGGATAAAGACCAGAACTTCTATTTCCTTGAAATGAATACCCGTTTGCAGGTAGAACATCCGGTGACGGAGGAATGTACCGGCGTCGATCTGGTGCGTGACATGATCACGGTGGCTGCGGGCAATCCGTTGCCGTATAAGCAGGAAGATATAAAATTCAGCGGAGCTGCCATCGAATGCCGTATCTATGCCGAAGATCCGGAGAATAACTTTATGCCATCTCCCGGAGTGATAGCCGTTCGTGAGGCTCCCGAAGGCCGTAATCTCCGTCTGGACAGTGCCGCCTATGCCGGATTCGAAGTTTCCCTGCACTATGACCCGATGATTGCCAAGCTCTGCTGCTGGGGGCGTACCCGCGAATCCGCCATCTCCAACATGGCACGTGCCTTGCGTGAGTATAAGATTCTGGGCATCAAGACGACGATTCCTTTCCATCAGCGTGTGTTGAAGAATGCCGCTTTCCTCGAAGGAAAATATGATACGACTTTCATCGACACCCGTTTTGACAAGGAAGACTTGAAGCGTCGGCAGAATACCGACCCGACTGTTGCCGTGATCGCTGCCGCCGTCAGGCATTACGAGAGGGAAAAAGAAGCTGCATCCCGTGCCACCACGCTCCCTGTAGTGGGCGAATCTCTCTGGAAGTATTATGGCAAGTTGCAGATGACTGCCAATAATTATTGAATAAGTTGAGAGTTGAAAATTGAGTTGGTTATTTATTAAAATTAGAAAGATATGGGTACATCGTTAGCGACTTATTATGCCAAGCTTCTGGATATGCCGGACAGTGAATATAAGGTAGAGATTCTGGAAGACGGACCGATCAAGAAGATAGCGGTCAACGGTAAAATATATGAGGTCGATTACAATATGGGAGGCGACTCCATTCATTCGATCATCATCGATCATCACTCGCATGGAGTGCAGATTTCCCCTTCTTCCAATAATTCTTATACCATCATGAATAAGGGTGAGCTTTATCAGATAGAGCTACAGGGAGAGATGGAAAAGATACACAATGCCCGTGCTGGTACGGAAGCCGTAGGGCGTCAGGTAGTACAGGCGCCGATGCCGGGGGTGATCCTGAAAATATACGTGAAGAAGGGAGACGAAGTCAAGCGTGGAGACCCGCTTTGCGTATTGGTGGCCATGAAAATGGAAAACGAGATTCGTTCTGTTACCGACGGAGTAGTGAAAGAAGTCTTTGTCGAAGACGGTATGAAGGTCGGTTTGAACGACCGGATTATGGTGATTGAATGATTCTTGAAAAAATAAAGGTGTTTTACGTACTTATCTCAAAAGTTTTCTTTACTTTTGGCAGATAAGTACGTATTTATATCCGGATGTCTTATGAACAACGAACAAACAAAAGAAGCACTGAAAGAGGAATTGGAGTTGCTTAGAAAAGAAAATGAGCAACTGAAGCGACAACTTCGATCTCTGGAACAGAATAAACAACCTGAAGAAAGCTCCACCAGCTTTCAGGAAAGGTATGCCGTTAAAATCTTAAATTCCTTACCGGACATGCTGACGGTGTTCAACCACAACGAAGTGGGGATTGAAGTCGTATCCAATGAAGAAACCAATCATGTCGGGATATCCAACAAAGATTTTGAAGGAATGCACATGTGCCAGATGGTGCCTCCCGAAGCCTATCAGAACATCCACGCCAATATGCAGAAAGTGATCGCCACGCGGACTGTCTCGGCGGCGCATCACGACATGGATTTCAACGGCTCCCACCATTACTACGAGAACCGGATTTTTCCGTTGGATGAAGAATACGTTCTGATCATGTGTCGTGACATCACGGAAAGAGTGGCCACCCAGCAACAGCTGGAGATATTCAAAAGCGTACTCGACAAAGTCAGTGACAGCATTCTTGCCGTTTCCAGTGACGGAACGCTGGTATATGCCAACAAGCAATTTATGGAAGAGTACGGTGTCACCCAACAGATGGGTACCCAGAAAATATACGACCTGCCCGTCTCTATGCGCACACCGGAGTTATGGGAAGCCAAACTGAAAGATATACGAGATAATGGCGGAAGCTTTTCATACCGTGCAGCGTATGTGCGCAAAGGCGAGGAGAAAAACAGAGTACACCAAGTCTCTACCTACCTTACACAGGAAGATGATACGGAGCTTATCTGGTTTTTTACGCAGGACATTACCGATGTGATCAAGAAGCGGGATGAACTTCGTGAATTGAACCTCCTGCTGGACGGCATTCTGAATAATGTCCCCGTCTATCTGTATGTGAAAGATCCCGAAGACGATTTCAGATATCTGTATTGGAACAAGGCATTTGCCGAACATTCCAAGATTCCCGCCTCCCGGGCAATCGGCCGCACGGACTTTGAGATCTTTCCGGAGCGTGCGGATGCCGAAAGGTTTCGCAGGGATGATCTGGAATTGATCCGGACGCATGAACGGATTGATATGCAGGAGACTTACGTGGCGGCCACCGGTGAGACCCGTATTGTGCAGACACTGAAAGCGCTTGTCCCGATGGAAGGGCGCGAACCGCTTCTGATCGGCATCTCCTGGGATATCACTAACTTTCAGAATATCGAACAGGAACTGATTAAGGCACGCATCAAGGCAGAGCAATCCGACAGATTAAAAACCGCCTTCCTTGCCAATATGAGCCATGAAATCCGGACACCGCTGAATGCGATTGTCGGTTTCTCCAATCTGTTGCCTTCTGCCGAAACCCTTGAAGAAGAAAAACTCTATTCGAGCATTATCAATCAGAACTCAGAGATCCTGTTGCAGCTGATTAATGACATCTTGGACTTGTCGAAGATAGAAGCCGGTACATTGGAATACGTCAGACAGCCGATGAATCTGGGTGAAGTATGCCGGAATATCTATCAGATTCATAAGGATCGTGTGCAGGAAGGAGTGACCCTTATTTTGGACAATGAAGACGATGACCTGATTATTGAAGAAGACCGGAACCGCATTGCGCAGGTTATCACCAACTTCCTCACCAATGCTGGTAAATTCACGCTTTCCGGTGAAATCCGCTTTGGCTTTAAAGTCGATAATCAATGTATCCGTTTTTATGTGAAGGATACAGGCATCGGAATAGCTCCCGACAAGGTGGGACATATTTTCGACCGTTTTGTCAAGTTGAACTCGTTTGCGCAGGGGACAGGTCTCGGACTTGCCATCTGCCGGATGATCATAGAGAAGATAGGAGGGGAGATCGGAGCCACTTCGGAAGTAGGCAAAGGATCGACTTTCTTCTTTACGATACCTTATAAAGAACACTCGGATGACCGTATTGCATTTTCCGAGGTTTCGGAAACGAAATACATCAGCCACACCATCAAGAGGGTGCAGAAGATCAAGAAAATTCTGGTAGCTGAAGATGTGGACAGCAACTTTGTACTGATCAAGAATATGATCGGCAAAGATTACACCCTGCTATGGGCGAAAGATGGCTTTGAGGCGGTGGAAATGTATAAACAGTTCCAGCCGGATTTGATTCTGATGGACATCAAGATGCCTCGTATGGGTGGACTGGAGGCTACCCGCATTATTCGTTCCTATTCGAAGGAGATTCCTGTCATAGCCTTGACTGCCTATGCTTTCGAAGCGGACAAGGAGCAGGCTTTGGAAGCCGGCTGTAATGACTTTGTCACGAAGCCGGTTTCAAAAGCAGCATTGGAAGAGGCGTTGGGGAAGTGTTCGGGGTAGCAACTACAAGTGATTATATTATACTCACTTTCCTATCTCGGGAACTAATAAGAACTTTGTTTCCGGAAAGTACTTTTCGAGCCAAGTCCGTATAAACTCCATCGTATCATCCTGAATCGTTTTATCCTCTACTGTCGGATAAAGATTATAGAATACTGTAGCCAGAACAATGCCCCGTTTCTGTATGGCTTCAAGACTCAGGAGAGTATGATTGATGCTGCCCAGCTTTCCGGAAGTCACGAAGATAAGCGGATATTTCTCCTGTGCGATATAGTCAATTGTCAGGAGCTCCGTAGTCAGAGGAACCATCAGACCGCCCGCGCCTTCAAGCAGAACACAGTCATACCGTTCGCTTAATACTTCGGTGGCATGCTTGATCTTGTCGAAATCGATGGGACGATGATCCAGTCGGGAAGCCAGATGGGGGGAGGCGGGATAAGAAAAGATCTCCGGCATGGTCAGTCCTTCCTGATCTTCCCAGGTGAAAGGGATTTCCATAATGCGCCGATGCAGGTCTATATCTTCGGAATGCCCCACATTTCCTGTCTGGATAAACTTCTGCGTAATGGTTCTTTTGCCGTTTTTATTCCATTCGCGTGCCAGGTAGCCGGTCGCATAACTTTTGCCGGCATCGGTATCGATACCGCTTACAAAATATACATTCTGTTTCATACTTTTTTCTTTTTTGCTATGATATAAATAGGGTGATATGTCAGGGACACTGAAGTGCCCTGTGTAAATTCTTGTGTGTAACGTTCGCAAAAATGCTGCAAATCACGACGGGTCCAAGTCTGTTTCTCGTGTTTCGGATAGAGGGATGATTGCGCTGACAAACCATTCACCCCCGTCTGCTTCAGATGATACAGCACTTTCATCGGATCTTCGAAAGAAAGGGGGATCAGCTCTTCTTCTGAGTACAGTATATCAAAGTGAAAAGACAGAGCTGCTTCAAGCTCTTCCTTTGAACGATAGGGCAGTCCCTTTCCGGTAAGCTCACGTATCTCCTTCATATTCTTTTTCCCAAAAGTACTGAAAGCAAAGTATCCCTGACTGTGGAGCAATGTATTACACCTTTTGAAGAACTCCTCCGGCGACTCGAACCATTGCAAAGCGGAACAGGAAGTAATCAACGTACTTTTATCCGGAAAAGGAATCGTCTCCGCATCTCCGGAAAGAAAAGAGACTTGTTTCTCTCTTAATAAATCTTCGCAGCAATACCTCATCTCCGGACATAAGTCATTCAGAAGCAACTCTTCCGGACGAAGGGTGCGGAGCAACATTCGGGAGTAAATGCCCGTCCCGCATCCGAACTCGATCACTTTCGGGCAGGGAGAGGGAATATGCTTCTGAAGCAGGCGGATCATTTTATCTGCTATCTGCCGTTGTACATTTGCCTCACGGGGATAGGTGGAGATGGCTTTTGAGAAACGTTCTGCAATAATTGTCTTATTCATTGATCAATGATTATTTAATGTTCATGATTACCTCATTAAAAAGCTCCTGCTGATAATGGGCAGCTTCGACGTGCAGGAGGGAGTCTGCCTTATTTCTCCATGCCTGCTCTTGATGGTCCGGAAGGAAAATCCGGTCGTTATCTCCGATGATGGCTGTCTGCCAGACAAACTCCGAAGGGAGGGATGACAGGTATTGCTGCCGGATGGCGGCAAGCTCTTCTTTCAGTTCTTCAACCGGACGTTTGGGAGCCATTGTCTGAAAAACCTTGTAATCAGCAGCGGAACCACACATTCTTCGCTGAAATTTCAGTAGGGTTTGTTCGTTCAGTCCTTGCAGGGTGCCTTCAAAAACGGATGGCGTGATTCCT
This sequence comes from Bacteroides sp. MSK.20.82, assembly GCF_019052485.1. Lineage (NCBI taxonomy): Bacteria > Pseudomonadati > Bacteroidota > Bacteroidia > Bacteroidales > Bacteroidaceae > Bacteroides > Bacteroides sp. MSK.20.82. The sequence goes on from NZ_JAHQUN010000007.1 coordinate 83,396, forward strand.
TCCGTTTCGTGTATCGGATAAAGTGTTCCGTTGATGGCGGTACTTTGGGAAACAGGCAGGGAGGGATATTGCTTCATTACCTGCGAAGCCGCCCAGACTCCCATCGACCATGCGATCAGCGTAATCTTGGAATATGCCTGTATCAAAGTCGTATCGAATTCCAACGAACGATAATCGTAACAAATCATCCAGTCACATTCCGCCGGATGGATATGTCGGAAAGGCGTTTCGTCCATTCCCCATCCTGCGAAGAATAGTAGAAGGTGCTTTTCATTGTTCCTGATAATAAAAGTCTGTTTCATCCGTTAATGATTTCTATAAGTGTATCGATTTCTTTTTCTGTGATGTCCGCTGTCAATGAGAAGCGGATACGGGAAGTCCCTTCGGGTACTGTAGGCGGGCGTACCGGCAGGGCATAGAATCCCTTGCGTTGCAATTCTTCTGCCTTCCTGATGGTATCTTCGCTTGCTCCGACCACCATCGGCACGATGTGGCTGACGGAAGGACAGTTGTATCCCTTCTCGGTTAGTGCTTCTTTCAGTTTCCGGCTGATTTGCAGCAGATGCTCCCTTTTGCTCCGGAAATCGACGAAGTGTTTCAGTACCCATGCGGTCCACTGGATATTGACAGGAGGAAGGGCTGTCGTGAAGATAAAGGTACGCATCTTATTGATCAGATATTCCCGGATGGTCTGCCGGCAGACGATATATGCGCCGGCGGATGCTGCCGCCTTCCCGAATGTTCCTACCAGAAAGTCGATGTCGTTGATGCAGTTTTGTTCTTCGGCACATCCTAAGCCTTTCTCGCCCCGTGCTCCGAAAGCGTGGGCTTCGTCTACATAGAGAAGAAGATTGGAGTAATCGTGTTTCAATCGTACCAGCGCTTGCAGGTCAGCTTCGTCTCCGTCCATGCTGAAGATACTCTCGGTAACGATGATCATCTTCTCATACATACCGTGGTTTTCTTCAAGAAGACGCCGGAGCTGGGCTAAGTCATTGTGCCGGTACCGGATACATTTGGCAGATGATAATCTGATTCCGTCTATCAGGCTGGCATGTACGAGTTTGTCCGCAAGGATCAATGTACGGGTATCACTGACGGCAGGAAGTATCCCGGTGTTGGCGTGGTATCCGCTATTGAACAGAAGGGCACTTTCTGCTCCGAACATAGTGGCCAGTTGCTGTTCCAGTTCCTGATAGGCAGTGAAGTTGCCTGTCAGCAGGCGGGAGGAAGAGGAAGTGGGCAGAAAGGTTTCCGGAGTGATGGTCTTTAAGAACGCTTCTCTTAAAGAGACTTCATTGGCTAACCCCAGATAATCATTGGATGATAAGTTCAGCATCCGTCGTCCGTCTACTGTCACGTCTCTTCCATCATGAATCAACTGTGGGAGGGAACGGTAATTCTTCTTCTCTTTTAAAGTCAGAAGTTCTTGATTGATAGAGTCTAAAATCATAATCTATTCATTTATACAATAAATTTAGGCACGGATGACACGGATTAGGCATTGTGATTGCGCAAAGCAACCGTGTTATCCGTGTAATCCGTGCCTAACCTTTTGAGAAGATCGTTGAGTTACATCTCTCTGACTATTTTAAGTACTCCGGAAGTCAGTTTGCTTAATTGCTCCGGAGAGATGATGAACGGGGGCATCAGGTAGACCAGTTTTCCGAACGGACGTACCCAGATACCTTCTTCTACGAAGCGGCGTTGCATATATGCCATGCTCACCGAACGTTCTGTCTGGATGACTCCTATGGCTCCTAATATCCGTACATCCGCTACTTGCGGAAACTTGCGGGCGGGAGCCAGTTCTTCTTTTAACTGAGCTTCGATTCGTTTCACATTCTCTGCCCAGCCGGAGTCGAGCAGTAACCGGACAGAAGCACACGCCACCGCACACGCGAGCGGATTCCCCATAAAGGTAGGACCGTGCATAAAAGCCTTTGGGGCATGATTGGAGATGGTATCTGCTATCTGATTGCTTGCCAATACGGCAGACAGTGTCATGTATCCTCCGGTCAGCGCCTTTCCGATGCACATGATGTCCGGTTCCACTCCGGCGTGTTCCCAGGCAAAGAGTTTGCCGGTGCGTCCGAATCCTGTGGCTATTTCGTCAAAGATCAGGAGGATATCGTGTTCTTTGCAGAGTTTTTCCGCTTCACGCAGATACTGCGGGTGATAAAACCACATACCGCCTGCTCCCTGAACAATGGGTTCGAGGATGAGCGCCGCCAGTTCTTTAGAGTGTTTCTCTATCGTTTCCCGCAGGGGGATGATGTCGTCCGGATTCCATTCTCCGTCAAATCGCGAAGAGGGGGCCGGAACGAAATATCGGACAGGAAGCGATGAACCGAAAAGACTGTGCATCCCGGTAACGGGATCGCATACGGACATGGCATTCCAAGTGTCACCGTGATAACCGGAACGGATGGTTACGAAATTGTTTTTGTCGGGCTTTCCGGCTGCATACCAATATTGCACGGCCATCTTCAAGGCAACTTCTACCGCCACCGAACCGGAATCCGCATAAAATATCTTTTGCATGGATGGGGGAACCAAGGGCAACAGCAGTTTGCCTAACTCGATGGCCGGATCATGAGTCAGTCCTCCGAACATGACATGGGACATCTTGTCTAACTGGTCTTTTGCCGCCTGATTCAATACCGGATGATTGTATCCGTGCACAGCACACCACCAGGACGACATTCCCTCGATGAGTGTCCGCCCGTCTTCGAGTGTGATCGTTGCTCCGTCCGCCCGCTTTACTTTGTAGACAGGCAATGGATCGGTAGTAGAAGTATAAGGATGCCACAAATGCTCGCGGTCAAATTGAGAGTCGGCGAAGTGGTAACCTTCTTCCAGAATCATCTTCTTGTCGTCGGAAACCTTGGAACCGAGTGTGGTCAGCAAATCGCCCACGATGGCGGAATTGATGCCGACAAACAAGGCTTTGCGCATGGCTTCTGGAGTGAGCTGCGAACGTCCTCCGGCGAAACGCAGGAAAGCGGTAGGATTGATGAAGCGGAACAGGGCGATGGTTCGCAGGATTTCTTCTTCGCTCAAAGCCTTTTCATTTTCCAGTGGAGTTCCGGGGATCGGACTTAGCAGGTTGATGGGGATGGACTGTACATTCAATTCCGCCAAAGTGAAAGCAAATTCAATACGTTGTTCCATTGTTTCTCCCATGCCGATGATGCCACCGCAGCAGATATCCATTCCTACCCGGCGGGCGGCGTCGAGAGTGGCCAGCTTCTGCTCTTGTGTATGTGTGGAGCAGAGTGTGGGGAAATAGGAAGGAGCTGTTTCGAGGTTGCAGTGATAGCGGGTGATTCCGGCTGTGTGCAGGGCGCGGAGTTCTTCTTCATTGAGTAATCCAAGGGATGCACAAAGTTGGATGGACGAATGTTTCCGCATAAGGCGGGCTGCATCGCAAAGTTGACTGATCTGTTTGGGAGAAGGTTTTCGTCCGCTGGTGACAAGGGAGAAACGGTTGACGTCTTGACTTTCGTTGTATTTTGCCTGTCGGAGACATTCTTCAGCGGGCAGGAGATCGTAAATCTCGGCTTGAGTCTTGTAGTGAGAGGATTGTGCACACCATTTGCAGTTCTCCGGACACCGGCCGGACTTGGCGTTGATGATGGAACACATATCGAACTCGTGCGAAGCACAAGTGACGGTAATCTCATGCGCGGCGGCATAAAGCGCCTCGCTGTCGGCCATGTTGGCCAGCCAAGTGGCTTGGGCGGACGATATGTCGAAGCCTGCCAGTACTTGGTCTTTGATTTCTTGAAGTGTCATAAATGTATGATATGGGATAGTAACTTTTGCATTCTGCTTGCGAAGAGCCACATCTACCACATTGGTATGCAGATGACCGATCTGAAATTCACGTCCCATACTCGCAAAAGCGGCATAGTTCTTCCTGCCCCAGTAGCGGAAGCGGGAAAGAAGGGAACGGGTGGTCTGTATGTGGCGCTGTTTCTTCATCAGGTTCTTGTTTTTTGAAGTTAAGAACGGGGCAAATGTACAAAGATTCTTTGGATAAGCAAGCGATACAATAATATACTGCAAATATATACTCTTACCTTGTATCGTTTATACACACCCTTTATCTTGTATTCTTTCTTCTATATTCCTTGCGTAAATTGAAATTGAATCCGACGTATATCTGAAGTGTTCCGAACCCGTTGTCCAGTGAAAAATTATTCCGGTGGTAATTATAGTTCTTTCCGACAAATGAAGTGCCGACGAAATATTTTCCGTTATTGTAGACAACTCCCGCACGGATCAGAAAATCCAGGTTAAAATTGCCGTACCATGTCTTCCCTTCATGGGTTTCTGCATCTACATCGGAGGCTTTGTAGGCTATGGCGGGAGTGAGAGACAGGCATGCCAGACAGTTGCGGGCAAATACCCAGTTATAGGCATAACCGAAACTGATATTGGCATTGGTGTATTTGATGTTGTTGACTTTCATGGCAGGATTCATCGCTTCCAGTATGAAATCCGGAAGTTCCGCATAGTCGAATTCAAGATTATGTTTTGAAATAGAAAAGCCTGCGATAAACGAACCTGCATTCCTGCGCTGATTGGTTGACTGGCTGAAAGCGGCAGGGTAGGAGAATTTGCGGTTGTTGAAGATATAGTATAGGTTCAGTCCCTTGATATCTACTTTTATCCCATTGAACTTTTCGGAGTAATTGGCGGGGACATCTTCCGGGAAACCGTTGATCTTATGAATCTTATAGTTGTTACCTGTGCGACGATAGAAGATGTCCACTCCCAGCTTGGAACTGTATAGACTTAAATCGAACTCGGTTCCCTTGTTCCTTCGGTTGGTCTTCCGGTAAATGTCGTCCACGTCTACAGACCATCCCAGGAAGATCCATCGCCAGCCGAAGTATAATCCTATCTTGTTATGCGGATTGGGAGAGAAACTCAGCTTCTGCGGTTGGGGCAGATTGCTGGTAACGGAATAATATTCAAAGTTGCTGAAATGGGTGGTCATCAATGCGTAATTATACCGGTTGTGACTGATATAAAGGGTGTCGAAGTCACTGAAATTCATGAACTTCCTGATCGCTCTCTTGAAAGCGCTTGGTTTGGCCGGTATCACAGAATCAGTTTGCAGACTATCGCTCATAAGGGTATCTCTCCTTTCAGTTTGGGCCTGTAAGGAGAGTGACAGAAACAGAAAAAGAGATAGAACAATTTGCTTCATCCTGTGATTTTTCGTTGCTATGATTGATGCTGTTCGTTTCACGAATGTACTACCTTTCGTTGATTTATACTAATAATCGTCTAAAAAAATGTTTCGTTTCCTAAACAAATGAGATATGTATTCTGTTAGTTAGAACAAGCAAATAAATCCTAAGCCACAAAATTATGAGAATCTATTTACGTTTATTAGTGGCGTTTCTATTGCTTTCTGCCGGCAATGTAGTGTATGCAGAAGCACAACAAGAGAAACGCGTAACGGGTACTGTGACTTCTGAAGGAGAGCCTTTACCCGGTGTTTCCGTACAAGTGAAAGGGGCCTCCTCCGGCACCATTACCGATATCGATGGAAACTATTCAATTGAAGCCCCTGCCAATGGGACTATCGTTTTCCGCTTTGTAGGATTGCGGACAGTGGAACAAGCGGTGAACAACCGGAATGTGATCAATGTCACCATGGAATCGGAGAGCAAAGAACTGGAAGAAGTGATGGTTGTAGCTTATGCTACCGCCAAAAAATATAGTTTTACCGGAGCTGCCTCGACAATGAAGGCGGGAGAGATTGAGAAGTTACAGACTTCCAGCGTCTCCCGTGTACTTGAAGGTACGGTATCCGGTGTGCAAGCCAGTGCTTCCAGCGGTCAGCCCGGTACGGATGCCGAAATCCGTATTCGTGGTATCGGTTCGATAAATGCTTCCAGTGCCCCGTTGTATGTGGTAGATGGCGTACCTTTTGATGGCAGCGTCAACTCGATCAATCCTGATGACATCGCTTCCATGACTGTGCTGAAAGATGCTGCATCTGCAGCTCTGTACGGTTCGCGTGGTGCGAACGGTGTGATTATCATTACCACAAAGCAGGGACAGCAGGACTCGAAAGCTACTGTCAAGGTGAAAGCTACACTGGGTGGTTCCAGTCGTGCGGTACGTGATTATGACCGCGTCAATACCAATCAGTATTTCGAACTTTACTGGGAAGCGCTTCGCAACCAGTATGCCAAGAGCTCCGATTATACCCCTGCCACCGCAGCTGCTCAGGCTTCCAAAGACTTGGTTACAAAATTGATGGGAGGCGGTCCGAATCCTTACGGTACACAATATCCGCAACCTGTGGGGACAGACGGAAAGCTGGCAGCAGGTGCTCGTCCGTTATGGAACTCCGACTGGAGTGACGCGATGGAGCAGCAAGCGCTTCGTACCGAACTGAATCTGAGTGTTTCCGGTGGTGGAAGGGCTAATCAATACTTCTTTTCTGCCGGCTACTTGAACGATAAAGGTATTGCACTCGAATCCGGCTACCAACGTTTCAACCTTCGTTCGAACGTGACCAGTGAAATGACTTCCTGGCTGAAAGGAAGCATCAACCTGAGTTTCGCCCATTCCATGCAGAATTATCCGGTTTCTTCGGATTCCAAAACAAGCAACGTGATTACTGCAGGACGTACTATGCCCGGATTTTATCCTATTTATGAAATGAATACGGACGGCAGCTACAAGCTGGATGACAATGGGGATCGTATCTACGATTTCGGTTCATACCGTCCTTCCGGTTCTATGGCTAACTGGAACTTGCCGGCTACCTTGCCTTTGGATAAATCGGAACGGATGAAAGATGAATTTTCCGGTCGTACTTATCTCGAAGCTACGATCATCGAAGGGCTGAAATTCAAGACAAGTTTCAACTTCGACCTGATCAACTATAATACGCTGGATTATACGAACCCGAAAATCGGTCCGGCTCTGGAAAACGGAGGTGGTTCCAGCCGCTTGAACTCACGTACTTTTTCATGGACATGGAACAATATCGCGTCGTATGATAAAACCATCGGTGATCATCACTTTAATGTGCTTGCCGGAATGGAAGCCTATTCGTACCGCTATGATGAACTGACTGCTTCACGTACGAAGATGGCACAGCCTGATATGCCCGAACTGGTAGTCGGCTCACAGTTGACAGGCGGTTCCGGTTATCGTATCGATTATGCTTTGGTGGGATATCTAACCCAGGCGCTTTATGACTATCAGAATAAATACTTTTTCTCCGCTTCCTTTCGTCGTGACGGTTCTTCCCGTTTTGCACCGGAGACTCGCTGGGGTAACTTCTGGTCTTTGGGAACTTCATGGCGTATCGACCGTGAAAGTTTTATGGCTTCCACTGCCAACTGGCTTTCTGCTCTGACATTAAAGATGAGCTACGGTGCACAGGGAAATGATAATCTGGGTACTTATTATGCAAGCAAGGGACTTTATGCCATTGTTTCCAATCTCGGAGAGAATGCCTTGGTTTCCGACCGTATGGCTACTCCGAACCTGAAATGGGAGACGAACCTAAACTTTAACGTCGGCGTTGATTTCTCACTGTTTAACAACCGTTTTTCCGGTTCGTTCGACTTCTTTACGCGTCGTTCCAAAGACTTACTTTATTCCCGTCCGATCGCTCCTTCCTTAGGATATGGGTCTATTGATGAGAATGTAGGTGCACTGAAGAATACAGGTATTGAGATGGTGCTGAACGGAACCATTATCAATCAGAATGGATGGGTATGGAAACTCGGAATGAACCTGACACATTATAAGAATAAGGTAACGGAACTTCCGCTGAAGGATATGCCGCAAAGTGGCGTGAATAAATTGCAGGTAGGGCGGTCAGTCTATGACTTCTATATGAAAGAATGGGCGGGAGTAGACCCTGACAACGGTAATCCACTGTGGTATATGGATGAGAAAGATGCCAATGATAATTTGACCGGAAAACGTGTCACAACAAGCGATTATGCTTCGGCAAGTTATTATTACGTCAATAAATCTTCCCTCCCGAAAGTTTATGGCGGTTTTAATACATCGCTTTCATGGAAAGGGTTCGATCTGTCCGCCATCTTTGCTTATAGTATCGGAGGATATATCTACAATCGTGATATTACCATGATTTTGCACAACGGAAGTTTGGAAGGCCGTGACTGGTCTACGGAAATATTGAAGAGATGGACACCGGAAAACCGTTATACAGACGTGCCGGCTTTGAGCACTACTTCCAATAACTGGAACTCAGCTTCCACCCGTTTCTTGCAGAACAATTCATATATGAGACTGAAAAACCTGACGCTATCTTACGATCTGCCGAAACAGTGGATCAGCAAACTGGCATTGAGCAGTGTCCAGGTGTTTGTGCAGGGAGATAACCTGTTTACTATTCACCGGAATCAGGGACTTGACCCTGAACAGGGAATCACGGGTATCACTTATTACCGTTATCCGGCTATGCGAACTATTTCCGGAGGTATCAATCTATCTTTCTAAAATTACACGATATATGAAAAAGATAAAAATTCAATCTATACTTACTGCTGTTGCCGGACTGTTTCTGGCAACGAGTTGTAGCAGTAGCTTTCTGGATACGGAACCGACGGATGCGGTAAGCTCCGATCAGGTAGCAGTAGCTGGAAATGCAGAACGTCTCTTCAACGGAGCTTGGTATAACCTGTTTGAATACGGAACGACGTATGCCAATATTGGTTATCGGGCACTTCAATGTCAGGATGATATGATGGCGAGCGATGTTGTCTCCCGTCCGAAATATGGGTTCAATTCTTCCTATCAGTTCAATGACGTGGCGATTTCTTCCGATGGAAGAACTTCGTTTGCCTGGTATCTGATCTATAAGACAATTGATAATTGCAACACTGCCATTTCGATTAAAGGTGACTCCGAGGAACTTCGGCAGGCACAGGGACAGGCATTGGCTTTGCGTGCCTTTTGCTATCTACATTTGGTACAGCATTATCAGTTTACATATTTGAAAGATAAAGATGCTCCTTGTGTGCCTATATATACGGAACCGACTACAAGCAGTACCGAGCCGAAAGGCAAATCGACAGTGGCGCAAGTTTATCAGCAGATCTTTGATGATTTGAATCTTGCACAGGATTATCTGATAAATTACGTCCGCAAGGGAGACGGGCAGAAATTCAAACCGAATACGGATGTTGTCAACGGTCTTCTGGCACGTGCTTACTTATTGACAGGACAATGGGGAGAAGCCGCCAAAGCTGCCGAAGCTGCACGCAAAGGATATTCATTAATGACTACCACTGCCGAATACGAAGGTTTTAATAATATTTCCAATAAAGAATGGATTTGGGGATCTCCTCAAACACTCTCGCAATCGGATGCAAGTTATAATTTCTACTATCTGGATGCAACATATGTCGGAGCTTACAGTAGCTTTATGGTCGATCCGCACTTGATGGATACTTTTGCTAAAGATGACATCCGTCTGCCTCTTTTCCAATGGATGCGTGAAGGATATCTGGGTTATAAGAAATTCCATATGCGTTCGGATGATACTGCAGATCTGGTACTGATGCGTTCGGCAGAAATGTATCTGATAGAAGCGGAAGCTAAGGCCAGGGATGGAGTAGCACTGGATCAGGCTGTTGCCCCATTGAATACATTACGTACTGCCCGTGGCGCAGGTAATTACGATGTGACAGGGAAAACGAAAGAGCAAGTGATCGACGAAATTCTGATGGAACGCCGGCGCGAGCTGTGGGGAGAAGGATTCGGTATAACGGATATACTCCGTAATCAGAAGGCGGTAGAACGTATGGCTCTATCTGAGGATATGCAGAAAACGGAAGTGGATTGCTGGCAGGAAGGCGGCAGTTTTGCGAAAAGAAATCCGTTAGGACATTGGTTCCTTAATTTCCCGGATGGTAAAGCGTTCTCAGCAAACAGTTCTTATTATCTGTATGCTATCCCTGAAAAAGAGATTAATGCAAACCCTAACTTATAAATAAATAGCTCTCTTAATTTTTTGACTTTGACCTTAACTTGTAGACCGGTATACGTCGTGACGATGCATACCGGTCGTTTTTTTATACCTGTATCTTCTGTTTCTTTAAATTGGGTAAAAAGAACGTGACTAATCCCAATAACGGCATATAAGCGCAAACGTTATAAACCGACTCAATTCCAAATTTATCAGCCATATTGCCAAGTACAGCCGAAGCGATACCTGCTACTCCGAAGGCAAAACCAAAGAAAAGACCGGAAATCAATCCTAGCTTGGTAGGGAGTAGCTCTTGCGCATAAAGCAGGATAGCCGGAAAAGCAGACGAAAGCATTAGTCCTACACAAAAACTTAAGATGATGGTCCATGCTAAAGTGGCATGCGGCATCAGTAAACTAAAAGGTGCAGCCCCTAAAATAGAAGCCCAAATCACATATTTACGTCCTACACGGTCACCGATAGGACCACCGAGTAATGTTCCGATAGCAGTAGCTACCAGAAAAATAAATAAGTATAATTGAGATTCCTGTACAGTTACATTGAATTTATGAATCAAATAGAATGTATAATAACTGGTAAGGCTTGCCATATAGATATACTTTGAGAAGATTAATATCAGTAGGATTCCGATAGATAAAGCAGTCTTATCCATCGGTAAAGGCAAATGTACAGCCTTTTTCACTGTAGCCTTTTGCTCTTTCATTCGGTTGAGATAAGATTTGTACCATTTGCAGATCGGAGACATGACTCCGATAGCAGCCAAAGCAAAAAGTGTAAAAACGGCTAGATGCTCTCTGCCATAAGGAGCCACCAGCAAAGCCACCAATAAAGGACCTAGTGAACCTCCTAAATTGCCTCCTACCTGAAATAACGATTGTGCCAGTCCCCGTTTTCCACCCGAGGCAAGAAAAGTGATACGTGATGCCTCCGGATGCAAGACGGAAGAACCGATTCCGATCAGAAAAACAGAGACCAGCATCCAGTAAAGATTGTTGGAGAATGCCAGATTGATCATTCCTATCATTGTAAAGCTTATTCCGATAGGTAGTGACCAGGCAACGGGATGTTTATCGAAGATGATTCCGGTGATTGGCTGGAATACCGAAGCCGAGAGTTGATAAACCAGTGTGATAAGGCCGATCTGTCCAAAGTTGAGTCCCAAATCGTCTTTGAATAATGGATAGGCTGCCGATATAACGGACTGCAAAAGATCATTGAGACAATGCGAAAGGCTTAGTGCGATGAGGATAGAAAATGTAATTCTTCCTACGGGTTGTTCCTGATTCTGTACCATAATACCTATTCTTTTGAAATGTTCCTGAAAAAATGACTGCAAAGGTACGTAAACTTCCCGTTTCTCAATATATTTGTCACAATTAAATCTATAAGTAATGAAGAAAGTAGTATTAGCGATGGATTCTTTCAAAGGGTGTCTTTCCTCATCAGAGGCGGAAAAGGCGGCGGAAGAAGGCATAAAGCTGGTTTGTCCGGATTGTGAAGTCATTCGTTTTCCGATAGCCGACGGAGGTGAGGGAATATTGACTGTCTTGGTAGAAGCAACACGAGGCACTTATCAGAAGATCATAGCGAATGATCCTTTGATGCGTCCGATAGAAACCACTTATGGAGTTTCGGGCGACAAATGCATTGCTTTTATTGAGATGGCCACCGTGAATGGTCTGCCGCTATTATCAGAAACGGAACGAAATCCGATGCTGACCACTACTTATGGAACCGGTGAATTGATATTGCACGCTATTGAACAGGGATATCGGGAATTTGTCATAGGTATCGGAGGAAGTGCTACGAATGATGCCGGAGTAGGTCTGTTACAAGCATTAGGAGCCCGATTTCTCGATAAGGATGGAGCAGTCTTGGGAAAAGGAGGCGAAATTCTGCATCGAATTGCCGCTATTGATTTTTCTTCCGTTCATCCTGCACTTAAAGATACTCGTTTCACGATAGCCTGTGATGTGCGCAATCCCTTTTGTGGCCCGGAAGGTGCTGCGCATGTTTTTGCCCGACAGAAGGGGGCGGATGATACAATGATAGAGAAATTAGATGTGGGTATGCAGTCTTTTTCCCGGTTGATCCATTCAACTACCGGAAGAGAAATTACTCACGTTCCCGGAGCAGGAGCTGCCGGAGGCTTGGGAGGTGCCTTTCTTGCTTTTCTGAATGCTGAACTAAAGCCCGGCATTGATTTACTGCTCCAAACATTGAAATTTAGTGAGAAAATAAAAGGTGCTGATCTGATCATAACCGGTGAGGGGAGAACAGACCGTCAATCTTTAATGGGAAAAGTACCCTCCGGAATATTAGAAGAGGCGAAACGACAAGGGATACCGGTCATTGTTGTGGCAGGCAGTATAGAGGATACGGAAATTCTGAATCAGGCAGGTTTTCAAGGTGTCTTTTCTATCATTCCTTCGCCCATGTCTTTGGAAACAGCCATGAAGCCGGAAGTTGCTAAGAAAAACATTTGCCGGACTGTTGCCCAAATTATCTCTTTAGTGAATTTATAATGGCGTTTGTAGTGTAAATTGTCGTTAATTCATTTTTGACTTACTGAACTATTCGTGGTACCTGATGTTGTTAAATAAAAAAGGAGGATAAAATGGGCTTTATTTGGTATATTATTATTGGTATTATAGCCGGCTTTCTTGCAGGTAAGATAATGCGTGGCGGAGGTTTTGGCCTTATTATAAATTTGTTACTTGGTATTCTCGGAGGAGTGCTGGGCGGTTGGGTATTTGCCCTTTTCGGACTTGCGGCTTCGGGATTGATTGGAAGTTTGATAACTTCTACCGTAGGAGCTATTCTGGTATTATGGATTGCTTCTTTATTCTCGAAATCTAAATAAAGATTTTATATAATTTATTTTTAATCTAAAAACAGAACTTAATTATGGAATGTAGACATGGAAATTTCTGGATTGGACTTGGAATTGGTTCAATCCTTGGTGCAGTAGCTTATCGTCTTTCACGTACAGCAAAAGCCAGACAGTTGGAGAGTGATATTTATAACGCTATTCACCGTATCGGTCGTGATGCTGAAATAGCAGCAGCCGAAGCTGAAAGAAAAGCAATGAATCTTGGCTTAAAAGCTGTTGAAACAGGAGCTAAGGTCGCAGATAAAGTAGCTGAAGAGGCTGATAAAGCAGTTGGAAAAGCAAAAGAAAAATGGGAGAAATAATCATCCTTGAAAGTGGTAATCAGGTTTAAAATAACTGGTTATCACTTTTCTTTTGTACTTATAGCTTCCTTCTTGAAAATCTACCTTAACCGGATACTGTCACTATCCTTCATATCTGCTTTTGCATAGAATAATCAGTGTGTGTCCGTACACATTTTACCTTTTACATCCCTTTTTTTTGTTCTTTTCACAGATAAAAAGCTTTTCTGTCATGGTGTTTATTACCTCCCAAACGAATATTTGATGGCTTTTTCCACTCTTTTTCTTATGTTTAACAACATACGTATTACTTGTCTTTCTTTGTTAAATATCTGAATATCATATTTATAGCATTTCTATAATAGAATGTGTGTGCGCACACACTTTTGCTTAATTCAATAATTCATTTTACATTTGTCGTCGAAAAACAAGATACTTATCAGTATATGGACAAAGAATTCTCAAATATTCGTATTGTAGACATCGCCAAGATGGCGGGAGTCTCTGTCGGTACGGTAGACCGGGTGATTCATAATCGTGGACGGGTATCTGAAGAGAACAGGAAGAAAGTCCAGACTATTCTGGAGATGGTTCATTATCAGCCGAATCTGATGGCTCGTTCGTTGGCATCTAAAAAACAATATCATTTTGTGGCAATTACTCCTTCTTTTACGCACGGAGAATATTGGGAAGCTATTTCTGAGGGTATCGATAAGGCGGCTTCAGAGATGGAATCTTATAATATAACGATCACTAAACTCTTTTTCGATCAATACAATAACAAGACATTTGATGATATTGTCCGCAACCTGTTGGATGAAAAAGTAGATGGGGTATTGATTGCAACACTGTTTACCGACTCTGTTATACGGCTTTCGCAAGAGCTTGACAGGAATGAAATTCCCTATGTTTATGTTGACTCCAATATTGAAGGGCAACATCAGTTGGCATATTTCGGAACGGAGTCTTATGATGCCGGAGTGATTGCTGCGCGATTATTGACAGACAAGATTTCTTCGACTTCGGATATTCTGATGGCACGAATTATTCATAGTGGAAAAAACGACTCAAATCAAGGAAAGAACCGGAGAGAAGGCTTTTGTCATTATCTGAAAGAAACAGGATTTACCGGAAATTTGCATGAAGTAGAATTGAAAATCAATGATTCGGTTTACAATTTTATCAAGCTGGACGAAATCTTTGAAGCGAATGCAACTATAGAAGGAGGCATCATCTTTAATTCAACTTGCTACATCTTAGGAAACTACCTGAAAGCAAGAGGAATGCAAAAAGTAAAATTGGTTGGCTACGATCTTATTGAAAGGAATACTCAACTGCTCTCCGATGGCGTTATCACTGCATTAGTAGCACAGCGTCCCGAACGACAAGGATATGATGGTATCAAATCATTGTGCAATCATTTGCTGTTCAAGCAGAACCCCGAAAAGGTGAACCTGATGCCGATTGATATTCTTCTAAAAGAAAATCTGAAATATTATCTGAACAATAAGTTATAAACCATATAAATAAAAGAACCATGAATGAATTATTTAACGTAAAGGACAAAGTTGTTGTTATCACCGGTGGAGCCGGAATCTTAGGTAAGGGTATCGCTGCATACTTAGCTAAAGAAGGAGCTAAAGTTGTTGTACTCGATAGAAGCGAAGAAGCAGGTAAGGCATTGGTAGAAAGTATCAAAGCTGAAGGAAATGAAGCTATGTTCCTGTATACGGACGTAATGGACAAAGAAGTGCTGGAAGGTAACAAAGTGGAGATCATGAAAGCCTATGGCCGTATTGACGTATTGCTGAACGCTGCTGGAGGTAACATGGCGGGCGCAACAATTGCTCCGGACAAAACTTTCTTTGACTTGCAGATTGACGCCTTTAAGAAAGTGGTGGATTTGAATCTGTTTGGTACGGTATTGCCTACAATGGTATTTGCTGAAATCATGGTAGAACAGAAGAAAGGTTCTATCGTAAACTTCTGTTCCGAATCGGCTCTTCGTCCGTTGACACGTGTGGTTGGTTACGGAGCTGCAAAAGCTGCTATTGCTAACTTCACTAAATATATGGCTGGCGAACTGGCTTTGAAATTCGGTAACGGTCTGCGTGTCAATGCTATCGCTCCGGGATTCTTCCTGACTGACCAGAACCGTGCGCTGTTGACAAATCCTGATGGTTCTCTGACTGACCGTTCCAAGACAATTCTTGCTCATACTCCGTTCAATCGTTTCGGTGAACCGGAAGATCTTTACGGAACTATTCATTATCTGATCAGTGATGCTTCTAACTTCGTAACAGGTACAGTAGCTGTTATCGACGGAGGTTTTGACGCATTCTCCATTTAATACCTATTACTTATTACTTAATACTTATCATATTATGTATCTATGTGAACAAACTTGGCGCTGGTATGGTCCGAATGACCCAGTAAGCTTGTGGGATATTAAACAGGCAGGCGCTACCGGTATAGTAAACGCACTTCATCACATTCCGAACGGCGAAGTGTGGACAGTAGAAGAAATCATGAAGCGTAAGCAAATGATTGAAGAAGTGGGCCTGACTTGGTCTGTTGTGGAAAGTGTACCTGTGCACGAACATATCAAAACGCAGACCGGTGATTTCTTGAAATATATTGAAAACTATAAGGAAAGCATCCGTAATCTGGCCAAATGTGGTGTAATGGTAGTTACCTATAACTTCATGCCTGTATTGGACTGGACACGTACGGACCTTGCTTATACAATGCCTGACGGCTCTAAAGCTCTTCGCTTTGAGAGGGCGGCCTTCCTTGCTTTCGACCTCTTTATTCTGAAACGTCCGAATGCGGAGAAAGACTATACTCCGGAAGAAATAGCCAAAGCAAAAGCCCGTTTCGAACAAATGAGTGAAGACGATAAGAAATTGTTGGTTCGTAATATGATTGCCGGACTTCCGGGATCGGAAGAAAGTTTCACCGTAGAACAGTTTCAGGAAGCATTGGATCGTTATAATGATATCGATGCTGAGAAACTTCGTTCTAACTTGATCTTCTTCCTGAAAGAAATTGCGCCTGTGGCTGATGAGGTGGGAGTGAAGCTGGTGATTCATCCGGACGACCCTCCTTATACAATTTTAGGTTTACCGCGTATTCTAAGTACGGAAGAAGACTTTAAAAAACTGATTGAAGCCGTTCCTAACGAATCAAACGGTCTTTGCTTGTGTACAGGTTCTTTCGGTGTACGTGCTGACAATGACCTTGCAGGTATGATGGAGCGTTTTGGCGATCGTGTCAACTTTGTACACTTGCGTAGTACACAGCGTGACGAAGAAGGAAACTTCTATGAAGCTAACCACCTGGAGGGAAATGTAGATATGTACAACGTAATGAAGAGCCTGATTCTTCTGCAACAACGTCGTAAATGTTCTATCGCTATGCGTCCGGACCATGGTCATCAGATGATTGATGATCTGAAGAAGAAAACAAATCCAGGATATTCCTGCTTAGGCCGTCTTCGTGGATTGGCAGAACTTCGCGGTTTGGAAATGGGTATTGCAAAGTCTATTCTATAAGCAGAATTCATAATTAGCAATCTATTTTAAAGACACTACGGCTATTATTGACAGTAATAATAGTGGTAGTGTCTTTTATATTGCTCATTTACGGAGCTTTCGTATTAAAATAAGCTTCCGGTGTGCAAATCAACTTTTGGCTTTTTAGGCTCGGGGATGATGAGCAAGGCTATTTGTGCACAAGCCTCAGCATCGGCGAGAGCATGGTGATGATTGGTTAAATCATATCCGCATCGGGCTGCCACCGTATGTAGCTGATGATTGGGCAACTCTTTTCCAAACACTTTCCGTGAAGTGCGGCAAGTACAATAAAACTTATAATTGGGATAAGTCATTTCGTATAGCTCGTGAACAGCTTTCAGACAGCCCTCATCAAAAGGACTGTTGTGAGCAACAAGCGGAAGACCGTCTATAAGCGGTTTTATTTCTGCCCATACATCAGGAAAATCTTCCGCTTCTTCCGTATCCGCGTAAGTCAGTCCGTGAACTGCTGTTGTCCATTGCGTATAATAGTTGGGGCAAGGACGGATCAGACGATAGATTTTCTTAACGATTTTTCCGTTCCTCACGATGACAACCCCTACGCTGCATACGCTGGTGCGCTTTCCGTTGGCTGTTTCAAAGTCGATAGCTGCAAAGTCCTTCATGCGTTTTGCTGTTTTTTGAAACACAAATGTACATGATATTTTTTGCAAAATACATGAATTGGCATTTATTCTCTTTATATTTGCGTATAAAATAGACCGATGTACACAGAATATCAGCCCTCTCGTCTACTCGCTCCCTATATTGATAATTATTGGGAATTTAAGGGAACTCCGGAATATGGTATGCGTATCCATATTTTGCCGGATGGTTGTACCGATTTCATTTTTACGTTGGGAGAAGCAGTGAGTAAGGTAAAAGAAGAAACGCTGGTCATGCAGCCTTATCGTTCTTACTTTGTGGGTCCGATGACGAAATATTCGGAGCTTGTCACTTATGCCGAATTCGTTCATCAGTTCGGCGTTCGTTTTCTGCCTTGTGGGTTATCCGGATTTACAAAGCTGCCTTTGCATGAGTTTGCGAATTACAGAATCAGTACGAATGAAATGCAGGCGGTTTTTGACAGTACCTTTATCGAGAGGGTATGTGAGCAGAATGATGTCCGGGGACGGATTCAGGTCGTTGAAGAATATCTCCTGGCGTATCTTGCACATAACTATCAGCCTGTTGATTCCCAAGTTGCCGCAGCGGTGAATATAATCAATCAGTCCGGTGGGAAGCGTTCTGTTCGTAGTCTGATGGATGAGGTATGCCTGTGCCAGCGTCATTTTGAACGGAAGTTTAAACATAACACCGGATTCACTCCTAAAGAATATAGCCGCATTGTTAAATTCAAGAATGCAGTAGAATTACTGAGAAACACGGCCTCTGTCAACCTGCTGACTACCGCCATCGACGCAGGATATTATGACCTGGCACATTTCTCAAAAGAAATCAAAACATTGTCGGGCAATACTCCTACATCATTTCTTTCGCTCACAGTTCCGGAGGATATAACGCTGACTTATATCGAACCTTAGAACCGGATTAGTAAAAGTCGATTTTTTACAATAGAACGGACATCTGTGCCGTTATCTTTGTGGCGAAATAAAATAAATACAATAAGATTATGTCAACAAAAACTATGAAAGAGAAAGCGGCGGAGTTATTGCAGAAATGCGAAGTTGTCACCCTTGCTTCTGTGAACAAGGAAGGCTATCCCCGTCCTGTGCCAATGAGTAAAATTGCAGCAGAAGAAATTTCCACTATCTGGATGTCCACCGGAGCGGATTCATTAAAGACTATTGATTTTTTATCGAATCCGAAAGCAGGATTATGTTTTCAGGAGAAGGGGGACAGTGTGGCATTGATGGGAGAAGTGGAAGTCGTGACAGACGAGAAACTGAAGCAGGAACTTTGGCAGGACTGGTTTATCGAACACTTTCCCGGTGGTCCTACAGATCCGGGCTATGTATTGCTAAAGTTCACCGCCAATCACGCAACCTACTGGATTGAAGGTACCTTTATTCATAAAAAGCTTGACTAATCTTGATCTGGAGCGATTATAAAATTGACAGGTAACGGTACATTTGTGTACGAAAAAAGAGAAAGACATTCCCAAAGTAAGGACTGTTTTTCTCTTTTATGTTTAGGCTGGAAGACGTGGTTTT
This sequence comes from Bacteroides sp. MSK.20.82, assembly GCF_019052485.1. Lineage (NCBI taxonomy): Bacteria > Pseudomonadati > Bacteroidota > Bacteroidia > Bacteroidales > Bacteroidaceae > Bacteroides > Bacteroides sp. MSK.20.82. The sequence continues at coordinate 102,325 of NZ_JAHQUN010000007.1, forward strand.
CGTCTATCTGACATTCATTTAGAATTCAAACTTTTCCAGTTTCATTTCAGCTAATTCCTGAATGATACCTACGTATTGTGCAAAATGAGCGGTTTTCTCGTGTGCTGCCAATACTTCAGCATTCTGCCATGTTTCGCAAATCATGAAAACATCACGGCGGGTACTGCTTTCAAAAGTATCATAAGCAATGCATCCTTCTTCTTTCAAAGAGCAGGCAGTCAGTTCTTTTGCTGCCTTAATCGCTTTTTCGCGGTTTGTTTCGTTTACACGAACAAAAACATTTAATCTGATCATAGTTCTTTTATTATTTATGTGATTAAAAAGAATGGTTTCATCACTGTGTTTGTGAAGAACCGAAGGCAAAGATAGTATTTTTCTGTAGCTTCCCGCAGGCTGTTTTCAAATTTTCATATAAACTTCATATAATCATAAAAAATCGGTTATATTTGCATCTGAATTCTAAAAGCAACTATTTTGGGCACCATTCTTAAATTTGTTATAGCTTAATATTAGCCTCATAAACCACAGGCTAATTTCTTTCGTTTGAGTACTTCTACTTGAACCGGTTTTTCATTTTATCAATTTTATTATTCACTGCATCGTTTTTTAAAGACGAGTGCAATTTGGTATTCAGGCTTTTAGTCAGACTCCTTATGATGATTCGAAAGCTGCGGGTACATTGAGAATGAATGGAAAATTTCGTAAGAAATAGTAAGCTGAACATAGAAAAAGAAATTAAAAGGATTGAGCAACAGCCGATTGCCCCTCTCGAGCGGATAAAGCAGATAATAGATGTCATACAGACATCACTTACTTTGCTGAAAAGGGCAGTTGCCGAATATCAATTTCAGAACCCTGAAGAAGAAATTCAGTTCTTTAAAGTCTGGAAACCGCAGATTTCCGGCTTGCTGATGTTTTATATCCGTTTATATCAGATTGAAAAGAACCGTGTCGGCAAATCCCTGTCGGCTCAATGCAAATATTTAAAGATGGAACTGGAGAATATACAGAAGTCATTTTTGAATAATAGCTTCTATGATTATTATCGTGCCGGTCAGACCGAACTTGATAACCACTATTTTATCCGTGAGAATTATGATATTCTTTCCGATGTTCATTGTCATTTGCTGGACAGGGATCCTTCTTTTACCACCTTACACGATTCAAGCGTTGCAATGATTCTGGCGAATAGTCATTTGATAGAATATGTATCAGACGAGATCGATTCGCTGTCAGACAAACTGCATCTTAAATTCACCTCCATAGTAGACAGTAAATTGCTGCAATGGACAGATAGTAAAGTTGCCTTGGTTGAATTCATCTATGCGATCTATGCGGGCAAATGCTTTAATAATGGAAATACCAGTCTGAAAGACATCGCTTTTTGTTGCGAGGTACTTTTCAATATCGAGATTGGAGACTTTTATCGTATCTTCTTGGAAATCAGGAATCGGAAGAAGAACAGGACACAATTTCTTGATAAGTTGAAGGATAAAATACAGAAGATGATGGATGAACTCGACAGATAAATTTCACGCCATCTTGTGACATCTTGTGAATTTTATAAATGGCTTATATCCAACTTTGCTTTATGGATACAACATTTACATGGGAGATAAAAGCAAAGAATTCTCCTTTATTAATTAAGAAATGCAGTCATTGCGATAGTGACCGGTTTTACTGTAGTGATAAGTTTAGAATGAATGCGCAGAAAAAGAACATCGATGTCTGGCTGATATATCGGTGTGTGAAATGCGATAATACTTGCAACATTACTTTGCTGTCACGTACCAAACCGGATTTGATAGATAAAGTCCTGTTTCATAGCTTTTCCATGAACGATCGGAAAGCAGCCTGGAAATATGCTTTTTCTGCCGAACTTGCCGGCAGGAATCATTTGAAAACGGATTATGATAGTGTAGAATATGAGGTTATGGATAACTTCTCGAAAGAAGATATAATCCGTATGTCCGATGCAATCATAAAGATTCAAATCAAATGCGAGTTTGAATTTAATTTGAAATTGTCGTCTTTATTAAGAAGGAATTTTCTTCTTTCCAGCACTCAGTTAAGGCGTCTGTTTGAACAGGGAGTGATTTCGCTTCTTTCCGGTAAAGAGCCGCAGAAATACAAAGTAAAGGACGGAGATATCCTGTTGATAGATAAAGAACATTTGCTTGTTATGATGGACTTTGTGGATAGCTTTATGGTAAAAACAGGCATTGATTGATTTTTTATTACTACATTTGTCTGATATGGAACAGGGAATTCAGAAACTAAGTACTATTATAAATTCAGAGATATGAGAAAATTGTTCTTATTAGCTATTGTTTTATGTGTATGGAGTGTCGTTGCCGATGCTCAGGAGAGTGAGGGAAGATATATTGAGGTAACCGGTTCTTCTGAAATAGAAGTTGTTCCGGATGAGATTCATCTTTTGATTCAAATAAAGGAATATTGGAAAGAGGAATTTGTGCCGAAGTCCAAGCCGGAAGATTATAAAACGAAAGTTCCGTTGGAATGGATTGAAAAAGATTTGCGTCGGGTGCTAAGTAGAGCAGGAATTTCGGATGAGGCTATTCGTGTACAGGAAATCGGAGACTATTGGCGTCAGAAAGGAAAAGAATTTCTGATAGGTAAGCAACTGGACATCCGGTTTACTGACTTCGAAAAGATAAATGCCGTTATTAAGAAGATTGATACGAAAGGTATCGAGTCCATGCGTATCGGGGAGCTGAAGCACAAGGATTTGCCGAACTATCGGAAACAAGGTAAGATAGAAGCATTGAAAGCAGCACGTGAAAAGGCATCTTATCTTGTGGAAGCTATGGGACAAAAACTGGGTGAGGTCATTCGTATTGTCGAACCGGCTTCGAGCTATGTAAGTCCTTATTCTCTTTATCAGGCACAGAGTAATGTCAGTATGGGGACAGCTGCCACTGAGCAATATCGCGTTATTAAATTGCGGTATGAGATGACGGCGCGTTTTGCCATTGAGTAATATGGATAAGGCGAAAATGTGTACAAAGGTATTGACTACGCAAACTGGTAGGAATGCTCCATTAGTAAGTTGCTGTTGGGAGATTAAGTTCTTAGTATGGGTTATCTTTTTCTTGCTAAGAATTAAAGTTCGCATTACATAAAACTGTACCTTTGTATGCGATAGACTATTCGTCTGACTATAGTGATACTTGCGTCTGACTGTAGTTGCTCTTTCGTCTAACTATAGTCAGACGAAAAGAGAACTATAGTCAGACGAATAATTATATGCAGGCTAAGCATTAAAGAATAGTATATACAGGGCCAAATATTAGGAAAGCAAGCAATAAATATATAAACTGATAAAACAAAGCTAGTAATGAGTACATATTATGATTTATACGAAACGCCAGATGTTCAGAATACAGGAGAGAAACAACCCCTTCATGCCCGCATCGTTCCGAGTGGAACTTATTCGAAAAAAGATTTTATAGAACGCGTATCCCGTCACCAACCTTTCCCGCACAATATAATTGAAGGAGTACTTGGCGCTGTAGTTGATGAACTGGCCGAAGCCTTGGCGGATGGATACATCGTGGAACTGGGCGAACTTGGACATTTCAGCATTTCGTTGAAGTGTACCCATAAAGTGATGACTAAGAAAGAAATTCGTGCCGAGTCTATCCGTTTTGACAATGTTCATTTACGTACTTCCAAAGAATTTAAAAAGAAAATAAAGCGGGAGATAGAACTTGAACGAGTTGAGAACTCCAAAGTAAAAACTCACGATACTAAAATATCCATTGAAGACCGTCTCCAAATGTTGCAGGAATTTCTGAAGAAGAACGGAGGAATCACGCGTATAGAATATAGCAGACTGACCGGACTCCCCCGATTGAAAGCAATTGATGATTTGAATGCTTTCATCAAGGAGGGAACTCTTCGCAAGAGGGGAGCAGGAAGAACTGTCTTTTATGTGTGGAAACAGGAAGAATGATATTATAACAGAAAACCATCTTTCTTTTTGCTAACAATTTTGTATCTTTGTGTGTATATAGATAAAATAGTGAGATTATGGCAAAAATAACAATACCTTATGCAGTAGCTGATTTCATAGAAATGCGTGAACGTGGGTTCTATTATGTGGATAAGACAGACTATATTTCGAAATTAGAGGAATATAAGGCTCCTGTGTTTTTTCGTCCCCGCCGTTTTGGCAAGAGTTTGTTGGTTTCTACTTTAGCTTGCTATTATGATCGTACCAAAGCACATCGGTTTGAAGAACTGTTTGGAGGTACTTGGATTGGTAGTCATCCAACGAAAGAACATAATCAATATATGATTATTCGCTATGATTTTTCAAAAATGGTGATGGCGAATAGTATAGAGGGATTGGCGCAGAACTTCAATGATTTAAACTGCGGTCCGGTAGATCTTATGGTCGAACATAACAGAGATTTATTCGGTGATTTTCAGTTTACCACTCGTGGAGATGCTTCCAAAATGCTGGAAGAGGTGCTCAATTATGCCCGTTCCCATGGCTTTCCTAAAGTTTATATATTGATTGACGAATACGATAACTTTACCAACCAATTACTTACAGCATATAATGACCCGCTTTATGAGGAAGTGACAACCAATGATAGTTTCTTGCGTACTTTCTTTAAAGTAATAAAGGCTGGTATCGGTGAAGGCAGCATTCGTACTTGTTTTTGTACGGGGGTGTTACCTGTTACGATGGATGATTTGACTAGCGGATACAATATAGCAGAGATACTTACTTTGGAACCGGGTTTTATGAATATGCTCGGATTTACGTATGAAGAAACAGAAGTTTATTTGCGCTACGTGCTTGATAAGTATTCTACAGGACAGGACCGCTATAATGAAATTTGGCAACTGATTGTGAGTAATTATGACGGATACCGTTTCCGCCCTAATGGAGACCGGTTATTCAATGCTACCATTCTTACTTATTTTTTCAAGAAATTTGCAGCCAATGCGGGTAGTATTCCTGATGAACTGGTGGATGAAAATTTGCGAACGGATATTAATTGGATTCGTCGGCTTACTCTTTCATTAGATAATGCGAAGGCAATGCTCGATGCATTGGTTATTGATGACGAATTGTCTTATAATGTAGCTGATCTTTCCAGTAAGTTCAATAAGAAGAAGTTTTTTGATAAGGAATTTTATCCTATTAGTTTGTTCTATTTGGGAATGACAACGTTGAAAAATAGTTATCGTATGGTACTACCTAATCTGACTATGCGTAGTGTCTATATGGATTATTATAACCAATTAAACCGGATTGAAGGAAATGCACAACGCTATGTGCCTACTTATGAACGTTATGATGCCGACCGCCGTTTGGAACCCCTAGTACAAAACTACTTTGAACAATATTTGGGACAATTCCCTGCACAGGTATTTGATAAGATGAATGAAAATTTTATTCGCTGTTCTTTTTATGAACTGGTGTCGCGTTACTTAAGCAGCTGTTATACATTTGCTATAGAGCAGAATAATTCGGTAGGACGTTCGGATTTTGAAATGACAGGTATTCCCGGTACAGATTATTACACAGACGACCGTGTGGTTGAGTTTAAGTATTATCGTGCAAAAGAGGCTGAAAAAATGCTGACACTTACTGAACCGCTTGCGGAACATATAGTGCAGGTCAAGAAATACGGAGAAGATACAAAAAGAAAATTCCCTAACTATCATGTACGGACTTATGTGGTATATATTTGTGCAAACAAAGGATGGAAGTGTTGGGAAGTATAGATTCCTCAAGGACTACACTTCACGATAAAATAAAGTAATGGAAGAACTCTTTCGATTGGTACGAGATGAAAACGACATTGATAAAGCCTTGTCTATGATTTGTTCGGGCTACATACTGGAACCGTCTTATAAGAGCGAATACAATTGCAGTCTTTTGTTTCATGCCGTTTATCGGAAAAGCCTGGTATTGGTAAAAACACTGGTAGAACAAGGCGCAATCAAGCAGTATCTTTTCGAATTGCCATGAATTATTATATAAAATCATATTGAATTAGACAATCCTTAATAAATTATTGTAGTTATGTCAATGCATGCAATAGAGAGTTTGGTGGAATATTCCGTAATAACCGTAGCGACTGCTTTGCCTGTTCCGCCTTTGGCACAAAGTATTTGCCATAGTCTTTATCATCTTCAGAACCAATTAGACTGTGGGTACACGGTCTTGCGGGTTCGCGACGAATTGGAAAAGGTCGGTTATCTTTCCCTACTCTCACCAGAGCAACTGCCCGAACCGGAGCGTAGTGAGGCAATGGAGCTTGCCGCAGAGGGCGGTTTCTTGAAAGGTGGTGGCATTTATGTGGATCGTCGTTCCGGGAAATGCTGTGTCACCGCAGGATGCGTATTATGGAAAAAGCTCCTTGATATGAGTGTTATTCCGGCATCGCCCGAAGCGGAACTCCGTCTGCTCGATCCTTTGGAATTGGCTGAACAGATTGTTTCATTGGCTTCCAAGGCTCTTGCCGGAGGTGACAAACGGGGAGCCGATACGCTAGGACATTGGTATGTGTTCTTTCCGCTATTTTGCGCAATAGAGGGGTGGGATGATGCTAATGCTCCCGAACCGGAAAGAATCCAAGCGTTGCTACGGCTGCTGGATGTTCCCGAAGCGTTTGAAGTGGCAGCATCTTACGGCAATGAGCTGGATGTCGATTATGAAGAAGAGGAAATGCCTTTCCTTGTCGGTTGGGAGCAGCCATATCGCAAATGGTTAAAAGAACGAAAAAACGATGAAGGGATACAAGAAGGCGAACTTGATTCATTCCATAGAAACGTAATGTATCAATATATTCAACGTCATAATTTTGAAGAAGCGGACCGGTATGCCTCCTTGATTGCAGATGAAAATAGTCGTTTGCTTCAACGTTGCGTAGTTGGTTACGCTTGCCACCAATGGCTAAAGACGCAGGAACCGGGCACATTGCCTCCGTCATGCCTGCTCTCTCTCTTTGAGGTCAAAGAGGGGTTTGAACGCCTGAGCGGACTGCCGTTGCCGGAACAGGAACTTGCCACTTGCCGTGTTTACCTGTTGCAGACGGTTGTATTGTTGGGCGATTATCCGGCTGTCATCGAAATGCAGCAAGCCTTGTTTACGGAAGCCATCGGCAAACTGGAACAATACCCCGAAGGAGAGACAAGGCAGATGCAGCAAATCGCATTAGCCCTTAGCTACTACCAAATGCTGTACGTCAATCTTCCGGACGAATATCCCTCCAAGAAAGAATTGATGCGAAAGAGATTCCCGGGATTGATGGAACTATCCGATGTCAAGCGGATATGCGGCGAGTTACTTCCCGAAAAGCCGCAAATGGCAGATACGCTACAAGAAAACATGGAACAATGCAATGCCTTGATGCAATATCTTAACTAAAAGCGATTATGAGTTTCATCTTCAGAAAATTCAAGATGGTATTGTTGCTGCTGTTAGTGGCGGCATACTCTTACGGGCAGGCGAGAGATGCAAAGAATTTCATCATCACCCCGCAGACCGTAGTGAAGACTAATTTGCCCAAGCTGGATTCCTGCTTGTTTAAGTTGCAAGAGATATTGAGAGAACGGTTCGGGCAAAGCGCCATCATCGGAGGGAGGCGGGCAAGCGGTAATTCGGTTATCGAACTTTGGACAGATTTTGAATTGGAAGGTAAAGAACATTATATACTCAATATATCGGCAAAGAAACTTTCCATCAGAGGAGCGACGCAAAAAGCCATTCAATACGGACTGAAGACCTTGGACAAAATCTTGCAGGAGGAAACAAATAATACGGCGAACAAGCAAATAGCTCCTCGCCGTATTGAAAATGTTTCCGACAGTAATTGCCCCTGATGCCTTGTGTCTATCCCATCAATGTGATTTCTTCCACCTTGCCATCTTCGATGGTGGCATATAGGAAATGTCCGGCAAACGTATCTTCCGTGTCTTGGAAGAAGAGTTCCAATTCGTAATGGATAGAACCTTCTTCCTTTTCTTTGGTCTTTATATGAACAGATTGTAATTCGATTTGCGAGGCAAATCCCTCTTTGGATAGTGCCGGAAAGTCACAGTCCTCCCGCCATGCGTTTGCTGTTGGAAGCAATTCGTCTGCCATACGTAATTGCCAAGTTGCTTCACCTTCTTTTTCCAATTCGTTCAGATAGCCACTAATGGCTCGCAGATGTTTTCGGACAAGGGGGGCGTGCGGACAGCGGGATTCCGTTTTTTTACCGTATTGCTTCTTAACGAGTTTGACAGCCTCATTCAAGCATTCTATTTTGGTGTCGGTAGAAAGCGAGGGCATTTCCCAAAGTTGCTCGTATAACTCCAATTGTTTTTCAAACGAGCAAAAGGCAGACTTTGCTCCAATCTTTATATCCAGATAAGCGTCATAGGTTTTATATTCTTCCTTAGTCATATCTCGTTCAACGCCGTTTAGCTTGTTCTGAGTTTCATTCATGCGGGTAATAATACCATCGACTAATTTCACCAATTGACGTACTAGCTTGGGTATTCTTATTTTGTATTTCCTCGCATTTTTTTCTACACTTTGCGCATAGTATAGAATAGTGGCCATCAGGATGGAGATGTTCGTGTCGGCACGTACCAACTCGTCTGGCAGTTGTAGCATACTCACAAGATTGTATATTTCGATTTTATATGGAACGAGCCTGTTGATCTTTTCTTCGACAGACAACCCTTTATCACCCCATATCGTGTCGCACTCTCGAATGATTGTTTTGATTCTGTCGGCGTTCATCTCATCCAGACGACGTTGCTCCAACACTTCGTCCACCTTGGGCGGCAGGTGTTTCTTGAGGGATTTTATTTTTTTTTGAAGTTCGTTGACATAGATCTGCTGCTCTGACGGGAGTTGCGCATTCTTGCTTCTTGTCGTATTCTCTTTGATGACAGGCAATGTCTCGCTCGGTGTGCCCAAAGGGGCGATGGCGATATGCAAATCTACCTTCTTGCCCCAGATTGTTGCTTTATACCCTTCGGGAGTCTGATAGCCGCGAAACCATATTTGGAGGGTGCTGAGCCAAAACTCTGTATGAATTTCCAAAGTGACATCGTATAGGTCGGCAATTGACCTTGTCAAATGGAAATTCCAACTGTTTTTATCTGTCGTTTGTTCCTTTTTCATAATGCGGGTTGTGAAGTTTATTGATTTACTTTGGATAAAGTTTCCTCAGTCCATTCGCAAAATTACAAAAAGCAGAAACAATCCATCAATATAGGTAGATTAATTACGGCTTTTTCTTTGAGCTATAGTTTTACACCTCTGTTCATCCTTGACTTCGGTATTCTGATAGCTTCTCTAAATTCGTTCATTTTCTTTCTGAACCATTTAACATGCGAAACTCTGTTTATCTTGAAATCATAATTTCCCTCTGTGCTCTGTTTGAGAGAACAAACCCCACGCTTTCGGGAAAGTTGATATATCCTGAGAGTTAAATGGCAAACGTCCGTCGTTCCTCGCTATCGAAATTTGGCATTTGCCATTCTTTTAATAACACATATTAAGTCAGATAATTTGCGCCGTCTGTTTCATACGAGTATCTTTGCCTCACTATTCTGTTAAACGATAGGGGAGAATGTATCACAAGAGAAAAATAAGAGCATACATAGCATGGATGTTATTCATGACATTCATTCCCTTCTTTGTAGTGAAAACCTTTCACTATCATGGAAGTGAAGATGAAACGTCATGCTCTCATGCCGAACATTCCCGGAGTCATGCCGAGGATTGTGCGATATGTAAATACTCCCTTTCTCTCTTTACAGAACCTCAGTCGGTAGAATTTCACTGTATATTGACGCTCGTTCCTTACGAGCCGATTACTTATCAGGATAAGGTTGTCTGCAAACGAACTTATTCGCATCACCTACGCGCGCCTCCTGCCGCATAATTACATATTCATATTTTCTAGGAAGACAGGTTCATTGTAACTTGTCCTCACATTCATTTTACACATTATATAAAAGATTGTAATTGATGCGTATCGGAATTATTTCGGGCGTAATAGGGTTGTTTGTAACCTTATCCGTCCACGCACAGAAGTCCGATTCAATCAAGAGTATGCTTTTACCTGATGTTGTTGTGACCGAGTCATACCAACAGCGTCAAGCCAAGAAGTCTGCACTTACGGTTGAAGTGATAGAACAGGATTTTCTGCGCAAACATTTTACGGGAAACTTCATGCAGGCAATGGAGAACATTCCCGGAGTACAAGCTATGGATATAGGCTCCGGCTTCTCCAAACCGATGATTCGGGGGATGGGATTCAACCGGATAGCCGTACTGGAAAACGGAATCAAACAGGAAGGCCAGCAATGGGGAGCCGACCACGGACTGGAACTGGATGCCTTTAATATCGAGGCAGTCAATGTATTGAAAGGTCCTTCCTCACTGCTTTACGGCAGTGATGCCATGGGTGGAGTGATTGATATAGCCTCTCCTCCCATACCTTCTGCGAATATGCTCTTCGGCGATGTCACCCTATTGGGTAAATCCGTCAACGGAACACTGGCAGGTTCGCTGATGCTGGGACTTAAAAAGAATGCCTGGTATGCGCAAATCCGTTATTCCGAACAGCACTTCGGTGATTACCGCATCCCTACGGATACCATTGTCTACCTGACTCAGAAAATGCCTGTCTATGGGCGTAAACTGAAAAATACGGCAGGAGTGGAACGCAATATCGGCCTTTTCACCCAATATCAGCGAAAAGGCTATAAAGCAGACTATTCCATCAGTAATGTCTATCAGAAGACGGGCTTCTTTCCGGGCGCACACGGTGTCCCCGACGCATCGCGCGTAGAAGATGACGGAGACAGCCGGAATATCGAGTTGCCTTACAGCAAGGTAAATCATCTGAAAGTAACCACACATCAGCAATATGCTTGGGAGAGACTGATCCTGTCCGGTGATTTGGGATTTCAGAATAACCATCGGGAGGAATGGAGTGCTTTTCATACTCATTACGGCTTCCAGCCTGCGCCGGAGAAGGACCCGGACAAAGAACTGGCTTTCGATCTGAACACATACAGTGCTTCGGTAAAAGCCCGCTTTATTGGCTCTTCTTCATGGGAGCATACGTTAGGGTGGGATGGGCAACATCAGCAGAACAACATTTCCGGCTATTCATTCTTGTTGCCGGAGTACCATCGTTCTACTACCGGATTGCTTTGGCTTACGACGTATAAGCCTAATAACATTCTCTCTGTCAGTGGAGGCGTGCGATATGATTATGGTTATATTGGCATCTCTCCGCATGAGGACGTTTATCTGGCGGATTACCTTCGGAGGCAAGGATATGATGATGAACAAGTAGAGTCCTATAAATGGAACAGTCATGCCGTCCGAAAGCATTTCGGTGACTATTCCTTTTCTTTGGGACTGGTATGGACACCCTCCGTTCAGCACATGGTGAAAGTGAACATCGGACGTAGCTTCCGCCTCCCCGGAGCCAATGAACTGGCTGCTAACGGCGTACATCACGGCACTTTCCGTCACGAGCAGGGAGATGCTTCTCTGAAATCCGAGCAAGGATGGCAGATGGATGCTTCCTACAACCTGCGATATCACGGACTTTCCGTTTCCGTGTCTCCTTTTGTCAGTTGGTTCAGTAACTACATCTTTCTGCGTCCCACGGGCGAATGGTCGGTTCTGCCGCATGCCGGACAGATTTACCGCTACACGGGAGCCGAAGCACTGTTTGCCGGAACGGAAGCTACGATAGACATTAACTTTCTGCGTCATTTCAATTACCGTATCTCCGGAGAATACGTCTACACCTACAACTGTGACGAGCATATTCCGTTAAGTTTTTCTCCGCCGTTCGGTATGCGGAATACGTTGACATGGCAAAGAAAACACTGTATGCTTTATGCGGAGTGGCAACTGATTGCCCGTCAGAACCGTGTAGACCGTAATGAGGACCGTACACCGGGGGTCAACCTGTTTCATTTGGGTGGCTCGCTGAATATTCCGGTTGGCAGGACTAACGAGATAGAAATCACCCTGACCGCCCGTAATATCTTCAATACCAGATATTACAATCATCTTAGTTTTTACAGGAAAGTAGAAATTCCGGAACCGGGACGAAACTTCCAATTATTAATCAAAATCCCATTTAAAAAATTACTGTAATGAAAACAAAACTTTACCTCCCGATAATTAGCCTTCTGGCGATGTCTGTATTTGCATTTATTTCTTGTGACGATTCGGATAGCGATACCACCAAACCGGTGATTGAACTGAGCGAACCGGAAGAAGGGCAAGAACTGAAAATTGGCGACGAGCACGGAGTACATTTTGAAATGGATCTGTCCGACGACGTCATGTTAAAGTCTTATATGATTGAAATACATAGTAATTTCGACCACCATTCGCATGGAAAGAGCAGGGCTGCCGCTACGGACGAAGCCACTGTCGATTTCAGTTTCAACAGGTCTTATGATATCTCCGGAAAGAAAACGGCGCACATCCATCATCACGATATTATAATTCCGGCCAATGCTACTCCGGGCGATTATCATCTGATGGTTTATTGCACGGATGCCGCAGGAAACGAAACCTACATTGCGCGCAATATTGTACTGAGCACTACCGCCGAAGAGGACGATCATCATCACGATGAATAACTGAAAGAGCCTGCCTGCCATGCAAAACGGGGGGCGGGATGGAGTATCTTTTTTCTCTTATTAATCAGTGTTCGTATAATTTTCTTTAAAAGGTGTAATAGTTATTACACCTTTTGTGTTTTCAAAGCTTTACTTTTGTGAAAAATACTTTTTCACTATGATGAAGTTACCATTTATAAACCGAATTTTTCCTTCGTACAGATCAAGGATAGTAGCCGTTATCATTGGCGGTATTATTGTAGGCGGAGGAGCTTTATTTATGTATATGCTTCGGGCACATACGTATCTGGGCGATGATCCGGCAGCGTGTGTGAATTGTCACATCATGTCTCCTTATTATGCTACATGGTTTCACAGTTCACATGCACGGGATGCTACCTGTAACGATTGCCATGTTCCTCACGAGAACATTGTAAAGAAATGGACATTCAAAGGAATGGATGGTATGAAGCACGTAGCTGCATTTCTCGCCAAAAGCGAGCCACAGGTGATACAGGCCCACGAGGCCAGTTCGCAGGTGATTATGAATAACTGTATCCGTTGCCATACGCAACTGAATACGGAGTTTGTAAAAACAGGAAAGATAGATTATATGATGTCTATGGTGGGAGAAGGAAAGGCTTGCTGGGACTGTCATCGGGATGTACCTCACGGTGGTAAGAATTCGCTGTCCGCTACTCCGGCAGCTATCGTCCCTCTTCCCGAATCACCCGTACCGGAATGGCTTCGGAAGATGGTTAATAATAAGGAATAAGCATATGCATAACTACGTAATAAAATAATAAAACCGATATACAATGGAAAAGAAATTAAAATCATGGCAAGGATGGCTGTTGTTCGGAGGTTCAATGGTCGTTGTTTTTGTTTTAGGATTATGTGTTTCTGCGTTGATGGAGAGGAGGGCGGAAGTCGCCAGTATCTTTAGTAACCGCAAAACTGTCATTAAAGGTATTGAAGCACGCAACGAACTGTTTAAAGATAATTTTCCCCGCGAATATCAGACTTGGACGGAAACGGCAAAGACTGATTTTGAAAGCGAGTTTAATGGCAATGTCGCTGTTGATGCTTTGGAAAAACGTCCGGAAATGGTTATTCTGTGGGCAGGATATGCATTCTCAAAAGACTATTCCACTCCGCGCGGACATATGCATGCTATCGAGGATATCACGGCGTCACTTCGTACCGGTTCTCCTGCAGGTCCGCACGATGGTCCTCAGCCTTCTACTTGCTGGACTTGTAAGAGTCCGGATGTTCCCCGCATGATGGAAGCATTGGGAGTCGATTCTTTCTATAATAACAAATGGGCTGCCTTTGGTGATGAAATCGTGAATCCGATCGGCTGTTCCGACTGTCACGATCCGGAAACAATGAATCTTCATATCAGCCGTCCGGCATTGATTGAAGCTTTCCAGCGTCAGGGAAAAGATATCACAAAAGCTACTCCACAGGAAATGCGTTCATTGGTCTGTGCGCAGTGCCACGTAGAATATTACTTCAAGGGTGACGGTAAATATCTGACTTTCCCGTGGGATAAAGGTTTCACTGTAGAAGACATGGAAGCATATTATGATGAGGCAGGTTTCTATGATTACATTCATAAGTTAAGCCGTACTCCGATCTTGAAAGCCCAGCATCCCGACTATGAAATTGCTCAGATGGGTATTCACGGACAAAGGGGCGTTTCTTGTGCCGATTGTCATATGCCTTATAAGAGCGAAGGGGGCGTGAAATTCAGTGATCATCACATTCAGAGCCCATTGGCAATGATTGACCGCACCTGTCAGACTTGTCATCGTGAGAGTGAAGAAACATTACGTAAAAATGTGTACGAGCGTCAGCGCAAGGCAAATGAAATCCGTAACCGTCTGGAACAGGAACTGGCAAAGGCGCATATCGAAGCAAAATTTGCCTGGGATAAGGGTGCTACAGAAGATCAGATGAAAGATGTGCTTGCATTGATTCGTCAGGCACAATGGCGTTGGGACTTCGGTGTGGCATCACATGGAGGTTCTTTCCATGCACCGCAGGAGATTCAGAGAATTCTTTCTCATGGTTTGGACCGTGCTTTGCAGGCTCGTCTGGCTGTATCCAAAGTTTTAGCGAAGCATGGGTATACGGAAGACGTTCCGATGCCGGACATTTCAACGAAGGCCAAAGCGCAGAAATATATCGGTCTTGATATGGATGCTGAAAGAGCTGCTAAGGAGAAATTCCTGAAAACGACCGTTCCGGCATGGCTGGAGAAGGCAAAGGCAAACGGACGTCTGGCACAAAAGTAAAATAGGGATATATGTGGAGCAAACCGTGGAGTTATAAAGAAGGGCTGGTGATTGGTGCGGGATTACTGGTGATAGGTATTTTGCTGCAAATGGCAGTGGGAGCCATCAACTGGAGCCTGTTTGCCTGTCCGGTCAATGTGATTGTGTTAGTGGTTTATATCATTGCGCTGGTAGCCATGCACCTTCTTCGTAAACGTGTGTATCTGTTTGGATGGTTGAGCCATTATTCCGCTGCCGTTTCTTCCTTGGTATGGGTAGTCGGCATGACGGTGATCATGGGACTTATCCGGCAGGCTCCTTCCGGTCACGCTTCCAATGATATACTGGGATTTTCACAGATGATTTCGTCCTGGACTTTCGTCCTGCTTTACTTTTGGATGGTCACTGCATTGGGATTGACCATACTCCGTGCCAGCTTTCCATTCAGGATTGGCAGACTATCCTTTCTTCTCAATCACGTAGGATTGTTCGTGGCATTGATTACGGCTACTTTGGGAAATGCCGATATGCAACGCTTGAAGATGACTACCCGAATGGGAAACGCGGAATGGAGGGCTACCGATGATAAAGGAAAATTGATAGAACTTCCGTTGGCTATCGAACTGAAGGATTTTACGATTGATGAATATCCTCCGAAACTGATGCTGATTGACAATGAAACGGGGGGAGTACTCCCCGAAAAGTCTCCTGTGCATTTACTGCTTGAAGACGGAGTTTCCGAGGGCAGTCTGCTGGATTGGGACTTGTTTGTCGAGCAGTCTATTCCGATGGCTGCCTCCGTAGCTACAGAAGACACATTGAAATTTACAGATTTCCATTCGATGGGAGCGACATATGCAGCGTATCTGAAGGCCGTCAACCGAAAGAACCAACAGGCGAAAGAAGGGTGGGTGAGCTGTGGTAGTTTTCTCTTTCCTTATAAGGCATTGCGTCTCGACTCTCTGACGAGCCTGGTGATGCCGGAACGGGAACCGCAACGTTTTGCATCGGAAGTAAAAGTCTACACACAGGAAGGAACGATAACGGAAAGTACGATTGAAGTAAATCGTCCGATGGAGATAGCAGGATGGAAAATTTATCAGCTTAGTTATGATGAGTCGAAAGGTCGCTGGAGCGATATCAGCGTCTTTGAGCTGGTTCGCGACCCGTGGTTGCCTGTAGTATATGCAGGGATCATCATGATGATGCTCGGAGCAATTTGTCTGTTTGTCAATGCACAAAAGAGGAAAGAGGAGGACAAGGAATGAGTTGGGAACATTTTATATGGTTTGCGATAGCCGCATTGATTTGCTGGAGCTTGGGCGCGTTTGCTGCCTGGAAAGGAAAGAAGCCGGTATGGACCTATGGATTTACCTTGTTGGGGCTGGTCATCTTTTTCAGTTTTATCCTCGGTATGTGGATTTCTCTGGAACGTCCTCCGATGCGGACGATGGGAGAGACACGTCTGTGGTATTCTTTCTTCCTTCCATTGGCTGGTTTGATAACGTACGTGCGTTGGAAATATAAATGGATTCTTAGTTTCAGTTGCATTCTCTCACTGGTATTTATCTGTATCAATATCTTTAAACCGGAGATTCACAATAAAACGCTGATGCCTGCTTTGCAAAGTCCGTGGTTTGCCCCTCATGTCATAGTCTATATGTTTGCTTATGCGATGTTGGGAGCTGCGGTGGTCATGGCTGTTTATCTGCTTTGGTTCAAAAAGAAGGATATTGAACGGAAAGAGATGGACTTATGCGATAACCTGACTTATGTAGGCTTGGCATTTATGACATTGGGAATGCTGACGGGAGCTATCTGGGCGAAGGAAGCATGGGGGCACTACTGGGCTTGGGACCCGAAAGAGACATGGGCGGCAGCTACTTGGTTCTCCTATCTGGTATATATCCATTTCAGACTGGGCAGACCGTTGAAGAGTCGTCCGGCATTAGTCATTCTGTTAGTATCATTTGTCTTATTACAAATGTGTTGGTATGGAATCAATTATCTTCCATCGGCACAAGGAGTTAGTGTACATACTTATAACTTAAATTGAAATATCAATGAAAACATTTTATTGGTCATTCGTTCTTATGCTATTGCCAAGCATGGCATACACACAAACTACGGAGAAGGAAAATGAATTTTCGATGTCTATGCAAATCAGACCTCGTGCGGAGTATCGAAACGGTGCTTTAGTCCCTCGCAATGAAGGGCAGAAGGCTGCATCATTTATTAATAACCGTGCCCGTTTGTCACTGGACTACAAGCGTTCGGACCTTGAAATCAAGATGTCGGCACAGCATGTCGGAGTATGGGGACAAGATCCGCAGATTGACAAGAATGGTCGCTTTATCTTGAATGAGGCATGGGCAAAGCTGGATTTTGGAAAAGGCTTCTTTGCACAGTTAGGTCGTCAGACGTTAATTTATGATGATGAACGTATTTTGGGCGGACTGGACTGGAATGTGGCAGGCCGTTATCATGATGCGTTGAAACTGGGATATGCCAATAAGAATAATGAAATACATGCTATTCTGGCTTTCAACCAGAATGATGAAAAAACGGCAGGTGGTACTTATTACAATTCTTCTATTGGTCAGCCTTACAAGAATATGCAGACTGTGTGGTATCACTATAAAGCAGATAAGATTCCGTTCGGGGCTTCTTTACTGTTTATGAATTTAGGATTAGAGACAGGGAATCAGCTCACTCAAGATTCTCATACCCGCTACTTGCAAACGATGGGAACTTATCTTACATATAAAAATAGCGGATGGAACCTGGATGGCGCTTTCTACTACCAAACAGGTAAGAACAAGGATGCCGAGAGCGTTTCCGCTTTTATGGCAAGTGCTACGGCAGCTTATGCGTTCAATAAGACATGGGGAATGGTTGTAAGTTTTGATTATTTGAGCGGAAATGAAGAAGGTAGTAGTAAATTTAAGGCTTTTGACCCTCTTTATGGGACGCATCATAAATTCTATGGCAGCATGGATTATTTCTACGCTTCTGCATTCAACAAAGGATTTGCTCCCGGATTAATAGATGGTCGTCTTGGGGCTCGTTTTCGTGCATCTGCCAAGGTAGATATGGAACTCAATTATCATTATTTTGCTACTGCTACTGAAGTAGATTTTAAAGAAGATTTGAAGAAGTCACTCGGTTCGGAAGTTGACTATCAGATCAATTGGTCTGTAATGAAAGATGTGAAACTCTCTGCCGGTTATTCTTTTATGCTTGGAACGAAGACGATGGATGCTGTGAAAGGTGGAAATCATAAGAGTTGGCAAGACTGGGGATGGGTATCTGTCAATATCAACCCGAAAGTGTTTTTTACAAAATGGTAATTGAAACCTAGCTAGGATTCAGATTAAACCGTTGATAGAATATAAAAAGTGGCACAGCATTAAATTTAGGCTGTGCCACTTTCTTTTTATTATAAGTATTTCTCCAGCGCCATTTTATTCAGAATCTCGATCTTTTTTCCTTCCATTGTGATCAGTCCTTCCTTGATTATCTTATTGATTTCTTTGGATAAAGCAGGACGTGATACATTCAGATACTCGGCAAGCTGTGACTGGGTATGCATGATCTCTACAGTCAGAGAATCTTTTTTCTTATGTTCGAATAAGTAAACAATAAACCTTTCGCGTACAGTCTTGCGCGACAGAGGTTTCAAACGTGATACGGTACATATATTGCAATTTCCGGCGATGCAAAGAAAATTGTGCAACACCTGCGGGTCCTGACTGATGACTTTAAAAGTGGAATCTTTGGTTGCCATGAGTACCACGCTGTCTTCCAAAGCAGTAAAAGTAGCTGGCAACGTATTGTTTGAATTGAAAAGGTGAGGGGTGGCAAAGGTAC
Organism: Bacteroides sp. MSK.20.82; assembly: GCF_019052485.1. Lineage (NCBI taxonomy): Bacteria > Pseudomonadati > Bacteroidota > Bacteroidia > Bacteroidales > Bacteroidaceae > Bacteroides > Bacteroides sp. MSK.20.82. The sequence continues at coordinate 121,119 of NZ_JAHQUN010000007.1, forward strand.
GTGGTGCGATGATATACTCAATCATCACTTCGTTCCCCAATCCGTCAATGATATCCGTGCGTAGTTTTCCTTCCAATAACACATATAGTTTGTTGCAAGGTGTACCTTGCGTAACAACTATTTCTTTTTTATCCGCTGCATAGATAACGAAATCCAGTTTGTCCAACAGAGATTCCTTAATGTTCAGAGGTAAATCCCGAAATAAAGGGATTTGAAATAATTTTTCTTTATGTGCGTTGGTCAGTTGTATTTTTTTCATTGCATTATGTTGTTCGTATCATGGGCAAAGATATGAATTATATATGGGCAGAGAAAATCTTTTTTTATGTTTGTGCCGCCGAAAGACCGATTATGGATGAGATGAAAAGGATATTGATAAAAAGTAAAAATGGCAGAAAATGTTTGAATCAGTAATTAGGGTACACATCTCTGTAATTTATCTACATTTGCTATATGATAAATTGTCTATTTTTGCAGAGTGAAAAAGCTGATTAATGAAATTCAAAAAATAAAAGTAATAAAGTTATGGCTAAAAAAGTTCTGATTATTTCGTCCAGCCCCCGAAAGGGCGGTAATTCTGATATGCTTTGTGACGAATTTATGAAAGGTGTCCTCGAAACAGGCAATGAAGTAGAAAAGATTTTTCTGAAAGAGAAAGCAATTCATCCTTGTACGGGATGTAGTGTTTGCAGCATGTATGGCAAACCCTGCCCCCAGAAAGATGATGCCGCAGGAATTGTAGAGAAAATGATTGCTGCTGATGTCATCGTAATGGCAACACCTGTTTATTTCTATACGATGTGTGGACAGATGAAGATTATGATTGACCGTTGTTGTGCGCGTTATACGGAAATAACGAATAAGGAATTTTATTTCATTATTGCAGCGGCGGAGAATGATAAGGGGATGATGGAACGTACGATTGATGGTTTCCGTGGCTTCCTTGATTGTCTGGAAAATCCGCAGGAAAAAGGAGTGATTTATGGAATAGGTGCCTGGAAGGTAGGAGAAATAAAAGATACTCCCTACATGCAGGAAGCCTATGAGATGGGAAAAATGGTGTAAACGTTCGCTTTAGGTAAACATTTCCCGTCTTATATAACAACCTTTCAGGATGGTGTCACTATGCTGAGTATATAGTGACGCTATACCTGTAGGATAGTGACACTAAAGCAGTATGATAGTGACACTATAGTAATGGGATAGTGACACCATATTTTTGTCTGGATTTAATGAGAGAAGTTTAGTTTAATGATTCTGTTACAATAATCTTCTTTCGTTCGATTCCAGTTCCAATAAAGTCTTTTTAGCTACAAGACCACCGGCATATCCGGTCAGTTTATGATCACTGCCGATCACCCTGTGACAAGGAATAAGTATTGAAATAGAATTTGCTCCATTCGAAGAGGCTACCGCGCGGATAGCTTTAGGATTATCCAGTCTCTGTGATAATTGAGCATAAGATATCGTTGTTCCGTAGGGAATGTTTAATAATTCATTCCATACACTCTTTTGAAACTCTGTCCCGACAAGAAGCAGAGGAATATCAAACGTAGTCCTTTGACGGGAAAAATACTCATCTAGCTGACTGATCGTTTGCGTTATCACTTCAGAGTTTTCTATTGCGTACTGAGCATTTAGCGCTTTTTGTATTCGTTTATCGATTGTTGCTCTGCGTTCTTCACTCACCACCCAGTCACACATACAGAGCTTGTTCTCGAAAGAACCGAGTATCAATTTCCCGCATGGAGATTGATAGTACTGTATCTGAACTGTATTTACTTTACCTTTTGCTTCTTTCTCCATTTTGATTCTTTATTTAAAGGGTTTGATATGGATGTAAAAGTAATTATTTGTATTCAAACTACAAAATGAATAATTCGGCAATAGAAGCCTGAAACAAAATCTTTTACCCTTACAGTCGATTTAAATTGATTGATTACTTGTTCTGCCGTAGAATTATTATAATTTTGTAGCAGAACTTTTTATTTCGTAGTATTTGATTAAGAACCAAACCACATGAACTATAAAATAACGACTCTTGTCGAAAATTGTGTCTATGGACGTAAATTGCAGGCAGAACATGGTCTTTCCCTCTATATTGAGACACCGGAAAACAGATTACTTTTTGATACGGGAGCTTCTGATTTATTTATCCGTAACGCCCGGTTATTGAATATTGACTTGCAAAAAGTAGATTATTTAGTATTATCTCATGGTCACAGTGACCATACGGGTGGACTACGCCATTTTCTTGAACTAAATGCCGAAGCAACGGTTGTTTGCAAACGCGAAGTGTTTTTTCCTAAATTCAAGGATGAACGTGAGAATGGAATGAAATATACACGCTCGCTTGATCTTTCTCGTTTTCGTTTTATTGATGAGTTGACTGAACTGGTTCCCGGAGTATTTCTTTTTCCCTCTGTGGATATTATAGACCGGAAGGATACACATTTTGAACGATTTTGGATTCAAAAGGAAGATGGTTCTAGAGTCCCCGATACCTTTCCGGACGAGTTAGCTATGGTACTGGTTGAGCCTGAAGGACTTTCCATTTTAAGTGCCTGTTCCCACCGGGGTATTACAAATATATTGCGGACTGTAAGAACGGCATTTCCGGAACTCCCCTGTAATTTGCTTTTAGGTGGATTTCATGTTCATAATGCAGAAGAATCCAAATATCAGGTTATTGCTGATTATTTGCACGAATATTTACCTCAAAAGATAGGTGTCTGCCATTGTACGGGAGTAGATAAATATGCTTTCTTCTATAAGGATTTTGGAGACAGAATATTTTATAACCATACAGGGAAATTGATTCAGACGGATTCTCTGTTATAATTATCTGAGACGACTAAACAAGAATATATAAAAACAAACTGGATGAATTTTAAAGACTGCATAGATTCTTATCCCTTTATATTAATGGAAGGTGCTTTAGGCGAGCGACTAAAAAGGGAGTTTGATTTGGATATCAGTGGTACTGTTGCAATGGCTGACTTAGTCTATCAGCAGAAAGGTAGACTGGCATTAGAAACGCTATGGAATGAATATATTGATATTGCATATAGGTATCAACTACCATTTCTTGCAACAACTCCAACAAGAAGGGCCAATAAAGAACGGATTTATATGGCTGGATACAATGAATCCATTATTGCAGATAATGTGGATTTTCTTCGTTCCATAAAAGAAGCAGCAAATGTAGATATGTATATCGGTGGTTTGATGGGATGTAAGGGAGATGCATACACTGGCGAAGAGGCTCTAAATCTGGAAGAGGCAATAGACTTCCATAGTTGGCAGGCCGGTTTGTTTAAATCTGCCAAAGTTGATTTTTTATATGCAGGTATTATGCCTGTATTGACGGAAGCTATCGGGATGGCAGTCGCTATGTCTGATACGGATATTCCTTATATTATCAGCTTTACGATTCAAAGAGACGGAAAACTGATAGATGGGCATACCATTGATGATGCCATACATTGCATTGATAATCATGTGTCTAACAAACCTGTGTGCTATATGACAAATTGTGTTCATCCTGATATTGTTTACGAAGCACTTTCTCATAAGTTCAATCAAACACAAACGGTAAAATCTCGCTTTTGGGGTATACAAGCAAATACTTCCCAATTGTCATATAAAGAATTGGATGGAGCAAATCATTTACATACTTCTTCGGCAACCGATCTGAGTGAAGCTATTTTAAAGTTGAAATCTGATTGTCATCTTAAAATATTTGGTGGGTGTTGTGGAACAGACAGCAGTCACATGGAAAAAATCGCTAAAATATCGGAAGTGACTTAAACTAACTAGAAATACGGTCTTCTCATGAAACAAGGAATATAGAATAAATATATAAACATACAATAATATGAAGAAAATAATCATCTCTTTAGCGCTGGTACTGACTGCATTATCCAGCTATGCTATTACTCCTTTGTGGATGCGTGATGCACGTATCTCACCGGACGGAAAGGAAATCGTCTTTTGTTATAAAGGCGACATTTACAAAGTCCCCGTTCAAGGGGGAACCGCTACCCAATTAACAACACAAGCTTCTTATGAGGCTAATCCCGTCTGGTCGCCAGATGGTAAACAAATCGCGTTTGCCAGCGACCGGAATGGGAACTTCGATCTCTTTATCATGCCTGCCGATGGAGGAACTGCACGTCGGTTGACTTATCATTCTGCCTCGGAGATTCCTTCGGCTTTCACTCCGGATGGTAAATTTGTACTTTTCTCCGCCTCCATTCAGGACCCTGCGCAAAGTGCCCTTTTTCCTACCGGAGCCATGACGGAATTATATAAAGTTCCGGTTACCGGAGGACGTACCGAACAAGTGTTGGCTACTCCTGCCGAATGGGTATGCTTTGATAAATCGGGAAAAAACTTCCTTTATCAGGACCGTAAAGGTTTTGAAGATGAATGGAGAAAACACCATACCTCATCTATAACAAGAGACGTTTGGCTATACGATGCTTCGACCGGAAAACATACCAATCTGACCAATCGGGAAGGAGAAGACCGTAATCCGGTATATGCACCGGATGGTAATTCGGTTTATTTTCTAAGTGAGCGCAATGGCGGTTCATTTAATGTATATAACTTTGCCCTGAACACTCCGCAGGAAGTGAAAGCCATCACCACTTTCCGCACGCATCCGGTGCGTTTCTTGTCAATCAGCGATAAAGGAACTTTGTGCTATACGTATGACGGAGAACTTTATACACAAGAGCCCAATGCCCGCCCAAAGAAAGTAAATGTTGATCTTGTGCGTGATGATGAAAAAGAGATTGCCACTCTCAGATTTTCTCAGGGTGCGACTTCCGCTTCTGTGTCTCCGGATGGTAAGCAGGTGGCTTTTATTGTGCGAGGTGATGTTTTTGTGACTTCAACCGATTATGCTACGACCAAGCAAATAACAAATACTCCGGCAAAGGAAGCCGGTGTATCTTTTGCTCCCGACAACCGTACACTGGTTTACGCCAGCGAGCGGACCGGCAACTGGCAACTTTATACTGCTAAGATAGCTCGTAAAGAAGAGGCGAATTTCCCTAACGCCACTCTCATTGAAGAAGAAGTATTGCTTCCCTCCAAAACCATAGAACGTGCTTACCCGCAATACTCTCCGGATGGTAAGGAACTGGCTTTTATCGAAGACCGTAACCGGTTGATGGTACTCAATCTGAAAACCAAAAAAGTACGTCAGGTGACAGACGGTTCTACATGGTACAATACAGGAGGCGGATTCGACTACGAATGGTCGCCCGATGGCAAGTGGTTTACGCTTGAGTTTATCGGCAATCGTCATGATCCCTATTCGGATATCGGCATTGTCAGCGCGCAGGGAGGTACTATCACTAATCTGACTAACAGCGGTTATATTAGCGGCTCTCCACGTTGGGTGCTGGATGGGAATGCCATTCTGTTTCAGACCGAACGTTATGGTATGCGTGCGCATGCTTCCTGGGGATCACAACAGGATGTGATGCTGGTATTCTTGAATCAGGATGCTTACGACCGTTATCGTTTGAGTAAAGAGGATTTCGAACTGCTCAAAGAATTTGAAAAGGAGCAGAAGAAAGCAAAGGAGAAAGACGGTGATAAGAAAAAGGACGGAAGTAAGTCTAAAAAGGAAAAGGCAGACAAAGAAGGAGATAAGGAGGATACCGAAGAAGACAAGGCAGACAAGAAAGATATTGTTGTGGAACTCAGCGGTATTGAGGACCGTATTGTACGCCTGACTCCTAACTCTTCTGATTTAGGTAGTGCCATTCTTTCAAAAGATGGAGAAAATCTGTATTACTTCTCAGCTTTCGAAGAGGGGTATGACCTTTGGAAAATAAATCTTCGTGAAAAAGATACGAAGCGTCTCCATAAACTTAATTCCGGCTGGTCATCACTGATGCTGGATAAAAAAGGAGATATCTTCTTGCTGGGAAGCAGAAATATGCAGAAAATGGACGCAAAGTCAGATGCTCTGAAATCTATCAGTTATCAGGCTGAAATGAAAATGGATTTGGCAGCCGAACGTGAGGCAATGTTCGATCATGTATATAAACAACATCAAAAACGTTTCTACAATCTTAATATGCACGGAGTGGACTGGGATGCCATGACAGCTGCCTATCGTAAATTTCTGCCGCATATTGATAATAACTATGATTTTGCAGAATTACTGAGCGAATGGTTAGGTGAACTGAATGTTTCGCATACCGGAGGGCGCTATTCTCCGAGGGGCAATGGGGATGTAACCTCTAATCTGGGCTTATTGTTTGACTGGAATTATCTGGGAAAAGGTATGCAGATTGCTGAAATCGTAGAGAAAGGCCCGTTCGATCATTCCCGTACCAAAGTAAAGGCAGGGTGCATTATAGAAAAAATCAACGGGGAAGAAATAACTCCGGATAAGGACATCACTGATCTTTTGAATAATAAGGCAGGGAAAAAAACACTGGTTTCGCTGTACAACCCACAGAATAAGGAACGTTGGGAAGAAGTGGTAAAACCTGTCACAAGCGGACAGCTTAATGGCTTATTATATAAACGTTGGGTGAAACAACGTGCTGAGGATGTGGAGAAATGGTCCGGCGGTCGTTTGGGATACGTTCATATTCAATCTATGGGAGATGGCAGTTTCCGTACTGTTTACTCGGATATTCTGGGAAAATACAATAACTGTGACGGAATTGTGATCGATACCCGTTTTAACGGAGGCGGTCGTCTGCATGAAGATATTGAAATTCTTTTCAGTGGTCAGAAATATTTCACTCAGGTGGTACGCGGACGTGAAGCCTGTGATATGCCAAGTCGTCGCTGGAACAAGCCTTCTATTATGTTGCAGTGTGAAGCCAATTATTCGAATGCGCATGGCACTCCGTGGGTGTACAAGCATCAGAACATTGGAAAACTGGTAGGTATGCCTGTCCCGGGAACTATGACAAGTGTATCTTGGGAAACTTTGCAGGACCCTTCATTAGTATTTGGGATTCCTATCATCGGCTATCGCCTACCGGATGGCAGTTATCTGGAAAATACTCAGCTGGAACCTGATATCAAAGTTGCCAACAGCCCGGAGACGGTAGTGAAAGGAGAGGACACGCAACTCAAAATGGCTGTAGATGAATTGCTTAAAGAAATAGATAGCCGGAAGAAATAGACATCGTTTGTTTGTGTTAAAAGAACCGAAAAAAAGAGCTTATTGAAATGATGTGTCCAACTTATTCTTACTTTTGTGTTTGACAATAGTGTCAAACTAAGGGGAACATAGTGTAGAACATGATTAAAATAGGAATTGATGTAGGTTCAACGACGGCGAAGTTAGTTGCCGTCGATGAAAATGATAATCTATTATTTTCAAAGTACGAGAGACACAATGCGAAAGCAAAAGAGACAATTCTATCATTCTTGAAAGAGCTGTTATCTGAAATCGGAGATAAAGATATTTCCGTGAGGATAACAGGCTCTATCGGAATGGGAATTTCAGAGAAATGTTCGTTGCCGTTTGTACAGGAGGTTGTTGCGGCAGCGAAAGCGATACAAAAGGATTATTCTCATGTGACTTCTATGATAGACATCGGAGGAGAAGATGCGAAAGTCGTCTTCTTTAAGGATGCCGAAGCGACCGATTTGCGTATGAACGGCAATTGCGCAGGAGGGACGGGCGCTTTTATTGACCAGATGGCGATTATACTGGGAGTGAATATTGATGAATTGAATCAACTTGCCATGAATGCGACACAGGTATATCCTATTGCCTCCCGTTGTGGCGTTTTCTGTAAAACGGATATTCAGAATCTGATAGCTAAAAATGTAAGTCGTGAGAATATTGCGGCTTCCATCTTTCGTGCGGTAGCAGTTCAAACGGTAGTGACGCTGGCGCACGGTTGCGATATTACAACTCCCGTATTGTTTTGCGGTGGTCCGTTAACCTTCATTCCGGCACTGCGGAAAGCCTTCATTGATTATTTGTCCCTCGATGAAAAAGAGATCATACTGCCGGCCAACGGCACTTTGCTCCCTGCACTAGGTGCTGCTCTATTTCATCTTGATAAAGAGGATTACTGTAAACTGTCCCATTTGATCGATAAGATTGACACTACTTTAAACGGTAACGGTAACCTTGCTTCAACAGGGTTGGAACCTGTTTTTGCAAGTAATGAAGAATATGAAGCATGGAAAGAAAGAATATCCCGTCATAAGATGATATCTTCCGGCTTGAAAGCCGGAACACAGGATGTCTTTATCGGCATCGATTCAGGTTCTACTACGACAAAGATTGTTGTACTGGATGAAGATTCAAGGCTTCTGTATTCTTATTATAATATTAATGGCGGCAATCCGATAAAAGCTGTGGAAGAGGGGCTGAATCAGTTGAACGATGAATGTTTGAAGCAGAATGCCGTACTCAATATAAAAGGAAGCTGTTCTACCGGATATGGGGAAGACCTTATCAGGTCTGCCTTTCAGCTTCATTCGGGGATTATCGAAACGATCGCCCATTATATGGCAGCGCATTATCTGAACAAGGATGTGTCTTTTATCCTCGATATCGGCGGACAGGATATGAAGGTTATTTTTGTGAATAATGGCGTGATTGACCGGATGGAGATTAATGAAGCATGCTCTTCCGGATGTGGTTCTTTTCTTGAAACGTTTGCTAAATCTCTGGGGTATTCGGCACAAGAGTTTTCTCTGGCAGCCTGCCATTCGGAAGCACCGTGTGATTTGGGAACAAGGTGCACCGTTTTTATGAACTCAAAAGTGAAACAGGTACTCAGGGAGGGGGCAACGATCAATGATATTGCCGCCGGACTGGCATATTCCGTTGTCAAGAATTGCCTGTATAAGGTGTTGAAACTGAAAGATATATCTGTTTTGGGAAAAGATATTGTTGTGCAGGGAGGCACCATGCGCAATGATGCGGTGGTCCGTGCCATTGAACTTCTCTCGGGAGCGGAAGTGGCAAGGTGTGATACACCCGAATTGATGGGAGCATTCGGATGTGCATTATATGCGATGAAACATCAGGGGGAGTCCGTATCATTGGATGAGATTATCAATAAAGCTCAATATTCGGCACGTTCTTTATATTGCAAGAGTTGCGATAATCGTTGTCTGGTCATTCGTTACGAGTTCGAAAGCGGCAAAAGTTATTATTCGGGAAACAGGTGCGAGAAAGTTTTCACGAATGGAGAGAGCAGTAACCGGAAAGGTCTGAATGTCTATCGGCAAAAAGAAGAGCTTTTGTTTCATCGCAGCGCAGAGATTGCAGCACCCGAGCAGATTATCGGAATCCCCCGATGTCTGAATATGTACGAGGAATATCCATTCTGGCACACTCTTTTCACTTCCTGTGGCATACAAGTCTGTTTGTCTGATCCGTCCAATTTCAGAAAGTATGAGCACAATGCGCGTATGGTGATGTCGGACAATATCTGCTTTCCGGCTAAGCTGGTACATAGTCATGTTCAGGACTTGATAGAAAAGAAGGTCGACCGGATTTTTATGCCTTTTGTTATTTTCGAAAGAAAAGGGATGGAACAAAACAGTTATAATTGTCCGATTGTGACAGGTTATTCGGAGGTTATCAAAAGTGTGCAGTCCGAAGGTATATCGGTTGATTCCCCTGCAATAACTTTCAAAGACCGGAATCTGTTGTTTAAACAATGCCGTGAATATCTGAGCGGTTTGAGCGTGGACGATCGGACGATTCAGCAAGCATTCCAAAAAGCGGAAAGCGAACAGCACTCTTTTATTAATACATTGGTCGATTATAACAAAAACATATTGCAGCAGACTGGAAAGGGAGAGACTCTGACTGTCATGCTTGCCGGACGTCCTTATCATACCGATTCTCTGATACAGCACAAAGTCTCGGATATGCTTTCGGATATGGGAGTGAATGTGATAACGGATGATTTGGTGCGTCAGATGGATATACCGACGGGTGATGCGCATTTTGTTGCTCAATGGGCGTATACGAACCGTATCCTGAAGGCTGCGAAATGGTGTGCGACACAAGGAAAGAATATTCAGTTTGTAGAGATGACTTCGTTCGGATGTGGACCGGATGCTTTTCTGGTGGATGAAGTAAGGGATTTGCTGATGCGTCATAACAAATCGCTGACTTTATTGAAACTGGATGATATCAATAATATCGGTTCAATGAAGTTGAGAGTACGTTCCATGATTGAAAGCCTCAAACTTGCGAATGCGGATGGAACGGAAGGCGATGTAAAGGACTTTACGACCGTTCCTGTCTATGACAAGTCTTACCGTGACCGTAAGATACTGGTTCCTTACTTTACTCCGTTCATTTCACCTTTGATTCCTGCTATTATGAAAGTAGCCGGTTATGATGCGGAAAACCTTCCTCTCAGTGATAATGATTCAAGTGAATGGGGGCTGAAGTATGCGAATAATGAGGTCTGTTATCCGGCTACTCTGATAGTCGGCGATATTATAAAAGCACTTAAAAGCGGGAAATATGATATTTCAAAAATAGCCGTAGCCATCACCCAAACGGGAGGACAATGCCGTGCCAGCAACTATATTTCCTTGATAAAAAAGGCGTTGGTGGATGCCGGATATACGGATATTCCGGTAATCTCTATCTCTGTGGGCAGTGACATAGATAATGACCAGCCCGCGTTCAAGGTCAACTGGATGAAAGTAGTACCGATAACTTTTCATGCCGTTTTGTATAGTGATTGCATTGCTAAGTTTTATTATGCGTCTGTGGTACGTGAGAAAGAAGCAGGTGCATCGGCAAAGCTGCGTGATAAATACCTGCAACTGGCACCTGAAGTGATACTGAGAAGAAACATAAAGGGGTTGAACTCTTTGTTGCAATCGGCAATCACTGAATTTAATGAGGTGTGTAGGGCTGTAGATACTCCTAAAGTCGGAATTGTAGGAGAAATCTTCTTGAAATTCAATCCTTTCGCACAAAAAGAGATCATTGATTGGCTGATAGGCCGCAAGATAGAAGTGGTTCCGCCGATTCTGGCTGACTTTTTCATGCAGGGGTTTGTGAACAGGAAAGTCAATACGGATTCTTACATAAAAAACAGACAGTTGCCTGAGTTTATTTACGACTGGATCTACAAGTTTGTAAAGAAACAGATTGATAAAATAAATGAGACAGCAAGTAAGTTCCGTTACTTTGCCCCCTTCAATGATATCTTTGAAGAAGCGGAAGGAGCTAAAAGCGTTATTTCGCTGAATGCCCAATTCGGTGAAGGCTGGTTGTTGCCGGCTGAAATCGTGTCTTACGCCCGGCAAGGGGTGAACAATGTAGTGAGTTTGCAACCTTTTGGCTGCATAGCGAATCATATCGTATCCAGAGGAGTCGAAAAACGTATAAAAAGTTTCTATCCGGATATAAATTTGCTATCTTTAGACTTTGATAGTGGTGTGAGCGACGTAAACATAACAAACCGTATGCTTTTGTTTATTGATAATCTGAAAAATGCGACAATGAATTATGACAACAACTAATAATAATGAAGATTTGGAGAAAAAGATAATTGAGGCTGCCAAAGAACTATTTATAGAGAATGGGTTCGCAGAAACCAGTATGAGTGATATCGCTGCTAAAGTAGGTATCAACAGACCGGCACTTCACTATTATTTCCGGACGAAGGATAAGATGTTTCAGGCCGTTTTTGGTAACATCATACTTTCTTTTATTCCCAAAATACATGATATAATCATTCAGCAGGACAAACCTGTCTCCGAGAGTATCGGTGAAATTGTAGATGCTTATTATAAAGTATTCACGGAAAATCCATGTTTGCCATTGTTCATGGTGAGGGAGATGCATCGTGATATGAATCATTTAAGCGATACTATCAAGGAGTTGCGCCTGGAACAATATCTCCATAAAATCATGGATGTTTTACAGGAAGAAATGAATGACGGGAGACTGAAAACAGTTCCTTTGCCATTCGTATTCTATACTTTTTATAGTGCATTGACAGTTCCTTTCCTGACAAAGAATCTCAGTGCTTCTTTCTTTTTGGAGAAGGATGATTCTTTTGAGGATATTCTGGTTCAGTGGAAACCTTATATCGTCAGGCAGATGGAAACGTTGCTGGTAGTGAGCTAGAGAAAACTTATTTCAATACAGGTAATAATTTGTAGAGAGTCTTCCTTGTCATTATTTTCTGATTCAGGAAGCTGACGATATATCCGGTGATGCAGGCGGCGATAAGAGACCCCTCGCGAACACCTTCGATGCATTGTGAAAGCAGGAGAGAGAGTATGACTGCCAGAGTGACCAGCGTAACATCAAAACAGACTTTGAACTTTCCAAACTCTTTGTTATAACGGCGGGAGGCGTATTTTACAAAAGCCTCTGCGCTCATCATTGCTACTTTGGGTTTGAGTTCGAGTACGACTCCTATGGATTGTATCATGCATCCTGTGAGTAATAAGGCTATTGACATCCCGTAATTGTCGGGATGCAGATTACTGGTGAGCGCCATATTAAAATCAATGAATGCCGAAAAGATAAAAGAGAACGGCAATTGAAGGAGTATTTCAATGGTGTCCTGTCGGGTCCTATTTTTTCTGATGACCCAGAACTGTCCCAGGATAAGCAGCATATTGATCAGAAACGTACAAGTTCCTAATGATAAAGGGCTGTTCAGGCTTAACACATAATTGATGCTGGATATAGGTGTGGTTCCTAATGCAGAACGCACAATCAACACTATTCCGGCAGCCAGAAAATACAATCCGATAACAAATACCAAATACCTTTTAAAAACGTCTTTCATTCCCATATCTTACTATCTTATATAATCGTATTTTTCTTCATTCTATAAAGAAGAATATGCAAAGGTCCCGTTTTTTCGTCTGATATAAGTTATCCGATTCCACACAGTTTTTGTCATATCCGAAACAAATTGTATTTTTACGTCGAAAAGAAGGAGGTATAAATGGTAAAATCTCGTATTTTTGATAATAGGCAGTTGTTAAAGGAACATCCGGAAATTCCTCATTATAAAGAGGAAGTAGTCTGCTTTATGAGTGAATATAAGGACAGGAGCTATCCGGAAAACGAACGTTACTTTAATCGTGAACTTTATATGATACTCGTTCTTGAAGGTCGTTCCGAGATTTTGCTGAATGGGGAATTTATTGTGATAGAGCCTGATATGTTGCTTGTTCATGGAGCGAATTATCTCACCGATCATCTTTATTCGAGTCCGGATATTAAGTTTATCACCCTCTCCATTTCCGAGTCCATGCGGACAGATGACTCTTATCTTACCCAGATAACGGCTATTCTGTTGGCAACGATGAGGCAGAATAAGCAATATACCATACAGCTGACCGCATACGAAGCTCAAATCATTCGTAATGAACTGGAAGTGTTGATGCGTTTGCTGAATATAAAACATCAGTTTCTTTTCCGGCGAATACAGGCGGCTTGCAATGCCTTGTTTTTGGATATAGCCGATTTTCTTTCCCGTAAGACTATCATAAAAAAGGAGGTCAGTCGTAAAGACCATGTTTTACAGGAATTTCATGCGCTTGTTACCCGAAATTTCAGAGAAGAGCATTTCGTTAGTTTCTATGCGGATAAGTTGGCCATCAGTGAGCAGTACCTTGCACGTATCGTTCGTGCCGGAACGGGAAAAAGTGTGAATACGATTATTAATGAGTTACTGATCATGGAAGCCCGTACCTTGCTGAGTTCCACAAAATCTACGGTAGGGGATATTGCTTCCCGGCTTGGCTTTAGTGATGCTGCCGGTTTCTGTAAGTTTTTCAAGAGGAATATGGGGCAGACTCCTCTCAATTATCGGAAGGGATTATGGATTTAAGTGAAAATGAATGTAGGTTGATGTGATCCCATAACGAACGGATACATCAACCTACATGAAATATATAATGAACTGGTTTTGACTTATCAGCCAATGAGTGATAGGATATCTTCTACGATCTGTTCATCCGTCAGATGGTTGGCACGAAGCAGTTCCTGTATATCATAACGGTCTACAAATTCTTTTTTAGCTCCGTAGTTGAGCACTTTCATATCTGTAGCGCCATAGTAACGGGCAATCTTTTCACCGAAACCACCATCCAGAACTCCGTCTTCCAGTGTAATCACTAATTCGTGGTCGGCTTTCAGTTCGTCCATCAGTTCGCTGTCCACACCTGTGATGTAGCGGGGATTGATAAGGGTGGCATCAATGTTGGCTTTTTCTTTCAGCAGTGACAGAACCGATTGCCCTAATCCGAAGAAGGAGCCTAATGCAAGGATTGCTACTTTGGAGCCACGGTGGGCGACTTTATAACGATTGAGATTGCTATAGTCGGATTCCACCGGTTCACCGCAACTGATTACATCTGTGGCAGGTACACGGATAGCTACCGGATGCTCATTTTGGTGGATGCTCCATTCCAGCATGGCGAGATATTCCTCCTTACAGGTAGGTGCCAGATAGACCATATTGGGGATATTGCTGATAAGTGGAATATCGAAGAAACAGAGGTGAGTTACATCATTCATACCGGATAACGTCCCCCAGAATACCAACAGAACTGCCGGATTATTATTGATGCAGAGGTCTTGCGATAGCTGGTCGTAAGAACGTTGTATAAAGGTGCTGTACACTCCGTAAACCGGTTTTCCGCCATTGGCTGCGATACCGGAAGCAAGTGCCACTGCATGCTCTTCGGCAATACCGACATCTACAAACTGCTTGCCTGCTTCCTGACGACGGTCGGGAGTGAAGCCCAAAACAGCGGGGGTGCCCGAAGTAATGGTAACTACACGCTTGTCTTCTTTCATCTTTTTCAGCAGATATTGAGCGGTTACTTCACTATAATCTTCTGCGTCGTCGTTCATTTTTGATTTTCCGGTTTCTAGATCAAACGGAGTACGCCAGTGATAGGTCTCCTTGTCCTGTTCTGCAGGTTCGTAACCTTTGCCTTTTAATGTATTGATGTGGACTACTATCGGATGCTGTATATCTTTAACTTTGGAGAAAGCCTCGATCAGTGCTTCCACACAGTTGCCGTCATTCACGTACATATAGTCCAGCCCCATCGCTTTGAAGAAATTGCATTCACATTGACCGTTACTGTCGCGCAAATCTTTCAGATTTTTGTATAAGCCTCCGTGATTTTCGGCGATGGACATCTGATTGTCATTGACAATAATAATCATGTTAGTACCGAGCTCTGCTACGTAGTCCAGTCCCTCGAAGGCTTCGCCTCCGCTTAGTGAACCGTCGCCTATTACAGCGATGATATTTTCGTTGCCGCCTGTCAGGTCACGTCCTTTTGCCAGTCCGCTTGCCAAGCTGACAGAAGTAGAAGTATGACCGATCACAAAGAAATCATGTTCACTTTCCTGTGGTTCTGAGTAGCCGGATACATGATCATATTCAGCAGGATGGAGAAAAGCATCTTTGCGTCCGGTTAGCATCTTATGTACATAACTCTGATGTGACACATCATATACAATTTTATCTTTCGGCGAATTGAAAACATAGTGCAGGGCAATGGTTGCTTCTACCATTCCGAAGTTAGGGCCGAAGTGCCCACCGTGTGCACTCAGTTTTTGTAAGAGTGATGCACGGATTTCATGACTTAAATCATTCAGTTCCTGAAACGATAACTTCTTTACGTCTGCGGGAGAGTAAATATTTTCTAAATACATATCAATTTGTTTTTTTATGTTTATACCTATATTTTTATTTCACTGCAAAGATACTGACGGATTTGAAATCTGTTTGTATATGAATTACGGATTCTTTTACCTATATTACAGTTCCGCTAAAAATGGGCTTGATAAAACATAAAATACGACTTCCTCTATATCAACCATATGCTCTTTTGCAAGCTTGATTCTTTTTACCTGAATATACTGTTGTAATAGGTATCGCGCACGCGTAATCATTATATAATAGCAAAATAGGATGCTATAATAATATCTGTTCTTGTGTGATAGAAAGATGGAAACCTATAATCTGTAATTGGGGTAATTATACCCGTAATCTGTCTACAATCCCTTCACTTAATTCTTCCGACCTTTGTACTGTCGAATCACCTTGAGTATATGGAACTAATTATATAAAGAATATGGATAGAAAAGGCTTCTTGAAAAGTACGATGATAGCAACCGGAAGTTTACTGTTAGGCGGGGCGGGGATTTGTCGGTTTCTGAATGATAAAGAACCCGCAGATGGTCCGTTTCCCCGGACAATAGAAAAAATACATTGTGGAAATATGAAAAAGGTACTTGTTATAATGAGCGCGGGGACAAAACTCGGTAATACAGACCGGTTGACCGACGCTTATATTAAAGGACTCGTGGAACGGGGACATTCGGTAACCAAAGTATATCTGGGCAGTATGCGGATAGAAGGCTGCAGAGGTTGCGGCGTATGCCAGCGGCTCGCTCATCAATGTGCAGTTCGGGATGGTATGCAGGATATATATCCTTTGTTTGCAGAATGTGACACAGTGGTCATGGCTTCACCTTTGTATTTCTGGACAATCACGTCACAGTTAAAAGCTTTTATAGACAGGCTTTACGCCATCTCTGCCGACGACAAGTATCCGCAGAAAGATACGGTATTACTGATGACAGCCGGTGACGATAATGAGAACACCTTTGACCAACCCAAGCAGTATTTCCGGCTTCTGAGCCAGGCATTGGGTTGGAATGAAGTCGGAATATATTGTGCCGGCGGTTGTACCGGATGCGAAAAGCTGGCACGGCAAATAGATAAGGTACATCTTGAAAATGTCTATAAAATGGGATTGGAATTGTAAATAGCAGATTTAATATGGAACAAAAGAATCAATCAAAACTTCATTCGGGCGGTTTGCTCGTATTTATCCTCACGGTCGGTGTGTTTGGTATTATAAATACCGAAATGGGGGTAGTGGGTATCCTGCCTCTAATAGCCGAAACTTTTGATGTCTCGGTGCCGCAGGCAGGTTGGACGGTGAGTATCTTTGCACTGGTGGTAGCTGCATCGGCTCCTGTCACTCCGTTATTGTTTTCGGGAGTAAACCGGAAGAAAGTCATGTTGCTGGCATTGGGATTGTTTACACTGAGTAATATTATATCCATGCTCACTACCAATTTTACAGTACTATTGGTTGCGCGGATACTTCCCGCCTTTCTTCATCCGGTATATGTTTCGATGGCTTTTACAGTAGCGGCGGCATCAGTCAGCAAGGAAAAGGCTCCAAAGGCTGTTTCAAGGGTTTTTGTCGGTGTGTCTGCCGGTATGGTGCTGGGTGTTCCGGTGACCAGCTTTATAGCTAGTGAGGTCTCATTCTCTATGTCAATGCTGTTTTTCACAGTTGTAAATGCCTTGGTTCTTATAGCTACGATTTTGTTTATCCCCTCCATGCCGGTAAAGGAGAAAGTATCTTATGGTGCACAACTCAGCGTATTGAAGAGAACGGTGATGTGGAACTCTATCATTGCCGTCACCTTGATTAATGGAGCTATGTTCGGTTTCTTTAGTTATATGTCGGACTATCTGAAAACAGTGACGGAAGTATCATACAGTGTGATTAGTGTTGTATTATTGGTCTATGGTCTGGCTAATATTGTAGGTAACGTACTTGCCGGAAAACTATTATCGATAAATGCGCGGCGTTCAATTATTATCATGCCTTTTGCATTGCTGGTTTCCTATATATGTCTCTTTATAACAGGAGAGTGGATTACAGCTATGGTAATCATTATTTTAATTTTAGGTGTATTGGCAGGTATAGCAAGTAATAATATGCAATATATGATCGCGGAAGCTGCTCCCGAAGCTCCCGACTTTGCCAACGGAATGTTTCTGACTTCTGCCAATTTGGGGACAACGATCGGTACAGCCGTATGCGGAGCTTTCATCACGGAAATGGGCACACGCTATTCTGTATTCGGTGCATTGTTTTTCCTGATTGCCAGTATTGTGTTTGTTTATTTGAGAGTTCGTGTAGCTCATTCACAGAAACAAGTTAAAATGAATATGGCAACGGAATGATGAAAAATATATAATCCGTAATTGGGGTAATAATGTCAGTAATTCATCTACAAACACTCTCTTTATTTCACCGTATTTTTGTAATGTAGAAAGTAGACAATCAATTCATTAATAATTAAATGTAAGAGATATGAAACGAATATTATTATTAACCGTTGTATTTATTATGATGCTTGGAACCAGTTTTTCTTTCGCACAGGCTGATGCGGATAACTTTTATAAAAGTGATTGGGTAAAGGTAGAAAAGGTTTCTTTTTCTAACCAGTATAAAATGAAAGTAGCCGGCAACCTGTTTTTGCCGAAGACCATGAAAGAGGGAGAGAAATATCCTGCCATCATTGTCGGACACCCGATGGGAGCGGTCAAGGAACAGAGTGCGAATCTGTATGCTACTAAAATGGCGGAACGTGGTTTCGTTACGCTGTCCATTGATTTATCCTTCTGGGGTGGAAGTGAAGGTGAGCCGCGCAATGCTGTTTTGCCGGAGGTATATGCGGAGGATTTCAGTGCCGCAGTAGATTTTTTGGGTACACGTCCGTTCATCGACCGAAATAATATAGGTGTAATCGGAATTTGTGGCAGCGGAAGTTTCGCTATCAGTGCGGCCAAGATAGACCCTCGTCTGAAAGCGATTGCAACCATCAGCATGTACAACATGGGTACAGCCAGCCGCAACGGACTGAAACATGCGCTGACTCTGGAACAACGGAAACAAATCATGGCTGAGGCAGCAGAACAGCGCTATGCGGAATTTCTGGGCGGAGAAACTAAATATACTGGCGGCACTGTACATGAAATAACAGAAAACTCTGGTCCGATAGAACGCGAATTTTATGAGTTCTACCGCACTCAGAGGGGAGAGTTTACTCCCGAAGGAGCAACCCTGACAACTACCACACACCCTACACTTTCAAGCAACGTGAAATTCATGAATTTCTATCCTTTCGAAGATATTGAGACTATTTCGCCCCGTCCTATGCTTTTTATAACCGGAGAAAATGCCCACTCACGCGAATTTAGTGAAGATGCCTACCGACTGGCTGCCGACCCCAAAGAACTGTACATTGTACCTGGTGCAGGTCATGTAGACCTTTACGACCGTGTGGGGCTTATACCATTTGATAAATTGGAATCCTTTTTTAAGGAATATCTGAAGAAATAAGTATGAACAGGAAAAACAGATAACTATTTAAATAAAAGACAATCGAATCATGAAACAAATTAAAAATACACATTACGAAGGCGAACGTCCTTTGTTCGCATCCCACGGGCTTTATTTGGAAGAAGTAACCATTCATGCCGGTGAATCGGCACTGAAAGAGTGCAGTGATATAGAAGCGGTAAACTGTCGTTTCGAGGGAAAATATCCGTTTTGGCATAATGACGGTTTTGTAGTTAAAAATTGCCTTTTTACCGAAGGAGCACGTGCCGCACTCTGGTATTCCAGAAATCTGAAGATGAAGGATACATTAGTGGAAGCACCGAAGATGTTTCGCGAAATGGACGGAGTCGAACTCGAAAATGTACAGTTGCCCAATGCTTTGGAAACACTCTGGTATTGCCGGAATGTAGAACTGAACAATGTGAAGATAGATAAAGGAGACTATCTCTTTATACATGGGGAAGACATCCGCATCAAGAATTTTGTATTGAATGGCAATTACTCCTTCCAATATTGCAAGAACGTAGAAATCCGCCATGCTGAAATCCATTCGAAGGATGCATTTTGGAATACGGAGAATGTGACTGTATATGATTCTGTATTGGACGGTGAATATTTGGGCTGGCATTCTAAAAACTTACGTTTAGTGAATTGTAAGATCTCGGGCACGCAGCCACTTTGTTATGCACACGACCTGATAATGGAAAACTGCACAATGGCGGATGATGCCGATCTTGCTTTCGAACACAGTAGTGTGAAGGCAACGATTAAAGGCCCGGTTCACAGCGTGAAGAATCCCCGTACGGGAAACATTGTTGCCGAAAGTTTCGGGACAATCATCCTGGACGAGAACCTCAAAGCTCCGGGAAACTGCGAATTGAAACTTTGGGACGGACTGACTTGTTTTGATTGAAATATATGAAGTACAACTTCGATGAAATTGTTCCACGCAGAGGTACAAATTCCTATAAATGGGATTCTGCCGGAGATGCGGATGTATTACCAATGTGGGTAGCTGATATGGATTTCCGTACAGCTCCCTCTGTGGTGGAAGCACTGAAAAGGCGGGTGGAACATGGTATCTTCGGATATGTGCGTGTGCCCGATGCTTACTATGAGGCGATAACAAGATGGTTTGCCGGACGTCATGGCTGGCAGATTGAAAAAGAATGGATTATTTATACGACCGGAGTAGTACCGGCCCTGTCAGCTGTCATCAAGGCGCTGACAACTCCCGGTGATAAAGTAATCGTGCAGACACCTGTCTATAACTGCTTTTTCTCCTCCATCCGCAATAACGGATGCGAGGTTGTTGCAAATCCATTGATTTACATGAACGGAACGTATCAGATAGACTTTATCGATTTGGAACGGAAGGCGGCTGACCCGAGTGTAAAAGTCCTGCTATTATGCAATCCGCACAATCCTGCCGGAAGAGTCTGGACAAAGCAGGAACTGACTCGCTTGGGAGAAATCTGTCTTCGGAATAATATATGGGTAGTAGCGGACGAGATTCATTGCGAACTTGTCTTTCCGGGACACACCTATATCCCTTTTGCATCTGTCTCAGAAGAGTTTTTGATGCATTCCGTTACTTGCACCTCGCCTAGTAAAGCCTTTAATTTGGCGGGGCTTCAGATTGCCAATATTGTTTCTGCTGATACGGATATACGAATGCAAATAGACAAGGCAATCAATATCAATGAAGTCTGTGATGTAAATCCGTTTGGCGTTGAAGCCTTGATAGCTGCTTACAATGACGGGGAAGAATGGCTGGAAGAACTTAACCAATACCTGTTTGCCAACTACCATTATTTAAGGGCTTACTTTGATGAATATCTTCCCGAATTTCCGGTGCTGCCATTGGAAGGTACCTACTTAGTATGGGTAGATTGCTCGGCTTTGAAACAATCGTCGGAGGATATAGTGAAAACTCTGTTGGAGAAGGAAAAGCTTTGGGTAAACGAAGGCAATCTGTATGGAGAGGCTGGCGAAAGGTTTATCCGTATTAACATCGCGTGTCCGCGACAGCGGTTGATAGAAGGATTAAACAGATTGAGGCGGGCATTGAAATAATAAAATAATTGTCAGTTTATTAATAGGTTCCCCTTCTCACTCCCCGTAAATACAAATAAAAAGAAGTGATATGAAAAGTCAGAATCCCTCAAAGAGGAATTTGCCGGGTGTTATCATCGCTTATTTCCTCATTTATGTAGTCTGGGGCTCCACCTATTTTTTTATAGGGGTGGCTTTGAAAGATTTTTCACCTTTTCTGCTCGGAGCACTGCGGTTTACGACTGCAGGGCTGATACTTCTTGGAATCTGTTATTTACGGGGAGAACAAATCTTTAAGAAAAGCCTGGTAAAGCGTTCTGCCGTTAGCGGTATTGTTCTGTTGTTTGTAGATATGGCTGTCGTTATGCTGGCACAGCGCTATCTGACAAGTAGCCTCGTTGCTATTATAGCTTCTTCTACGGCACTTTGGATTTTACTTTTGGATGTCCCCATGTGGCGTACTAATTTCCGCAATCCCCTTACGATAGCAGGCGGAGGGATTGGCTTCGGCGGAGTAGTAATGCTTTATGCGGAGCAGCTCAATGCAGAATGGTTGCATCCGCAAAGTGAGCGTGGTATCTTGCTCCTTGTTTTCGGATGTATATCCTGGGCTTTGGGAACACTGTATGCCAAGTACCGTTCTTCCCGTGAGGAAGAAGTGAATGCTTTTGCAGGTTCTGCGTGGCAAATGCTTTTTGCCAGTGTGATGTTCTGGATTTGTGCTGTTGTGAACGGAGATGTTCGGGAAGCCGATTTGAGTACAGTTTCGGTCACAAGCTGGTTCTCCTTGCTTTATTTGATTTCTTTTGGTTCTTTACTGGCATATTCGGCGTATGTCTGGCTCTTGAAAGTACGCCCGGCGGCAGAAGTGGGTACACATGCTTATGTCAATCCTTTTATAGCAGTCCTTTTAGGAGTATCTTTTGGAAATGAGCAAGTTACCTTCGTTCAGCTTTCCGGTTTGCTGGTGATTCTGCTGGGGGTGATGTTGATTAGCCGGAAACGTAACAAAATGAAATCAACGGCAATATCCCGTTAAGCGGAATTGATTCGGCGTCATCCCCACAATCCGTTTGAACATCCGGCTAAGGTGCTGCGGATACTGGAATCCGATTTCGTAAGCAATTTGGCTCATAGTCTTGTTCGAAGACATGAGTTGTTCTTTTGCCAGTTCAATCATTTTATCCTGGATATATTCGGAGACGGTTTTACCGGTTTGTTTGCGCACCATATCGCCAAAATAGTTAGCGGAAAGGAATACTTTATCAGCGAAGTACTTGACCGATGGCAACCCTTGGTTTTGCGGGGCATCTCCTTCGAAATATTCGTTGAGCAGATGTTCGAAGCGGACAATGATGTCTTTGTTTACTCCGTTTCGTGTGTCGAACTGGCGTTCGTAAAAGCGCATACAGTAGTCGAGCAGCAATCCTATGTTGGCGCAGATTAGTCGGCGGCTGTGTTTGTCGATGGAATGTTCCAGTTCGATGGTGATTTTTTGCAGGCAGTCCATCACTGTTTGCCGCTCTTCTTCGGAAATGTGGAGTGCTTCGTTGGTTTCGTAGGAGAAGAAGGAGTATTTCTTTATTTCTTGTCCGAGCGCAGTGCCACGTATAAGGTCGGGATGAAAAAGAATACCATGCGCGTTGGGTTGAATATTTGGCAGCATTTCCAGGTCGGTGATTTGTCCGGGAGCGAAACAGACAATGGTTCCGTCTTGATAGTCGTAATATTGGCGCCCATATTTAATATCACCACATTTTACATTTTTCAAGTATAGTGCATATACTTCGTAACGAAACCACGCACGTGTGGGCCACGTAGTGGATTTGGCCAGATCGATGATGCTGACTAACGGATGTCTGGTTTCAAGCCCGAAGATTTCGTTGTAACGGTCAACGCTGTCTATTACAATCATTTCTTTAGTATTCTCTTCCATATCACAATCTGTTTTTTTAATGCGTTACAAATATAATTCTTTTCTCTTTAAAATTTTTACTCTCCCATCAAAATCCATGATTGGGGTATAAATATCCGTAAATCGTCTACATCCGGGCTGGACCATTCCCCGTAACTTTGTAACCGGTAATTTAACATTGAAAAGAGATAGTAATATGAAAAAGATTCTATTAATTCCATTGATGATGCTGACGATGATGCCGATGGCGGCTTGCGACGGCTCAAACGCTGATCCGATTCTTCCGGAACAGCCGGGACAACCGGGAAATTCCGACGGTGGAGACGAGGACGATTCTACAAACCCGACAAACCCCATTCCGGGCGGTAACGGGCGATATCTGGTACTTTACTGTTCGCGCACCGGCAGCACGGAGCGTATGGCGCAACAGATTCAGCAAACACTCGATTGCGATATCCTGGAAGTGGAACCGCAAACACCTTATGAAAGCGATTATAATGGGATGCTCAACCGTGCACAGGAAGAACTGGCTGCTATCCGTCAGGGGAATTATCCGGCGATTAAAACTTCGGTTGAAGATTTCGGCAACTATGATATCGTGTTTGTCGGCTATCCGATTTGGTACGGTAGCATGGCCACACCGATGCAGACATTCCTGCATAATCATGCTTCGAAACTTGCAGGTAAGCGTATCGCTCTTTTTGCCAGCAGTGGCAGCAGCGGCATCTCTGCATCAGTTGACGAGGCGCGGACACTTTGCTCCGGTGCCACTTTCACCGAAACATTGCTTCTGACTTCTTCGACACTTTCGCAGATGGGAAACCGGATACGGACATGGCTCGAAACACTCGGTGCGAGTCGGGAAAACAATTATCCGTCTACTTCTACGAATGTGAAGATTACAGTCGGTAACCGTACCATTACTGCTACGATGGAAGACAATGCCGCGGCGCAGGACTTTCTTTCACGTCTGCCGCTTGAAGTGACGCTGAATGATTATAATAATATCACAGAGAAAATTTTCTATCCGTCGCCTGCACTGACTACGGCAGGAGTGCCCCGTGGCTGTGCACCTGTGCCCGGTGATATTACAATCTATGTGCCGTGGAATAATGTGGCGATCTTCTGTAAAAGCGGGTCGCAAAGCAATGACTTGATAAAGATTGGGCGCATTGACGGTAACGGAATAGATGCATTGAACGTTCCGGGCAATGTGGCAGTGAAATTCGAACGACAATAAATTAGCAAAATGAAGAAGTTACTGATTATTTTTCTATTGTTTGCAGCAACCGCTTCGGCAAACGTAATCAGACCGGTCGAACCATCCGCCGCCGAGAACAATATGGTGCGGTTGTCACGCATCATAATCGATCCGGAACGGCTGGAAGAGTACAATGCTTATCTGAAAGAGGAGATCGAAGTCTCGATGCGGTTGGAACCGGGCGTATTGGTACTGTATGCCGTAGCGGAGAAAGAACGCCCCAACCACGTGACTATTCTTGAAATCTATGCCGATGAAGCGGCCTATAAGAGTCATATTGCCACACCTCATTTTAAGAAGTACAAAGAAGGTACACTTGATATGGTGCAGATGCTCGAACTGATTGATGCTACGCCACTCATTCCCGGACTGAAGATGAAGTAAATGATAGGCAGTACTATAAATCTGTAATTTTGGTTTTTATATCCGTAATTTGTATTATAAAGAGTTGGATCAGAACAGCTAACTTTGCATTATCAGAGAGTTCTTAAATAATAAACCATGGACGTCACAGTATGAGAAAATTATTTTTTATTTTTGTAACAGTCATCGGATTTCTGCAAATTCCGATGCAATCTATAAATGCACAGAGTATGAAGAAAGAAGAAGTACCTCAGAACATCAGCGCATTTCCGTTGGGAAAGGAAAATACGGGATTCAAGCAATATTTTACAGGAGAATCCTGGCTGGCACCGCTGACCGGTAATAAAGACTTGAATGTACCCATGTCCAACGTTACTTTTGAACCCGGCTGCCGAAATAACTGGCACAGCCATACGGGCGGACAAATCCTCATTGCTGTCGGGGGTGTGGGGTATTATCAGGAACGTGGCAAAGCGGCACGCCGCCTGCTCCCCGGTGATGTGGTTGAAATAGCACCGGACATAGAACATTGGCACGGTGCCGCCCCCGATAGTTGGTTTTCGCATCTGGCTATCGGCTGCAATCCGCAGACCAACAAGAATATTTGGCTGGAACAGGTAGACGACCAGCAGTATGCCGAAGCTACGAAAGATAACGGAGGAACCGGATTAAGCGCCACCGACCCCGAACTGGATGCAATATTCGGCAATTTCACAAAGGAGGTGCAGCAATACGGCAACCTGGATACTAAAACCCGGCTCATGGTAACATTGGCATCCAATATTGCCTCACAGGCACAGACCGAATACCGGATGATGCTTGAAAGCGCTCTCAATGCAGGTATTACTCCGATAGAAATAAAGGAAATCCTTTACCAGGCAGTAGCCTATGCAGGCATGGCTAAAGTGATGGACTTTGTCGGCATCACTAATGAGGCGCTGCTTGCCCACGGTGTACGTCTTCCTTTAGAGGGACAAGCGGTCGTTTCTGCCGAAACCCGTTTCGACAAAGGACTGGCGTTGCAGAAATCCATTTTCGGCGAACGGATCGACCAAATGCATAAAAATGCTCCCGAAAACCAAAAGCATATCCAGCGTTATCTCTCCGCCAACTGCTTCGGAGACTACCAGACACGCGGTGGACTGGACGTGAAGACACGGGAACTACTGACGTTCTCCATCCTTGTTTCCTTGGGAGGCTGTGAATCACAGGTGAAAGGGCACATACAGGGAAATGTCAATGTAGGTAATAATAAAGATACTTTGCTGGCTGTCGTGACGCAGCTTTTGCCTTACATCGGCTATCCACGTACTCTCAACGCTATAGCCTGCCTGAATGAAGTGATTCCGGAAAAATAACAAAGACGTTCATATTCCCGGAAAGCAGGCGGTTAAAATCTGTTTGGGACTTGACAAATGCTTTTTTATGTTGTATATTTGTAGTTCGGGAAAGTATGAAACCAATGAATAATGAATGAAAAAATAGATAAAATATGAGTGTAAAACGAATGATAAATGGTATAATATTAGGACTAATATAACATATTTCTTTAGCTCGTTCTAGAGATCAGAAGGATAAATATAGAGCAAAGGTTGCAAACTTTATGGAGTTTGCAACCTTTTTTGTTGCATAATTTTAATTCATTTCCCATGATTTTTTATTTTTGAGTTTATAATAAACGAAGGGGACGTTTATAATAAACGGTCACAGAATTTATAATAAACGTGATCTATGTTTATGTAGTAACTTGTTCCCTTTTTTCGTATCTTCTTTCCTTGAAGAACAGAAATCCACGTACTTATGGTAATAATAGCTGATGTTATGCTTAAGTAATTTTTCTATGCATATCTCCCGTTTGTCGGGAACTTCGTAGAGCAGGATAATAAAACCGTTGTCGGATAACCGATTCACTGTAAGATTTGTTATCCTTACAAAGGACTCACTTATTAAAGAGAAGAAATTATGGATATCATTGACCGTTTGAAAGGCCTTCGCCGCAATCTTCCTATCGGAATACAGAGTTTTGAAAGACTTCGTCGTGACGGTTATTTATATGTTGATAAAACAGCATTTGTCTACGAACTAGCCTCCACGGGCAATCCGTATTTCCTGAGTCGCCCGCGTCGTTTTGGCAAAAGTTTGTTGCTTTCCACACTGGAAGCGTATTTTTGTGGAAAGAAAGAACTTTTTGAAGGACTAGCCATCGAGCAGTATGAAACTGAATGGAACGAGCATGCTGTACTGCATCTTAATTTCAATTTTAATGCTGAGGATTACTCTGATATTGAAGGACTGAAAAATGGACTTGAATTGTAACTATGTAGTTGGGAGGGCTGATGGATGCCGCATGGTGAAAATAGGCGCGGAGTTCAGCAAGGAAGAACGCAACGTGAGTCGCTGGCTGGTGGAGGAAGGATAAATATGATGTATGTTCCATTTTTAATAATTGCATTGGCCTCGATGAGTATAAATTCCATCAAATAGAGAAAAAAGTGCATAGAATAATGAAATAATATGCAGCTTTCGGACATATTTCTGCATCTAAATAATCATTATATGCATTATAACAAGCAATGGTAAGCGTCTTTCCTTTAAATGAAACCCTGCCTTGGTTTTAAACCAACGGACCGTTGGTCGGTGAGGGAGCGTTCATTTCTTTAAAAGAATGGAGTAAAACCTCTTTTTGAGTGCTACTTTGTGCTGGAAACCTCTTTTTTATGGATAAGTTTAAACTGTTAATATGAAATCCATTTTTCGTATCTACTGTTCTTCGTGAATGAAATTATGACCGGACTGCATCTTATTGCTGCATCATGACCCTTATTGTTTTTCTTTCGATAATTGCTGATGGAAATTGCAGCCGATTTTATTTTTGTACCTCTGCTTTCACTGCATATTCTGTGTTATTAGCTTGTATGATGTTCATTATCTCATCTATAGGTCTATTTTTAATATTCCTAAGAAACAAAATAGATGTTAATTCGCCTCTTGCTCCGTGAACTAATAATTCATATTGTATGTTGTTTAAAGTGAATAACGAAATAAATGATGAACTAAAAAGTTAGGCATGAGCAAATAAAACATTTCTAATGATTTAGCAAATGAAACATTACAATTTAAAACGTATGATTATGAAGAAATCTATTATTCTATTAGCTATGGTATTGGGCGCATTTACAGCAAAAGCCCAATCTGTTGTAGAAGGTACAAAGTTTGCAGATAATTGGTCTGTAGAAGTAAATGCAGGTGCAATCACTCCTCTCACTCACAGCGCTTTCTTTAAGAATGCACGTCCGGCTTTCGGAGTTGGTCTTTCCAAACAGTTGACTCCTGTCTTCGGTTTAGGATTTCAGGGTATGGGGTATATCAATACCACTCCAAGTAAAACAGCTTTTGATGCCTCAGATGTCAGCCTGTTGGGTAAAGTGAATCTGATGAACCTGTTTGCTGGTTACAACGGCACTCCTCGTTTGTTTGAAGTGGAGGCAGTAGCCGGTGCGGGATGGTTACATTATTATGTGAATGGTGATGGCGACCAGAACTCATGGTCAACCCGTTTCGGATTGAATCTGAACTTTAATCTAGGCGAAAGCAAGGCCTGGACATTGGGACTGAAACCTGCCATCGTATATGATATGCAAGGGGACTTTAATCAGGCAAAGAGCCGTTTCAATGCCAATAATGCAGCATTTGAACTGACTGCCGGACTGACTTATCACTTCAAGAGCAGTACAGGAAACCGTTACTTCACCGAAGTAAGAGTTTACAATCAGGGTGAAATCGACGATTTGAATGCTTCTATCAATGCTCTCCGCGGACAAGTGAACAATAAGGACGGCGAACTCAACAGCGCCAACCAAAAAATCAGCGGATTGCAGCAAGAACTGGAAGAATGCCGTACCAAGGTCGTTCCGGTGGAGACTGTAGTGAAAACTGCCCGTGTTCCTGAATCTATCATTACTTTCAGACAGGGTAAATCATCGGTTGATGCTTCACAGTTGCCGAATGTGGAACGCGTAGCTTCTTATCTGAAGAAATATGCTGATGCAAAAGTAGTCATCAAGGGGTATGCTTCTCCGGAAGGTAGTGCTGAAGTCAATGCAAGAATTGCCGCTGCACGTGCGGAAGCCGTAAAGACTATTCTGGTCAATAAATACAAGATCAATGCTTCTCGTATCACTGCCGAAGGTCAGGGCGTAGGTGACATGTTTACCGAACCGGATTGGAATCGTGTAAGTATATGTACGATTGAAGACTAAAAACAAGAGATGTAAATAGAATGGTGAGGGCTGCTCCGTAAAAGGGCAGCCCTTGCTGTATATATTCATTTATGCCCTTCTGTTTGTGAATAAGTAATAGTAATATCTGTCGTCCAGACAGGAGGTGATAGCAGAAAATCGGGCAAAGTCATTGTTTGTCTGTCTAAAGTGACTACTTTTGGCAAACCATACTATTAAGGTATGGCCGAAGATGATGAAAGAGCAGAATATACCCCAAGACAGTTTGATAGCCGGCTATCTTCCGGCAGATTATTGCGATTCTTTTTCAAGGAACGTAGTCAGTGAAAAAGCAATCACTTCCGACGAGTTCTTTGATATGGCTTTTAATCACTCTCCGGGCTGGGTGAATGGGTTGATGAAGTTAAGGAATGC
This sequence comes from Bacteroides sp. MSK.20.82, assembly GCF_019052485.1. NCBI lineage: Bacteria > Pseudomonadati > Bacteroidota > Bacteroidia > Bacteroidales > Bacteroidaceae > Bacteroides > Bacteroides sp. MSK.20.82. Next base: position 150,553 of record NZ_JAHQUN010000007.1, read on the forward strand.
GATAGTCAAACCGTTAGGTCTGGAAGTTGGTATGCGCTTTGCCGATACGATATGTGAGCAGAATGCACAGGAAGTTGTTTTCGGTATGCCCGATAAACACCTGACGTTTCATGCTTCATTATGGTGTGGAGAGAAGGAGCCCGGCGGGCAGACGTTTACAATCACGACCGTTGTAAAGTTCAATAACCGACTGGGCCGGTTGTACTTCTTCTTTATTCGTCCTTTTCATAAAGTCATCATCCGTTCTATGCTGAAAAGGGTAGCAAAACGATTGAAATAAAACAGCTTATGGATATAAATGATATCATAGACTCTATTTACAAGTTGCCGGATGCCTCAAAGGAGGCTTTACTGAGTGATGCTCCCGAAGTAGCCTATCCTAAAGGCTTCCATCTGTTCCGGGCAAATCATAAAAACTCTAAGTTCTATCTGATGAAGAAAGGGATGCTGCATGCCTATACCTATCAGTCGGATAAGAAGGTTACCTTCTGGTTCGGGAAAGAAGGGGATGCAATCTTCCCTCTGCAAACTCTTCATGATAATCGGGCAGGATATGAGAATATTGAACTTTTGGAAGACAGTGTCCTGTATGAACTCAGTGTCGATAAATTGCACAATCTCTATCTGGAAGATATACATATAGCCAACTGGGGACGGAAGTTTTCCGAGAGAGAATGCATCAAATCGGAAAAGTTGTTTATATCAAGGCAATTCAAAACTTCATTGGAGAGGTATCAGGAACTGATATCCGAATATCCCGATATACTTCAACGTGTGCCATTGGGTATTATAGCTTCCTATTTAGGCATCTCACAGGTCAATCTAAGCAGAATCCGTGCGAAGATAAGATGATTTTTTAAACTTTGTAAAATCCCTTTTTTACAAATGTAAAATGAAGGGCGCCGGAAATTCATGACCTTTGCAATCAAAAAAAAGAAGTGTTATGAATTGGATTCTTTTGATTTTGGCAGGATGCCTTGAATTGGTCTTTACTTTCTGTCTGGGAAAAATAAACAGAGTAGTAGGAGCAGAGAAATATATGTGGTCATTCGGACTGCTGATATCCCTGTGTGTCAGTATGCTCCTTCTGATAAGGGTTACCAAAGCATTGCCCGTTGGTACGGCTTATGCTATATGGACCGGTATCGGTGCCGCCGGTACGGTGCTGATCGGTATCTTTTTCTTTAAAGAGCCGGCAAGCTGGGGCAGAATTTTCTTCATCTTCACATTGATTTGCTCCATTGTAGGTCTGAAATTGGTATCACATTGATACCTTATGGTATCATAAAAAAATAATTATCGATTATAATTTGGTAGTTATGAAAACAAAGCCCATATTTGCACCCCAAAAATAGGGACAGGCATAGAAAATCCTCATCGGAGGGTGCTATAATAGATAATTATAGTGCTGGATAAGATGAATGGTGTGAATCATTCAGCTTGTCCGGCACTTTTTTATTTTGTAACAAGTAAGATAAGAGGAGTAAGTATTGAAAAACTATGAAGGAGTTAAATTTGACACAAGGGAGTGTTCCGAAAGTATTACTGCAATTTGCGGTTCCTTTTCTGATTGCCAATGTGCTTCAGGCACTTTATGGCGGGGCCGACCTTTTTGTGGTGGGACAATACGATGATTCTGCAAGTGTGGCGGCTGTAGCCATCGGCAGTCAGGTGATGCAGACAATCACGGGGATTATTCTTGGCATTACGACAGGAACAACCGTTTTGATTGCCATCGCTACCGGAGCAAAGGATGACAAGAAAGTAGCTTTCACCATCGGTTCGTCTGTATGGTTGTTTTCAATAATCGGGGTGCTGCTTACTTTGGTCATGGTGGTTTTTCATGGTCGGATAGCAGAGTTAATGCATACGCCGATAGAGGCGATGGCGGATACGAAAAGTTACATCCTTGTATGTTCGGCCGGGATATTGTTTATAGTAGGATATAACGTCGTATGCGGTATTTTGCGCGGGTTGGGAGACTCCAAGACGCCGCTTTATTTTGTAGCGCTGGCGTGTGTGATTAATATTGTACTCGATTTTATACTGGTAGGATATTTCCATTTGGGAGCCACAGGAGCGGCAGTTGCCACCATAACGGCGCAGGGAGTCAGCTTCATGATCTCTCTTTGGTTCTTATATCGGCACGGATTTCATTTTGAGTTTACCCGGAAAGATATCCGGCTGAACCGGAACCTGGCCAAGAAAGTCATGACATTGGGAGCGCCTATTGCGTTGCAGGATGCGCTGATCAATATCTCGTTTCTGATCATCACCGTTATAGTCAATCAGATGGGAGTGATCGCATCGGCTTCTTTGGGTGTCGTAGAGAAAATTATAGTGTTTGCCATGCTGCCTCCGATGGCAATCTCATCGGCAGTAGCGACGATGACGGCACAGAACTACGGAGCCGGACTTATACAACGGATGAACCGCTGTCTGGCTTCGGGGATAGGAATTGCATTTGTTTTCGGTGTATCGGTTTGTGTGTATTCACAATTCCTGCCGGAAACGCTTACCGCGTTCTTTACCAAAGATGCGGCGGTGGTATCAATGGCGGCGGAGTATCTGCGGGGATATAGTATCGACTGTATCGTTGTAAGTTTTGTGTTCTGTATAAACTCTTACTTCAGCGGACAGGGAAATTCATTGTTCCCGATGATTCACAGTCTGATAGCGACTTTCCTGTTCCGGATTCCGTTGTCGTACTGGTTTAGTCAGATAGACAGTTCTTCCTTGTTTATCATGGGCTTTGCACCACCTCTTTCAACAGTGGTTTCATTGTTGATCTGTATCTGGTATTTAAGATATACCCGGAAGAAAGTTTATTTGAAAGGCACCATGATGCCTGCTATGTCGAATTAGGTGTTTTAAGTGGATATATTAACTAAAATCAATTTGTATGGAAGCTTATTTGAAGAAACTCTGTTTTGAGTATCAGGTTGAAGAAAAGGAAGTGAAAGAGCTGTTGGCTCGCATGGAAAGAGTGTATCTGGATAAAGGAGAAACGATTGCTTCTGCTACAATGCCCGAGCAGAGCTTGTACATTATCGTTTCCGGTATCCTGCATACATTTACTACCCAGCAGGGAGAGGACAAAACCGTCAGATTCCTGTCCGAAGGTGACGCTATATTGTGCTACAATACAAGTAAGCATTCTGTCAAAACACTGACAAGGTGTGTGGCCTATTACATCAGCGAAGATGAGATCGAGGAATTGTGTGCAACGTCCATCACGTTTTCCAATCTGATTCGTCAGATGATGGAATATCAGTTTTACCTTAAAGAGGAAATGAGTGTGAATGCACGTAAACTGACGATCAGGGAAAGATACCTTTCTTTATTATCAGAAATTCCCGATATTCTGTACAGAGTCCCTTTGAAGTACATTACTTATTATTTAGGGGCCGATGTGACAAGTCTGGGATATCTGGCCGGAAGCTGTAAATAAGAAATGTCTCATTCTCTATATTTGAAGATATTCCTTGTTGAATAGTCTATTCTTACCCCGGTGCTTCTCAAAACCGGAAAGTCTTTGGATCATTTGATAAGGAATATTATTTTTGTAATTGAAATGAAAAATCTGATTCCCCGATATACTTTCTATAAGAATAAGTATGGAAGTGAACTTTTGATAGATGTCGTCGAACTGAAATACGTAAAGAAGTTCCTCTCTCAGAGTTCTGTCCACACGCTGACTTACTATGATATCACGTTTGTCACAGAAGGGGAGGGCAAGTTTTCGATAGATAATCAGACTAACGAGGCGGCTTCCCGTGATGTGTTTTTCTCTAAACCGGGAGAGATTCGGAACTGGGATACCCGCCACATAGTCAATGGTTATGCTTTGATCTTTGAAGATGAGTTTTTATCTTCTCTTTTTAAGGATTCTCTCTTTGTGCAGCATCTTTCATTCTTCCAGTCGGGAAAGACATCATCCAAATTACAGTTGCCGGATGAACTTTATATGCGTATCCTTCAGATATTGCACAATATTAAAACGGAGATTGATTCGTACAGACAGAATGATGTGTATGTATTAAGGGCATTACTTTATGAAGTCCTGATGTTGTTGGACCGGGAATATAAGAAAGTGAATATGGAAGAAGAAACTACATCCAAAGAGGTTGGTAATATCCATATTGACAAATTTATGAAGTTGGTTGAGAGCCATCTGAAAGAGCAGCATTCTGTTCAATATTATGCGGATAAACTTTGTATTACCCCGAATTATCTGAATGAGATTGTAACCTCTACAAAAGGGATTAGTGCGAAGCAATATATCCGGAATAAAGTAATGGATGAGGCTAAGAGACTGCTTACTTATACAGATTTCCCTATATCGGATATTGCGTTTGAACTTCATTTCTCAACTGTCTCTTATTTTATCCGTAGCTTCCGGCAATATACTGGAACAACGCCATTACTTTATCGAAGAACGCATAAACCGTAAAAAGTGATATTTCTCCCTTTCTTTCTGTTGCACTGATTGTCTTCTATATCCCTACTTTCGCATCAGATAATAACCAATTAAAATTATTGAACGATGAGAGATGCGGAAAAAACAGTAGGGAACATGATTGATAAGCTGAAAACGGCCTTTATCGGTTCCATAGACAGTGAAGGATTTCCTAATATGAAAGCTATGTTACAACCCCGAAAGAGGGAAGGGATAAAGACGATTTATCTGACTACAAATACTTCGTCAATGCGTGTGGCCCAATATCGTGAGAACAATCATGCCTGTATTTACTTTTGTGATACGCGGTTCTTTAGAGGGGTGATGCTGCGCGGTACTATGGAAGTGCTGACCGATCCTGCCAGTAAAGAGATGATATGGCAGGAAGGGGATACGATGTACTATCCCGAAGGAGTGACGGACCCCGATTATTGTGTTTTAAAATTTACAGCGATTTCCGGAAGGTTTTACAGTAACTTTAAGTCGGAAAGTTTCGCTGTTGAATAGAATCAGTAATAATGGTTGAACAACCCGTAATTTATCTACTGTCAGATGTATGTTTCTTCCTTAATTTTGTACTGTAATAAAATCAATTCAACTATTGATCTTGTTATTGATAAGTATGGAGGTATTGAGTTTAATAATTAAAATAGTGCATTTATGGAAACAGTAAGATTGAACAACGGTGTTGAAATGCCGATTTTAGGCTATGGTGTATATCAGGTAACTCCTGAAGAGTGTGAGCGCTGTGTGCTGGATGCTATTAGTGTCGGTTATCGTTCTATTGATACTGCACAGGCATATTATAATGAAGAAGGAGTGGGTAATGCAGTCAGGAAATGCGGTGTACCACGTGAAGAACTGTTTATCACAACGAAAGTATGGATTTCGAACGGTGGATACGAAAAAGCAAAAGCTTCTATTGACGAATCCTTGCGTAAGCTCCAAAGTGATTATGTTGATTTGTTGCTTATTCATCAGCCTTTCAATGATTACTATGGTACATACCGTGCCATGGAAGAGGCTTACAAGGCCGGAAAAGCTCGTGCCATTGGTGTCAGCAATTTCTATCCGGACCGTTTCATTGATCTGGCAGAATTTTGTGAGATTAAACCGGCGGTGAATCAAGTTGAAACACACGTCTTCAACCAGCAAGTGAAACCGCAGGAGATTATGAAGAAATACGATACGAAGGTCATGTCATGGGGGCCATTTGCAGAAGGACGCAATAATTTCTTCTCTAATGAAGTATTGAAAGCAATCGGAGAACAGTATGGAAAATCGGTTGCACAGGTAGCTCTGCGCTTTCTTATTCAGCGTGATATCATCGTTATCCCGAAATCGACTCGCAAGGAACGCATGATAGAAAACTTCGATGTATTTGACTTCACCTTGTCCGTAAAGGATATGGAAGAGATTGCCGGACTCGATAAAAAAGAAAGTCTGTTCTTCTCCCATTATGACCCTGAAATGGTTAACTTTCTGATTAATTTATAATAGAGGGAATATGTAGGCGGAAGATGTTTAGAAAAGAATCGTCAGGAAAGATTAATCTCTTCTGACGATTCGGAATATTGGAACGTAGCGAAAAATGGAACTTTATTATCCCGATGTTCTCCGTATGTTTTGTCTATTTGGGTATGAGGCTATTTTTATATCTAATGTTAGTTATCCGGTAATTGTTAAACTTAACCTTGCTTTTATTACTCCGGACAGAATCCGTTTTTATAAAACAGATAACTTTTTTCTATTGCTTCGGCTGTATCAGCTTCTAATGCATATAGTATTTCCCTGCAAAATTCCAGTTGTCCGGTTCCGTTAGCGGTTATGATCTTTCCATCTCTTACAGCTTGCTGATCAACGTAGTTCGAATCACCTGTATATCTCTCTCCGACATGTTGTTTCAGATAATCGATTGTATTACTCGTATGCTTTACGTTATTGAGAAATCCATGCATAGCAAGGAAAACGGAAGCATTGCATATTCCGCCAACCACTTTCTTATCTTTGATAGCTTTTTCTACCAGCGGGACTATTAATTCAGCTTCTGGTGAAAACCAGCTCATGCCGCCAATTAATATCAGACCTGCATAATCTTCCGGCATATCTTTCAAATCATAATCAGGCAATACTCTGAATCCCCCTATTGAAGAGACAGGCTCTTTGGTTATAGACAAGGTTTTCACTTTATAAGGAACAGGACTTCCGGGCATAACACCCTGATTTAGACAGGCAGCTATAAATGCGCCTTCCCAGTCGGCGAACTCATTTAATAATACAAAAATTACTTCTTTCATATATCATTCTATTTTCTTTATGTATGCAAAGGTGCTATTTAAAATTGAATAACCCAGATGATGCAGTGAATTATTATCTTTTTTATATATGACTTTATAGGTCTGATGTCCGATGGCGGGTAACAGAATGTTTAAGATATCCGTCAGTCTTAGTCGTAGACTGTAGCTGTTAGCGATCTTGGTTTCGTGTAATGCATAAAAAAAAAGTCTTTGATTATCAATGTAATCAAAGACTTTTTTACTTTCTTAAGAAGCGGTGCGTACGGGACTAACACATTTTACTATTATACTGATAATCAATAAAATACTTATTAAAAATATATTAATGGTATCATATTTATATCATCTCCGCTTATTTTCTTCTATAATTTTATGCAGTGCTTCTATCTGCATCATCGCACCTTCATAAGCTGCTTTGTAGTTGACATTCGCATCAATATCCGTCTCAATCATATTCCCTTTGCCAGTACAAAGCCACTTCACATTCAATTCCGGGAACTTATCCACAATACGAGCTATTATATCAGTTCCAATAGCCCCCTTCCCGTTCCTTATGGAATTATAAATGTATCTATTTGATAATTCACAATAAGCCTCAAACGAGTTCTCGCCTTTGACAACTCCCTTATCACGTGCATACCTTGCAAATTTTCGTAATCTGTCAATAGCCCTTTCTTCCATATCAAATAATCTTTTGACTTATTATGCGTAATGCTTGCCACATCCCCCTTATTTCTCTTCTCTCGACATCTAACTGGCCATGCTTGGGGTTATCAGCCTTTAAAGTCAGCACATTATCCAAGAAAAGACTGTTTTTTAATATCCGCTTGACTGAAAGTGTTTTCCCATATACAATACTCACAACTCCTGACGCGCTTTCCCACAAACCTTCTTCTATTTTGCGAGCAAGAATTTTAGCTCCGTCCGGTATAGTTGGCTCCATGCTGTCACCACGTACTTGAAAGACCATATAAGAATCATCAAGCACTTCACCTTCTTCCGGCATGACACCATAAGAATCAATTTCATAAGCTGTATTATATAAGCTTTCGACAAATGAAGCCGCAGCATCCATCGGAACATATTTTACTTTTACAAGAATATCTTGAAGATAAGGAGCTACTTTACTAATCGTAGAGTCTGATTGCATTCTTGCATTTTTCAGAGCATCCCTAATATCCTTCTCCGAAGGTTCTATTTGTCCTGATGGAGTCTTTGCAAACAAACCTTCTCCAGTATATAGCCATGCTCTGCTCACATCATACTTCTCACAAAAAGCATCAATTGTTTTTTTACTTGGCAACTGAATCCCTTTTTTTATACTGGTAAGGGTTGATTCACTGGATATAATATTGTCTTTCTTTAATTTATATCCACTCAAACCACAATATGAAATTGCTTGCAAAAACCTTTTTGAGAGATCACTCAATTTTTTATCGTCAACTTCTTGCATACTTCATAAATTAAGTAGTATATTTGCATCCGTAATAGTAGCAGTATTACCACATAAATTGATTAAACATCCTACTTGGAGTTTATATATAGAAATCCGTAAATAGCTGCTACCTATTTGCGGATTTTCTTTTTCTCCACATTGTGTAATCGGCGGTAGGCCGCATAGCGGAGAGACAGAGGGTTACACTCTTACAACTCAATACTGCGAAGGGCGTGCGATATTGAGAGGCAAACGAAACCGGGATGCCTGCACAGCTACAAGTAAGCGAAAAATCCGGGAAGTCGGGTAACTTGTTAATGCCCGGCCAGCTAAGAACGGCGTACTTATACGAACGAGACATTTCTTATGCTGCATATAGCAAAAACGGGAAACCGTCTAAGGGCTAACTATGCAGCAATCCAGCACCTTACCGAATGAGATCGTCTTTTACTTCTTCAATTATTACAATACTAATAGAACGACATTACTTTTTTTTCAGAAAGCTTTCTTTTTACGCAAACCTCACTTGTATAACATTTTATAAACCAACAACTTACATTAAAACATGTTTTATAACATACGAAATACTACAAATTTTAAGAAGTATTTTATTGTACTTCTGAAAATATGAAGTATATTTGCAACGTCAAACAAACAAAGAGTGTAAGTTTGAACAACAAGAAAGCTGGCGACTTCAAAAGCCACTTACTACATATCTCATTGGCAAATGTAGTTGTTAGCTTTCTTTTATGCAAATTTTTTGTGGAAAATTTAAGTATAAAATAGAAAATAATATGAAAGTAACAAAGAAAGATATTCTAAGCATTAAAGCTGGTTCTTCCAAAGTAATGCAGCTGGATTCTTACAAGGATTGCGTCAATGCAAGAAGCTACGCCTATCAATTAGCTTTTACTGATCCCCGTGAAGACGTTGAAAGATATTCAATATCCATCGACAAAGATAAAAATCAGATAACCATCGAAGCGATAAAGAAATGAACCGTTCAGATGCCAAAATGATTGCAGAAGAACTGCACAAGTTTATTCGCAATGATGTGAGAAAGGCTGTAACTGAAATGGCGACTGCTGAAACCGAAGAGTATTTGAATGCCAAACAAGCTGCTGTATTTCTCGGATGGAAGTTGCAAACCTTATACAATCGAATACATGATATTCCTCACACCAAAAATGGCAAGAGTCTCATTTTTACCAAATCAGCTTTGAGAAAATTCATGGAAAGAAAATAATCCCGGACGGATTTGGCCGTCTTTCCGGGAACTAACAAAACGTTCTTTGACATATTGTATAGTCTGAACAAATAAAGACTTAAAACAAGGTTTACTGCTTATCTAAAGGGCGAAATAGACCGACAAAGTAGCCAAAGCGGATTAGTGAAAAGAGTGTGAATACGGACTGCCAATAAGAAGATGCAGCACACGAATCACTAAGTTATCAAAAACAACTTATATTATGACAAAGTAAACGTAGGGCGTTTATAAATACATTCTTAACTGAATAGATACTTTAAATGATATATATACCCGTGCTTCGCAAGAAGCGGTCACCGCTAAAAAGCTACGGCCAACAATCCATCGGAACGCGGACGGGAACACATTTTAAATGCTAAAAGTATGAAAGGATTTACAGAAATGACCGATCAAGAGATTCTTGCGTTAACGGAGGAAGATGTACAGAAATTGATTAAACTCCGCATGATGGAGGAAGGTATCAAAATCATGGATAAACCCAAAATTCCCGAATTATTTGAAATTGAGCCTGCTGATATTCAGTACTTCTCAATTCCGCTTTTGGATGGTTTTGCGTTTACTGACATTAATGAAGCGACTAAGGTTGCTGAAATTCTGAAAAGCGCGAAGTCATTGCGAAAGGTTGATTACGATTGGAATAAACTTGGGAGTGATTACAAGTTCCTTAAAAAGAGTGAGAAATACAAGTTTAATGGGAACTCTGATTTTGACATCATTTCAGGATGGGCTTATTCGGATGAACTATATGCTAAGATTTCAAACTTTGCCGCACAGAACAAGGTTATGAAAGAACAAGCAGCAAAAGACCAAAAGGAATATGACGAAAAGATGCAAGAAGCGTCCGGCATCATCTCGGAGATAAGCGGATGGGTTAAGGAGGTCAAAGTTAAGTATGAGCGATTGAATAGGCTTACTTACAAATTCGCTACTGACTATTATCCCCTTTCCGATCACAATGAGGATATGGCAATGAAATTTATGGCTAAAGCCTATTCTTTTACAGATAAAGAAAAAGAATACATATTACAGAATTACAAAGAATTACTATCCACAAGTGATGAATAAGTTTTTTAGTTAGTTATTGGCTCCTTGCTTGCGAAAGTAGGGAGTTTTTTGTAAAACTCCAAATTCATTATATGAGTAATATAGAAGATACAATTTACGATCTGCCAAATGAAGAATACCACCGTGGAGAAAGATTCAAAGATTTCCTAAGTAGTACGCAGATTAAAGATTATATGGTGTCCCCAAAGTTTGCCCGATACAAGGCATTGCACCCAGAATTATTTGAGATAAGTATTGAAGCCTCTGAAAAAGGTTCACTGTACCATGATGCAATGGAAAGCCTTGTTAATACTGGAAAACTTGACAAGTGGCGAAACAACCTTCTTGTATTTGAGCCGCCTATAAATCCTAAAACCGGCTGTCCGTATGGACGAGACACCCAAAAATATCAGATTGCACTAATAGAGTCCAAAGAATCAAATCCCGGTAAAACATTGACAAGCACAACCGATATACAATTGGTTGAAACAATGGTTTATGAGCTTCTTAATAATTGCCGGGACACCTCCAAACAGATCAGGCAGATATTAAAATGGGGAAAAGCCGAAGTCAGCCATTTCGTTGAATACGAAGGATGCAAGTTCAAATATCGCCCTGATGTGGAAACGGCCAAGAAAATTGTCGACTGGAAAACATTGGCGGTTGATGATCTTCATGAAGAAACAGTTAACCGGACTATTGCCAAATTTCATTACGGTATTTCGGCAGCCTTCTACCAGTTTTTTGAACATGAACGTACTGGAGTATGGAAGGAGTTCTACTGGGTTATGCAACAAAAGATAGCTCCCTATGACGCAGTATTTGTCAGTGCAGCTAACTGGGCTTTCCATTTGGAAGACGGAATTGTGAAAATGGGTGCAAGTGCATTGGCATTCAAGAAATTGTTAGACCAGCATGTTTACTGTACACAAAACAATGATTTTGACGGTGCACAGATATTTATTCAGCCGGGATTCAAAGGGCGAAGAATAATGGTGCCGGACACACCTGCATTTGAAAAGAACAAGATGTTTAACTTTTATAATAATCAAGAGCAATGAGTAAAACAGAGAATCAATCCCCCCAACAAGGGAACTTGGGAATGGAACAACACAATGCTCCTTCACCAACAAAAACAGAACCGGTCTCCCCAACACCTTCCACACCACAACCGCCCGTTCCTTCTGCCCCACCAGCCTTTCCAGTACAACTGAAAGGATTGGAAAGTTGTTTTATCTCCCCTAAAAAGGCATTTATAGCAGCTGGTGGCACAGAACAGCAATTTGCCCGTGAAGTCAATTTCGCTATGCAGGCAATGTTGAATAATCCTTATTTGATTGACTGTGCCCGGCAATATCCCGATCATCTTGTCGAAGCAATCAAAAACGTTTCTCTTACCGGTCTGACACTCAATCCTGAACTAAGATTGGGGTATCTTGTACCATACAAAGGCAAAGTGAAGTTCCAAGCTTCATATATGGGGAAAGTTGATATTTTGATCCGCACCGGCGTTGTAAAAGATATTTATTCTGATTTGGTTTATGCTAATGACGAGTTCAGCATGACAAAAGGTACCGGTGGCACTATCATCCACAAACCCAATGTATTCGGAGAACGTGGTGATCTTCTTGGAGGCTACTATTTTGCAGTCTTGACTTCCGGTGTTGTAAAATTCGATGCAATGCCCAAAGCACGTATTGAAGAAATAAAAAGTCGTAGTGAGGCTGTCAAGAAAGGCAAGCAATCTCCGTGGGACACAGACTTTGAAGAAATGGCTCGAAAAACAATCGTGAACTGGGCTTTCAAATTCCTGCCCAAAACCGGCATTTCAGATTCCATGATTAAAGTTCTTGAAACAGAGAGCCAGTTGGATGATGAAATGTTTGAAGACTGGAAAAAGGCACAAGGTCAGAAACCGGACGATTTTGAGGAAGACGATACTCCATACGCAGAAGAAGTCAAGTAATGGATTCATGTGAAAAAATTAGTAACAGTATCACAGCGGCTAAAGAACTGATCGAAAATGAAACACGTTCTTTGGCTGCTTTACATAAAGCAAAACAGCTTGAAAAAGAGCTTCATAAATCCGGCAAGTTGTTTCGTATTCCTACAATGAACGGAATTATAGAAACAACCTGCCCGGAAAAATACATAGAATACAATAACCAGTTTAAAATCAAATTAAAATGAGAACAGTAACAGTTGAAGTGCCCGAAGGACACATGGTAAAAATCGTGAAAGAAGAAAGTATGCAACCTACTCAAAAAGTTACGGGGGGGGGTAAATTTGAATTTGAGGGTGAGACATTCATCCCCGGTGACGTAATTATCAATCCGAATCGCGGAGGGGGCAGCATGATGATTCTCTCTGAAATTAGAGAAGAAAGGCCACTCTCTTTTTTACCGGCAATTAAAGTACCTTTCGGCCTTGTCGCCTATGTTCTTTCCAATGATGAAGGTGACAGAGTTTTTGTAAGACTCACACCCGAAGCTGGTATCGGAGGCATGAAGGGATTCCGTAAAGCTACGGAAGAGGAAAAGGCAAAGATGCTTGCCGCCATGAAGGAAGAAAAACATTACTCCTTCAATTTTGAGAAGTTACAGCCTGAATATATCCCGACTGTCGGCGATGTTGTTATTGTATGGGATGATAATAGCAAAGAAAATGCGGTAGTCGGTGTTATGAATGAAATGGATAAAACAGTCAGGCCATACAAGATAAATGATGGTACTTGGTATGGGAACTGCGACAAGTTCGTTTCAGAAGAACAATATAAAAATTTGATTGATGGGAAAGAGTAAATCTAAATCGGGGGGGGCGAGAAATTACACTCCCCTTCTCACAGCTCGCCCAAAGGGAATGAGCTACCAAGAATATCGTGAACGCAGAGCCTATCAGAACGCATGGTTGAAAGAGCGACTGAAAGGCTTTATTTGTTATGTATCGTCTGAACTGGTTGTATATGACAAAATAACGGGATTACCCCGATTATTCAATCATCGTACAGATGATATACACAAAGCAAACATAAGGACTAACCCACAGCCATTTGTCGGTTCTGCCCGATATGGCTTAAAACCTTTATGATATGGATAAAGAACTATTTAAAGATAAGAATCCATTGCTTCGCAGACAAATGTTGGAAGACAATTGCGCAGCAGTTGAAAGAATTACCTATACTTCTCCTTTCAGCGAGGAAGAAATGGGTGAACGGAAAACGGAGTTGGCAAATATTGACCTTGACATGGCCGCACTGGAAGAAGAAAAGAAAGCTTTCATGCAAGCATACAAGGACAAACTGAAACCTAAAAAGGAACGTAAAAAAACGTTGCTTACCGATATAAAACGTGGTTATGAGGAAATTACGGATGAATGCTTTAAGTTTATGGATCGTAGCACCCGTACCACCGGATATTACAATGGTAATGGCGATTTGGTTAAAGAACGTCCGATGGAGGCACAAGAGATGCAAAAAACGGTCTTCGAGGACATTGAATCTACTGGTACGGAGGGATAAGCCATGAGAAAAGAAGAACTTATCAAGCAAGTAGCCGAATCAACCGGTATTGCTATTTGCGAAGTCCGAACAGTTATAGAAGCAGCATTGAAGGAAACCGTGGATGCAGTAGCTAATGGAAGAACTCTTTATATCAGAGGTTTTGGTACACTGTCACCCAAACACTATAAACGAAAAGTTGCTCGTAACATACACAAAAACGAGACTATTGTCATAGCGGAGCATTATACTCCACACTTCAAACCAGCCAAATCATTTAAAAACAGAACTAAAAATTTGTAGAACAACATGGAAAACGAAAAGATGCAAGTGAACTTTGCTCCGGGTGTGACCGAAGCAACCCTTAGAGTTATTGAACTTCACGAAGAAAATGAGTTACCGGTACTGGAGCCTGATAAGGTAGAATTAGCCGGAACAATTGGAAGTGTTCATGAATTTCTCTTGAAAAGAATCTCTGAAAAAGAACAGATCAATCAGAAACGTTGCTATATTCTTGTTGATCGGGAGAAAATGACACTTAAACTTGTCACCAATGAAACTGACAGTAGGAATAAAGCTACTGTAAGAGGTGAGTTGAAATACTATCCCAAGTTTCTTGAATTTGGTATTAACACAAGCAAGACATGGGAACCGGTGCAGCTTTCAAAGTTCTTCAAAATGAATCGTGCCTTCTTCAAGGATGCACAATACAACATGGAACTGGTAACAGTCTTGAAGAACTTCAAAGCCAGCATTGACTCAAAAGTGGAAAACTCCCGACAAGACAACGGTAGTCGCACTGACAATTACAGCCAAGTTGTCAACTCCAATCTTCCGGCCTCATTCAATCTTATTGTCCCGATTTTCAAAGGTCGCCCTGCAGAAGAGATTGAAGTGGAAATCATTGCAGATGTGGACGGGCGTAATATTCGATTGTCCCTTTGCTCCCCTGGTGCAGAAGTGATAGTGGAAGAGGAACGCAACAAGGCCATTGACGAGCAATTATTGTTGATCCGTAAATTGGCACCGGATATTGCCATTATCGAACAATAACAATGAAGACTGTAAAGAAATACTGGAAGCCGGTACTTGTCGTATCGGCTTTCTTCATTGGCAACCGCGTATTCAATCACATAAATGCGTGGTTGGGAATTTCAATAATTATGCTGACAGTAGCATTTATAGTTTATAATATCATTAAAAAAAAGTAGAAAATGAAAAGAAAGATTGATTTTTTGATTGTGGCACTATTTGCCGTTGTTTTGTTTGCTTCATGCGAAAGAGTTGCTCCCAATTATGCCGGTGTCCTTATGGAGAACTACGGCAAACAAGGGAAAGAAGATTTTAAAATCGTTGCCGGTAAGGTATCTACATGGGAATTAGGCACAGAGCTTTTTCAAGTTCCGCTATTCGATCAGCGCGGAGAATTTTCTGATCCAGTCACACTAAAGGCAGCCGACAATACAGAGTTTACAGCCCGGCCAACTTACTCTTATAAAGTAATGAAAAACAGGGCTATTGATATTGTATTTGATAACAAGCATATTGATAAGGCTGACACCCCATCGGGAAAAGATGGCTTTATGCAATCATTAGAAGATAATATTTTGGAGCCACGTATATATGATCTTATCAAAGAAGAAAGTCGCAAACATAAAACAGACAGTCTGATGGCTGACGGTGGTTCATTGGTATTTGAAAAGAGACTGGAACAGATCGTTGATAAAGAATTTGAGAAACGGGGATTGCAGTTGTTGACCTTCTCCGCACAATTGGAATTTTCAAGAGCTGTCCGCGATAAAATAGATAGCCGTAACGAGGTAAACACTAATATTTCGGTACTTGATCAGAAGATTGAAGAACAAAAGAAGCAAAACGAACTGGAGCAACTAAAAACAGAACAAGCTTTAATTGCGTCCCGTGGACTCACCCGTGAGATTTTATATAAACAATTTATAGACAAGTGGGACGGGAAGACACCTCTATATGGCATTGCTCCTGAATTTTTAAAAATGACAAAATAATATGCTGACATTTCAACAAAGAAGAGATACGATATTGTCTCAATTTGCACAAGCAAAAGCCGATTTGGAAACACTTAATAGTGATATTGATGCAGAAATCGAAAAGAATAAATCTGTTATTTCTACACTAACTTCTAAAAATACAGAATTGGCCTCTTTAAAAAGTAATAATGAAGGCTCAATCAAGACTTTTGCTAAATTCCTAAAATAATAATTATCAACCCGATTAATAATCAGCTTCTCCCGGTGTGGCTTGACCGCCTATCCGGGAACTATCATGCCTCACCTTTTTTCTTCTCTTTGCAAGTCGAGTCGAGTACGCTGCATACGCTCCACGACGGTAGATACTACAAAGAGTCTTTTTGTTCATGTAAAATGCCTCTATTGTAGAGGCAAACGGATAAGTGGCGAAATCGGAAGACGCTTAGTTTCTGTGGTAAAAATGCACGAATAGCATCACGAGTCAGGTAATATGCTATTAACACTTGACATACGTACAAACGGAAGCAGAAACGAAAATCCTGATTGCAACAGTTCCCGGTTCGAGTCCGGGCTTATCCACATAAATCAATCATTATGAAAGTTGAAATCCCCGACTATTTCCTAAAATCCTTTATCCGACATTTTGAAAGGATAACCGAGAATTGTAAAGCTTCACCTTCTGACATCAAGACCAGTGAAGCACTAAGGCTTGGAAAGAAAGATGTAATTAAGCTCAAAAGATTTATAAACAAAAAAGTATAATTTATGAAACGAAGGATCATAGGTATAGATGTTGGCAAAAACGGTGGAATTGTAGTGTACGACACCGAGAATAACAAATTATTGGAGTGTATCAAAATGCCACCAACTCCCAAAGACTTATTAGATTTTCTCTCCATATACAAAGAAAATAGCGTTTGTTATTTGGAACGAGTGAATGGCATGACCGGACAAAGTGCTTCTGCCTCTTTTGTTTTTGGAGAAGGTTACGGACAGCTGACTATGGGATTGATAGCTTGTGGGATTCCGACAGTAACAGTATCTCCACAAACTTGGCAAAAAACTATAGGATTACGAAATACAGACAAATTGGGTAAGACAGAATGGAAAAACATCTTAAAGAAGAAAGCCCAACAGCTGTTCCCGTATGCAAAAGTTACATTGGCAACTTCGGATGCTTTACTAATATGTGAATATGGTAGAATTAAAGAAAAGGAATAATGGAAAAATTAAAAAAATGTAGCAAATGTGGCCGGGAACTTCCGGTCAGTGAGTTTTGGAAAAATGCTTCAACCGAAGATGGATTGCAGACATATTGTAAAGAGTGCGGTAATGTTTATGCCAGAAACCGTAAGAAAACTCCGGGAGGGGGGGGAATTTGAAGAAAATATATTCCAATCCTGAATTGGCAAAATTTTCTCCACGGGAACTTATCGCAGAATTGAAAGCACGTGGATATACCGGAGAATTGAAATACACCCAAACAATATCATTATAAATGGAAAAGTTACGTCTATTGGTTACAACCAAATGTCCGAACAAATGTCCTATGTGTTGCAACAACTCATGGGATTTTTCAAAATTACCAGTTGTTGAGCACTTTAATTACAAAGAGATCATGATAACTGGTGGAGAACCACTTTTGTTTCCTGAAAAACTGGCAAATTTGGCTGAAAGTATCAAAACCGTTCAAAAATTGGCCTATGGCAATAAAGGAAAATTATTTCTATATACGGCACTGGCTGATATGCTCCCCAATTATATCAGATACTTCGATGGAGTTGTTTACACTCCACATTCTGTTAATGATGTTCATAGTTTATTGGAGGCCAATAATTTTTTGTTGGATTACAAAGATGAACTTATGGAAAGTAAATCTCTTCGGCTCAATCTTTTTCCTGATATTAAAAAGCATATTCCTGACAACACAGACCTTTCGTTATGGAAAGTAAAAGATATGCAATGGATCAAAGATTGCCCGGTTCCGGCTGATGAAGAGTTCAAAAGAGTAGCTGAATTATGGGAGGTGGAATGATGAAAGATGTAATTACCCCCCCCCCATACACAACATCTCTATCCTTATCGCTGGTCTTTAGAAGATGCTGTTTTTACTAAAGATAAAGGAAAGGTATTTTCTTGTTTTGCATGTGGCGGTGGCTCTACTATGGGTTACAAAATAGCAGGTTACGATGTTATTGGCTGTAATGAGATTGATCCACGAATGATGAAATGCTATGAAACAAACCATCATCCCCAGTATAGTTATTTGGAAGATATTCGTGATTTAGTGAAAAGGAATAATCTTCCCGAGGAACTGTACCATTTAGATATATTGGACGGATCACCACCTTGCAGTACATTTAGCATGTCGGGATTACGTGAAGATGCGTGGGGTAAAGAAAAGAAATTCAAGGAAGGTCAAAAGACACAAGTTTTAGACACGCTCTTTTTTGATTTTATTGCACTTGCCAAACGCTTAAAACCTAAAGTCGTTATTGCTGAAAATGTGAAAGGACTTCTTTTAGGGAATGCGATTGATTATGTCAGACGTATATACAAAGACTTTGAGGAAGCTGGTTATTATTGTCAGCATTTTCTTCTTGATGCTTCTAAAATGGGAGTACCTCAAAAAAGAGAACGTGTATTCTTTATATGTATCAGGCATGATTTGGGAGTCCATTTCCTAAAAGTTTCAGACCTCTTCAATGTTGAGCCATACATCGACATGGAATTTAATGAATCGGAAATATATTATGGGGAATATGCGGATTACAAGGGAAAGCCTATTGGTGTAAAAATGAGAAAGTTATTTGAGCAGAGAGTGGCAGGAGATATTGCTTTGGCAGAGGCCTATAAGAAACAAACTGGAAAACGAGGCTTTTTTAATCAACAATATCTATATGAGAACAAAGTAAGCTACACCCTAACAACTCATGCAGACTCAATTATTCCTTTTAAGCAGCCTATATATTTATCACGGTCAGAAGTATGTAATATATCCACATTTCCACAAGATTATCATTTCCTCAACCAATCCCCACATTATATCTGTGGAATGAGTGTACCACCCGTTATGATGGCGCACGTAGCCTCACGAATATGGAAATATTGGTTATCTAAATTATAAATCAAATGAAATCAGAAGAATTAGCAACCCAGTGGTGTCGGGATCATCCTGATGCAACATTGGAACAAGCATTCATGGCCGGATTAGGCCATAAGATGAATATGAATAAGGATTCTCTTTCTGCAAGGAAAGACAAATTCAGAAGTGAAGTCCTCATGTATAGAGGGAAATATCCTGATGATATGTTGAAGGACTTTTTCGAGTATTGGACTGAATGCGGAGGACGGAAAATGCGCTTTGAGAAGGAACGTACATTTGAAGTTTCCAAACGTTTAGTCAGATGGTCTAATAATGATTTTAACAAGTATGGGAAACAACTTAATTCAAGTCAACAGCAATCTCCCGGCAACCGAAAAGAAAGCGTTGAAAGACTTGCTGACCTTGCAAGCGGAGTATTACAAGGGATTGCACGTAAGTTCGATTAAAGAAGCTGTTCTCAACACTCCTAACCTACCACTCTCCGTTATAAGAAAAGAAATCACATTGGCTGGCGCAAGAGCCATACTGGTAATTGCGATTAACGAGCTTGTGTCTTTTTTCAATGTTGGAAAAACGATGAATGATGTTCAAGTGGCACTTACCGCTGATCTAATAATAGACAGATTCTATTATCTCAAATTGGAGGAAATCAAATTGTGTTTCCGTAATGCTATGGCTTCCGGTAAGATTTACGATAGACTGGACGGTAATATCATTCTCGGCTGGTTAAATGAATACGATGCACAGCGTGATGAAATTGTTTCTTCTCTTTCAATTAATGAAGCCCATGAACAAAATAATAACAGCACTGGAATGTTCTACGGAGAATATATCAAACATCTAACTGAAAGATCGGAAAATGGAGATGAAGAGGCCAAAGAATTATTGGAATCCCATCAATCATTCATACAAAGGATGAAATCAAATGATAAAGAAGCCGCTTTCAAAAAATGGAAAGAAGAATATTATGGAAGAACTAAGAGACAAACTACTTGACTGGGCGAAACAATTTGAAACACCTGATTTTATAAAAGATGATCCTATATTTTTTCCACATAAGTACAATGATAAAAAGGACATAGAAATCAGTGCCTTTCTTACTTCATGGATAGCTTTCGGGAATCGCAAACTGATAATGCAGCAAGCAGAAATTTTGGATAATCTAATGGGTAATTCTCCTTATGCCTTCATTATGAACAAAGTATGGGAACAATACAAAGAAAATACAAATACCTTCTACCGTATGTTCACCTACCATGACTTCTTCTGCATTTGCCAGCGGTTGTACAACATATATCAGGAATGGGATGATTTGGAAGTATTTTATGAGGGTTACAACAATGTTATCCGTGAAATACAAACAGATTTTGGTGGCGTAAAAGGTATTCCAAAATTGGAGCGTGATTCTCCATGCAAGCGTATTTGTCTGTTTCTACGGTGGGTAGTACGAAAATCGCCGGTGGATTTAGGTATTTGGAATATTATTCACCCGACAGAATTATACATACCATTGGATGCACATGTTGCAAAAATGGCACACCAGCTTGGGATAACAACACGCAAAACAGAGGACTGGAAAATGGTTCAACAAGTAACCAATTACATGAAAACAATTTTCCCGGATGATCCGTGCCGGGGAGATTTTGCATTATTCGGATATAGTATTAACAATAAATAATTTACATTATGTCAGAACTTAAAATCACACAAGAAAAGGTAACAGCCGCTTTTAGTGAAGCAAACGACTGTCCTAAAGCAATTAGTATTCTAACAGCCCTATTCGGAAAGCAAAAGCCGGATTATACAGATTATCACAATATTAAAACCTACGAAGATGCTTGTGAAGCAATAGGTGTAAAACCTATTGTTCGCCTACTTGTTGAGGATGAAGACGGACACAAAGAAGAAGTGGCTGATATTGCACACCTCGCCTACATCAAACTATGCACAATTGCTCGTGCATTGAACAACGATCCTGATTTTCCACGATTTACTAAAGATGAATACCGTTATACGCCGTGGTTTTATCTTTATAATCAGAAAAAAATTGATGAAATGGACGAAGAGGATCGTAATCAGCTGGTTCTTTGGGGCGGTTATGCGGATAACGGTGCGTATTGCGGCCTCGCTTTTGCGTACTCGTATAACGATTGGTCGTACTCGAATGCGTATTTCGGCTCTCGCCTTGCTGTAAAATCAAGTGAAATCGCAATTTACTTTGGAGAACAATTCAAAGAATTGTGGAAAGACTTTCTGATTGGAAAAAAGTAATCACACTGGGGAGGCCGCATCAAAGCGGCCTTTTCCATACCTTTTAAATCTATGACTCCAAAAGAATTTTTCGACAAAGTGGTGGAAATGCGCCGTTGCCAAAAAGAATATTTAAAAAATAAGAGACAGATAGATTTACGAATAAGTAAACAAATTGAGCGTGAAGTAGATGAAGAAATTGAACGTGTTCAAAAAATCCTTCACGACAAACAGAATCCGCAACTCTTTTAGACTATGGTTAATATGAAAATCCTTGACCTGCCATTAAAAGCAAAATGGTATGAAATGATCGAATCCGGAAATAAGAAAGAAGAATACAGAGAGATCAAGAAATACTGGATCGGAAGATTAGCAAAATGTGGAGGTCGCAATTCCTATGAAAAGACAGGTTTCTATTGTAAGAAAGGTATTTGTTTTTCTTGTATTACACGTGGAAACGGCTTTCACCCCAAAGAATACACTCATGTTCGCTTCCGTTTTGGCTACACCAAACGGACAATGCTTTTTGAACTTGAATCTATAACCATCGGAGTTGGTAACACCAATTGGGGAGCACCGGATAACGAATGTGTATTTATACTTAAACTGGGAAAATGTATCAAAAAAAATGAAAGTAAGGACTCAACAGAATTTCAACCGAAAAACTCGTGAAACAGTATTCGGTATCAGCATCATGCCTGACGGTGGCAGAAGATATTGTAAATACCCAATAGGCCACCAAGAATACAAAGACTATACCCAAGCACACCAAGCTATGAAAGATGTACAAAAGATATTGGATAATGGAGGCCGATTAGTGTATTCTCCCAAAGGTAGTGCCGGGATTAATAAAAATGAATATGTAAAAATTGAAATGACATAAAAATGAAAATATTAGTAAGTTTTTCAGGTGGTAAGGATTCACAAGCATGTTTGATCCAAGCTTTCAAACAATATGGGGGGGGGAATTTAACCGCTGTGTTTTGTGACACCGGCTGGGAACACCCTGACACATATAAACATGTGAATGATGTTTGTCTGCAAATGGGAGTAAGACTTATAACTCTCAAATCAAAATACGATTTTGTGTCTTTGGCAGTTCACAAGAAAAGATTTCCTTCCACGAATGCACGGTTTTGTACCAGTGAACTAAAAATGAAGCCAATGATTGATTATGTACTTTCTTTGAAAGAAAGCTGCATTATTATACAAGGTATCAGAGCCGGAGAAAGTACAGCACGTGCGGCAATGGAAGAGGAATGTATGTACTTCAAATCGTATTTTCAACCTAATAAGAAAGGAAGAACTGAAAACTACCGAAGTAAGGATGTCAAAGAATGGTGTTCCCAATTTGACGCTTCTGTTCTAAGACCGATCTTCAAATGGAGTGCACAGCAAGTTATAGATTGCATACTGGATGCAGGGCAGAAACCGAATCCATTGTATTATCGTGGATTCTCACGTGTTGGATGTTTCCCGTGTATCATGTGTCGGCACAAAGAAATTGAACTTATAGCCAAAAACCGAACAGAAATGAAGAAGATACTAATAATCTGCGTACTTTTCGCTCTGATAGCGGGATGCGCATCACCAAGAAATTCAGTTGAGAATCATCCGGCAAAGAATTCACCTCAACCGGATGCACTGCCAGATAATAAAGAAAACCGCTTTACGAAACAGTTTCAAGAAGCGGATTCCATGTTTAATGAAAAATATAGATTAAATGAGTAAAAATAATATAGCTCAACAATACAATAGTATGGTTGCAAGTATTGAAGATGCTAAAATTTATGATGGCCGGGGAGAATATAACCTATATGAATGTAATAAATGCAATAATTATAAGGTAACTCTATACAAAGACAAAGGTGTAACTCCCTTCATCATGAGATGTAAATGCGGAGGGGATATGATGCATACGAAATCTTCAAAGCAGGCTCCACCGTCATACGTGAAAGTTTATAATTGGGTACGTCCCAATTTGGAGCAAACAATGTCATTGAGTGAAGGTATGCGTAATCATATTCTAAATGGAGGATTAATATTAGAAGATGAATTAAAGTGATCTGATAAAATGAAAGAAATAACTATTGGTGATAAACCTTTAATGTAAATGTTTTAAGCCTTGCTATCAATAAAGATAACAAGGCTTAAAAGAAAATGGCAGCGACCTACTCTCCCACAATTATGCAGTACCATCAGCGTGACAAGGCTTAACTTCTCTGTTCGGAATGGAAAGAGGTGGAACCCTTGTGCTATAACCACCTAAATTAAGGACTTAGCTGTACTAAATAATTTTTTCAATCAACCACTACAAAAGATCAACACAGTTTAGCACAAAGTCCCAACCTACCGTCTATTCAATTTTAAGCATTGCCATAGCCGTACGGTAGTAAAGCTATAGAATGCTTTTTCTAATTAAATTTTTCATAATTAAAAAAATTAATCATTTGCGACATTGCAAATGAGGTTCAAATATACGCATTAAAAATAAAATGGCAAAAAATCATGTAGCAAATAGTCGGGGAAATCCTTTTCAACAAGATGTCGTAGGCATTCTCCGTGCCTTAGGTCATGTGACCTATGATTTTAAATACCGTAAGTGTATGGAATAATTTTAAATTCTAAATTCATAGAATATGAAGCAGACATTAGAAGAAGCCGTAAATGAAATTGGAGGCGTACATCCTGACTGGGATAAAATAACTTGTTTTAGAATAGGATTTAAAGAAGGAGCCAGATGGCAGACAAAACAACTTCCGTGGGTATCAGTGAAAGAACGGTTGCCGGATGAAAATGAAGACATCATCATTCTATGTAAACATGGTGCGATTTTTAACGGTACATATAGCAACAATGTATGGTTTTGCATGGATGGTTATATCTATGATACGTACAAAGGTAACCCAATTTACTCTTCAATGAGTAGCATACCTCCGTCATGGGAACCGATAGCATGGATGCCAAAACCTAAATTTGAAGAATAATGAATATTGGAATTTTAGCCGTTGATAGCAATTTCCCCAATTTAGCACTTATGAAGATCAGTGCTTACCACAAAGCAAGAGGCGATCAAGTGGAATGGTATAATCCACTATGTAAATATGATAAAGTATATGCAGCTAAAGTTTTCACTTTCACACCCGACTATAACTATTATATCAATGCTAACCAAATAGAAAAAGGTGGTACTGGATATGATATTGAAAAAGTTCTTCCAATTGAGGTTGATCGTCTTCAACCTGATTACTCGATCTACAATATTGACTCCAATTTGTCCTATGGATTTCTGACACGTGGGTGTCCCAATCGGTGTAAATGGTGTGTTGTTCCTAAAAAAGAAGGAAAAATCTCACCTTATATGGATATTGAGGAAATAACAGCCGGACGGAAGAAAGCTATCCTTATGGATAATAATATACTGGCCTCAAACTATGGCTTGCAGCAAATAGAGAAAATCATCAAACTGGGTATCAAAGTGGATTTTAATCAAGGACTGGATGCTCGTTTAATCACGGATGAAATCGCTCGGCTACTTGCAAAAGTAAAATGGATTAAACGTATTCGCTTTGGATGCGATACACCGGGACAGATTGCAGAAGTTGAACGTGCTTCCGCTTTAATAGACAAGTATGGATATAAAGGGGAATATTTCTTGTATTGCATCCTTATGGACTTTGAAGAATCGTTTGCGCGCGTCAACTACTGGAAATCTAAAAGCCGCCGTTTTCTTCCACATTGTCAACCCTTTCGTGATCTGAACAATCCACACCAAATTATTCCACAGTGGCAGAAAGACATGGCACATTGGGCTGATAGGAAGGAAATATACATGAGTTGCGACTTCAAAGACTTTTCACCAAGAAAAGTTTTTTTATGTAAGGAATACTTTAAAATATTGTGAGATGAAATTAAACAAAAAGACAGAGCGACTTATTAAACGTAGAGCCGCTGAATTTAAAAAATTATATGAAACTCCTAATCCCGAAGTAGATAAAATTATTTCTGAATTGAGAGCAGAAGCAACGAAACGTCCACAGAACATGAGTAAGGAAGAAGAAATTGCTTATATTCTGAAAAAGGCTGATGAAAATTGCGATCATATAGAAATTCGTAAAATCCTAAATGTAAGTAATACATGAATACATCTTTTGAACGATCTGCAAACGCTTCCGATGAATGGTACACACCACGAGAAATCATTGAAGCATTAGGTGAATTTGACCTTGATCCATGTGCTCCCATGCACCCTCTTTGGCCTACCGCAAAAACCATGTACAACAAGCAGGACAATGGTCTTATACAAAATTGGGGGGGGGCGAATTTGGCTTAACCCTCCGTACTCCAAACCGCTTATATGGCAGTTTGTAGAGAAATTGGCAGAACACGGCAATGGTATAGCACTACTTTTTAACCGGTGTGACAGCAATAAGTTTCAAGACATCATCTTCACGAAAGCAACCGGTATGATGTTTTTGAGGAATCGAATAAAATTCTTCCGTCCCGATGGAACACGTGGGGACAGCCCCGGTTGCGGTAGTGTTCTTATTGCATTTGGCCGGGAAAATGCCGAAATTTTAAGGAACTGCTCTTTACAAGGCAAATATGTTGAACTTAACAATGATAAATGATGAAAGTCTTATATTTACTCATGCTCATTGCCGGTCTTCTGTGGATCGGTGATTTCTCTATCACCTTAAAACCCTTTTCTGTATCTTTACCATGCTGGTATAAATCCGTTGGCATACTTCTATTTTGGCTGTCAATGACTATATATGTTTTAGGTGAGCATACCAAAGGCTATAAAGAAGGATTTGATACTGGAATTAAACAGTGCATTAAGATACTTGATAGAAATTGCCACTCTAAAGAAATAAATAATGATGAAACAGTACAGAATCAATAAAACGACTACCTTCGTAGAAGATAATTGCAGCGGAAACAGAGAGAAATACCTCCTTCTTGATTACAAAGTACAAGTTAAATTTGCAGGGATTTGGATAACAGTCAAGTCCTTTCATGATGAAGATGAAGAATACGCAAAGAACTGTGCGAATGAACTTCTTGAAAAACTTAACGAAAAGATTTGATTATGATTGAATTACAAGGAAAATTCGGCAAAGATTGTAAAATATTTACAAATGCAATAGAAAATGAAGCTATTGGAACGATACAAAACATTTTGAACAATCCGGTTACGACTGGTGTTCCGGTTCGTATTATGCCTGATACCCATCAGGGAGTAGATATAGTGATTGGATTCACCATGCCAGTTACAGATCGTGTCAACCCCAATCATATCGGAGTGGATATTGGTTGTGGAATGTTGTGTGTAGAAATTGAAAATGCAATAACAGAAGAGTCTTTCCCGGACATTAATCATGCAATCCGTTCCATCATACCTATGGGATTTGAGATTAACCAACAACCCTTATCCAAACAAGAAAAGGAAGATTTGTTTACCTTCTTATCTATCAGAATGGATCAGTTCTGCTCTAAATACCAACTAACCAAACCAGTTATTAATGAAGAATATGTATCACAACTTTGTAAGAAGGTGGGGATAAATGAAGGCACATTCTACAACTCTTTAGGTACATTGGGAGGTGGAAACCACTTTATAGAACTGGGGCGTGCCGAGTCAACCAATAATATATTTCTTACAATACATACCGGATCGCGCAACTTTGGTGTGAAGGTCTGTAAATACCATGCAGAAATAGCAAAATTTGATAAAAAGGCTTTTTCTAATGAAATTCAACGCTTGAAGTCCACTGTTGAGCCACAATTCATGCAAACTGAAATACTACGTTTGAAGGAAAAATTTGCCGAATATTCCGGGTATCTCACAAATGAAGCAATGCTCCACTATTTATGTGACATGGTGATCGCACAAGGATATGCCGCATTCAACCGCAAGTTGATTATACAGCGTATAATCAGAACTTTGAGCTGGAACGCTACAATATCCGTTGAGACAGTCCATAACTATATCAGCTTTGATGATATGATAATCCGTAAAGGGGCTATTGCCGCATACGCCAATGATTACGTTGTGATTCCTATGAATATGGCAGACGGTATTCTTCTTTGTCGTGGTAAGGGAAACAAAGACTGGAACTATTCTGCACCACATGGTGCAGGACGCTTATACTCCCGTTCCGAAGCTAAAGAAAGATTATCAATGGACGCATTCAAAACCCAAATGAGCAAAGTGTATTCCACTTCCGTATGTGAAGGGACATTGGATGAAAGTCCTATGGCATACAAAAATGTTCAGGAAATAAAAGAGCTTATAGAACCTACGGTAGAAATTATTGATACAATTGTGCCACTAATCAATATCAAAGCTGTATGATAGAAAAGACAGACTTCCCATATACTCTTGGCGGCTATGTTGAACAGCAAAATTATAAAGGTTTCGACATAGCCGTTTCCATTCGTAGATACAAAGGAATATCAGCTTATGTCATTTCCTCGGAGAAAAGGCTGATCCGTGAAGAATCTGCCACCTTTGCCGACAAAGAAGACATGTTCCGTTGGGGACGAGAAGCGGTTGACCGATATTTGGAACAGCAAGAACGTAGAAAAGAAGAAAATACGATCAAACGGGCAGACTATTATAAGAAGAAAGCTCGTGTGGCAGCATTGAAAGCCTTTAATGCCGCTATGTATTTCTCTGATATAAAGGACGGACTTTATGATAAGGCAAAAGGATTTTTTGAGTATGAACTGGATAAGGAACATGGAAAGATCAAATGAAAACACTTGATATTATACAAGGCTTTTGCGATCATGTTTTTCGTGATAAAAAAGGAAACCGCATCTTTCCCAATATTTTTGTCGGGAAATGGGAAGCTGACTTATTGGAAGTTACCCGGTCACGCCTGACTTATGAATATGAAGTAAAAGTAAGCAGATGTGATTTCCATAAGGATAAAAAGAAAAGTGATAAATATGGCAAGAACAAGTTTGATGTTGTCACTTCCGGCCAACGTACCAATTATTTTTATTATATAGTACCAAAAAGTTTGATAAAGCCCGATGAAGTCCCTGATTTTGCCGGGCTTATTTATGCTTATGAAGGATCAGTGCAATGTTATTCTCTTGAAAAGGGAAGGTATGCGGTAAAGAGAATTTTCTTTGATGTAGTCAAGCCTGCCCAAAAAGTTTCTGACATGAAAGCGGATGATAATTTCATTCGTAAACTCGACTTATCCATGTACTATCGTTATCACCAAATGAGAAGAGATAATTACAAAAATAAGGAATAATATGGAATTAAGATTAGACCCTGAAATACCGGTCACACGGGTTGTCAACGGACATAATGTTTTCAATAAAGGCTATCACCACGGATTAAGAGGAAAAACCTATGAAGAATACTATGGCAAAGAGAGAGCTGTTGAAATAAGAAAAAGACACAGCGAGGCTTTGAAAGGACATAGATATTGGTCTAATGGAAACGCCCATGCCTTTGCGTGTATCGCAATCACTCCCGAAGGCAAATGGTATAGATTCGATTCAATAACCCAAGCCGCCCAAAAGCTAAATCTGAATTATGCCACAGTTCGCCGGTATATAAAACGAAAAATCAAGCCCCAAAATGGCTGGCAATGGTTTTTGGAGAAAGATAATAACTGGATAAAACATATTGATAATGGGAAAATTAAATGAGATCGCGCAGAAAGCTTATGAATGTGCCGTAAGACGTGGAAAGATTGATCCCGACAATGATAGCAACAACAATCTTCACCGCGATCTGCTTGAAGAAGTTGCCGAAGTCTTTGAGTGTACGGGTGAGAAATCTCCACATATTAAAGAGTATTTAGATGTAGAAGAAGAACTGGCAGATGTAATCATTGTTGCCCTAAGTACACTACATCATTTCAAATGTGACATTGATTCACTCATTGAAGCCAAAATGAATTATAATAAAAACAGAATGGATTGATATAGGAACCGGACAATTAATAAAGTTGATTGTTGAGACGTTTGTCCTTATCTTTGCACTACCATGTGTCTATAAAGATTTCATGAACTTATGGAAAGAAAAATAGGTGATATAAAAGACAAGAAGTTAAAAGCTGAAAATATCACACTGGCAGCAATATATAACATATTGTTCACCAATGACATAGTTTGTTCCTTAATTGTAGAAATGTTAAGTGAATTACGTAAATCAAGGCTTTGTCGTTTCCGCGTAAAGCAGCAAGGAAATAAACTGGAACAGTTGATGCTTCAATATGAAAAGAAAATCAATAAAATAGCTGGACACCGGGCTTTTTTCATGGCTGATGCTAACCAGTATATTGCAGATGAAGTACAACCTGATCTGCTTAAAATGGAATACTCCATTAAACTGGAATTTGACAAATGCCGGATTGAAAACAGTGCCTTACTTGCCAAAGTAGAACTTACAAGATGTATGGCAGAGCTTGCTTGTCTATCCCTTGACAAACGGATAGAAGAAGTCCGTCCATACAACAAAGAAGTAACCGGAATAACATATCTCCGGCTCACTGACACACTTAAAGTATTGGACGAACTTTCTGATATTTTATATAAGGGAGGGTATTGTGACCTCAATCAAAGTGATAATTGCAAAAGGGGGATGGCTATCATACAACGAAAACTTACTGATTGTGATATTATCAGCCGCGCAATCAATGAGTCAGACAAGTTAAATCCGGCTGGGGATGATGAATAAAAATGGCAAAATATCGTATAGGAATATCCGAGAATCTATTAGGAGACAAACGCTATCAGTGTCAGATTAAAAGATTTGGCATTTGGTGGAATGATGAAAGTTTCAGCACTAAAGAAAGAATGTTAGATTATGCCCGTAAACTTGAAAAGGCCGGGCATATAGTGTTTAACTATTTATAAGCGAACAATGAAATTAGAAGGAAAAATTATTGTGGCACAACCGATACAATCGGGTGTCTCAAAAAATGGTAACAACTGGCAAAGACAAGATTTCGTTTTGGAAATTCCCGGCCAATACCCTAAAAAAGTCGCTTTTTCAGTAATGAATAGCAATATTCAGAATTTTGGATTAGCAGTCGGGCAAGACGTTGATATTGAAATAGATATTAATGCGAATGAATGGCAAGGAAAATGGTTTAACTCCATTACTTGCTGGAAAGCAACACTCCGTAATCCAGGACAGCCTACCGCAGCGCAACAGCCCCAAACTTATTATCATGGGGCATCATCCACCGCGGCACCCGTACAAACTGCCATACCTCAACCGCCAGTGGATTTTGGGGAACAAAAAGACGATTTGCCTTTCTAAAGAAAAAGGAGAAGGGAGCATTTCGGCTCCCTTCTTATTAATTAATGTTCCACCTTTACAATTTCATTATAAACGATTTTGCTTCGTGGGTTATGATTGACTATCGTTTGTTTATACCCCTTTGTCCCCCATCTCCACCATAGGAACCTGTGTTTATATATCCGGCTTATCGCACTTGAAAGACTGTCTCTCACTTCATAAGTAAATGTGCTGTCAGGAATATTTGCATAAAAATCCACCCATTTATCTGAATAATTGAAACAGCTGTCTTTCAGAACAAATACAATACTGTCTTTAGTGACAACTTTTGTGGTTGTGATATATTCGACTTCTTTTGGACGCAGATTCAATTCTTTTATTAGTTTTGCATCCGCACTCCGCAGCTCTTTCAATTCTTCTATGTTAAGCCGTAAAACATGGTTTTCAACCACATTTAGACTATCCCTAATCTTATATTCTTCAAGCCCAGTACAGAGACTTTTCATATTATCTGAAAGTCGGGCACTTTCCTTCTTCTCTTCCTGCCACAACCGGTACATCAAAAAGGTTGCCGCAAGGAGTAACACAAAGATTACTCCTATACCTATCTTCAATCTCATAATCAATCTGTATATACATTTTTACCAACTTCCGCAATAACTACCCATGCACCATTACAGAAACCATATATCTTACCGTCATTCTCCGGCATTTCAGGTATTGTATTAAGTTTTGTTTCATTGGCAGTGGCTTTGCTAAGAGCTGTTTGAGCTGTACTTTTTGCAGCATCAGCCGTTGTTTGTGCGGTCACGGCCTTTCCATCAGTAACAGCCAACATTCCAGTCAGAGTTTTTTCATTGGTTACTCCTGCAAGGAAGGTTTCAATTTCATTGAAGGTGTCAATGGCCGTAGTCGCATCAACAGTACCAACCAATTCATCCAAAGCGGTCTTCACCGCATTTATGGACTGTTCCAGTTGGGACTCTGCCAGTTGAGCACGTCCGCTTTCTGCTAAAATATCCGATTTGCTCGCACTGCTGCTACCATCAGAACTTTCCAAAAATGAAGATGAAATAGGAAGTTCATTACATCCTACCATAACATATTGTCCGGCTATCAACCCGTCGACATTCATATCACAGAACTCTCCAACCCCAAGTGCTGTTTTGTAAGGTACATAATCCTTTCCATTAGAACTTTTGTACACAACAACTCTGTTGTTTGCTGCATCTCCAAAATTGATGCTAATAGCAAATTTCCCAGTAGATAACTGTATAGGTTGGCTTTCGTACCAATCCTCTTCTTTAAGAGTAAAATTCAAGTTTGCCATATCTTCTATGTGTTTATATGTTTGTTTCCTATATCAACTCCCAACCTTTCCTTACCTCATCCATGTTTGCAGGAACACCATTCTCAACATAACTCATTGCAGCCACCACCGCAATAAGTTGTTCCCGGTTGTTTCTGTTCAGAATTGTATGACGAGATATGCCTGAACGCTTTTCGACTGTGGCAATATACACTTCAGTATTGTTCTCACATGGCGGTGCCCATCGCATAATAACATCTTCAAGTTCATTGGCCGTGCCGTCTTTGTCAGTATCATACTTATTAAGAATATAAGTTTGAAGAGTTTTAAAAGCAGCACGATAACCGTATGCCATAGTTTTAAACTGAAAGAAACTTTTATCTGTCTGTGTTGCAGACAACCCCTGCCATTTCGTATTATTTCTCCGTATATTTAACGGATTATTATTCCGTAGTCCCCGTGTCATTTTTATCCTCCTTTTCTTTTTGTGTTTCAAACAATATTTGTGCGGCCAGTCGTGCTATATCGTCCTTATTCTCAATGATTATACTCATGGTCTTTTCCGCTTTCCGAAGCTCGGCCTTTTCCCATGATTTCTCACGTACCGATTTGAACTCACAGAAAACGCAATAAACCGCCCATAACATAGCGAATACTGGAAATGGAATGACGATGCAACATATAAGGTCAATCATAACCAGTGTCAGAAACGGATTAAAATATTTCTTCGCTTTTGTCGCTGTCATTTTGTACTTCTTCGAGGTACGAAGTTCCCCACGCTGTTTGGCCTTCTGAATCCCCGAAATAAAATCTATCCCCATTGCGATTATGATAGCTGTCATACTTACCGCTATCAAAACCAAATGTAAAAACAAATGGTCGTGAATGAATGTTTCAATAATGTCGTTCATATCCTTTTGTGTTTGCGTTTATTATTTTTATTCCAATAGTAATTTGTTGATAGCATCAATAAAGGCTGGGGAACATAAACTTGCGTATTCCTTAATCATATTACACTCTTCATCGTTATACTCAATTTCTCCATTGGAGTTGAATATTTTAAATGCGAGGGCATGAGCCTCTATTCCCCTGCCAAGTTGATAAATGATATTGGCAAAATCCTTCTTGTAGTTCTCAACGGAACATCTCGTCTTATCAATATCAACAAATATCTCAATTCTTTCAAAATTTATCCTTTTCATAATCACTTCCAATCATTATCATTTGAAGCACCGAACATCAGTCCTCTTCCCAACCAGTCAGAGTTCGGTGACGGATACATAAAATCCACCAACTGCATACAATGGTGCATGGAACCGCCATTCAATGTTTGCTTTGTTCCATTCGCATATATCTGAACATTATTATAATTGTCATTTGCATTAACCACGAATATCCTTTGGGTGACGGCAAGACTCAAAAGATAACGGTAGGTTACATTCGATGTTATTCTAAATATAACCGTATCAACTGGAAAACCCGAAGTTTCACCGTTATAATCGTATCTTGGCGAATAGCAAGGAACTGTATAATAAGTTTCGTTAGCAGAGGAAGTCCCGGAAGTCAAAGGTATATAAGTACCGGTTTTATCAGCACCTTTTGTGTACACATAGGCATAGGAGCCGTAAACTACCATAATGCTTCTTTCCCTTGCGCCAAACACGCCTCTACACCATAAGTCAGAAGTGTAGAAACGTAATGACCGGTTATCCTTAGTACCTTGATGATACATATCACCATCAAACCACATTCTTCCATCACTTCCAAAGCTGATTCCTCCAACCGCATCACCAGCAGCATTCACGCAATTCAACCTTGTAAAAGAGCCTGATACACCTTTCAATGTACCTTCAAAAGTGCTGTCACCTGAAATAACCGCACCAGCCGCATAGAGTTTCCCTGCTATACTCACCTTATATGGCGCATCAGTCGGTGTTGTAGCTCCAACCCATAACGGATAGTCACCACCAACAAGACCTGCTGCAACCGTTTTATTATCGCCCTTCATTATCAAAAGCTGATTACCCTGCATGAACCGTAGAATAGCATTTTGAGCCATGATAAGCGGAGTGTACACTGGCACCAAAGAATTAAACTTCTGCCAATAAGTTGTATTTGTCACCGGAATGGAATCACTGGACGTATGAGTTTTCAGACATTTATACGCATTAAACGTATTAGCACCGGTAGTCACAATTACAATATCCAAGTACCGGGTACCGGAAGTCAAAGCCTCGTCATTGCGATACTCTATGCCTTTAGCCCATTCGGATTGCCGGAGAATACAGCCTTGCAGCCCGTTTTTCCCCGGTTCCCCATTAGTACCGTCAATTCCATTTTTGGCCTTTCTTCGTATTAATATATGCCCTTGCGCCTCCATACCGGATTACTTCAATTTTGCTAATACTTCTTTTGCGATCTCCTTAGCCTTGATACGATAACTCTGATAATCAGTGTATTCTTTCAGATATTCGGCACGCTTACCTTCGTCAAGTTCCGAAGCCATATCACGTGCCATTTCCAAGTTGGCGAAAATGGCATCACGTTTATTCGCATCATAACGTTCCATGATAATGGCACTTACAATACTGTCATAATCATGTTCCCCTTCAACATCCACGTTTTCACAGACATACTGGTCTTCAACCACCACATCTTCCGAACCGGCCTTTTGAACAGCTTCTCTTCTCTCAAAGTCGAAGTAAATGCGTAGCAACGCACCTTCAACTACAAATTCAATACCAGTCGGCAGTTCTCCTACAAGAGTTCCATAACTTTTCATAAATTACCTCCATTTTTATAATTATTCTTCAAAATAATAAGCACTCTTCCCGTCACCTAACGAACGCCGCTTGACAATCACATTTTCCACTGGAAAAATCTTCTGACCGTTATTCTCCGCTTCGCGAGCCTGATCCAACACATCTTTCAGATTGTAACAGTTCGTTATGAATTTGCTACGTTGTCCGTTCTGTTCAAAAAGAACACAATATCTACCTTCACCTTGCTTTGTCTTCACATTCGTTTCAAAGTCCACCACTGTTATAGGGACATTGAGAATATCCATCAATCTTGTCTCTTTTACATCGAAGAACTTCTTTCCGTCCTTTGTTCTACCACTCTGTTTGATACCTTTATCTGCAAAACTCATATCATTATTTGTTATTGTTCTCCATAAATTCTTACAATCTCCCCACTTACACCAGCCCCAGTATGAAGCTCGTATCTCGCGGTTACGTTTCCGGCTTTTTATTCGTTTCACCTTTCGGGCAAAGTTCTTTTTCATATTTTTACGCATCCGAACATTATCTTTCGTGAAGCAATAGCCCAAAAAGTTAATCCTTCTTCCTCTTACTACGTTTTCGCTTTCTATGCTTTTTGTTCCCATTTTTTGTTTCTGTTCCTATCGGAGCAATACAACTGTTTGCTTTAACTACCAACCCAACTTTTGCACTTTCCCGTTCATACGCACGAATAAGAAACAACGCTTCGGCCTTAGAACGAGCCAGCATAACATTATCATCGCAATATCTATGCAGGCATTTGACACGATATTTCTCCTTCATTGTATGATCTATCCGGCTTGCCGCAAAATTCCCGATAGGTTGGCTTGTAAATGCTCCAATCGGAACACCTCTTCTTCCGTTCAACTTCATTCTCCAATACGTCAACTAACTCTGTTCCGCTGTCATACGATAAAACAGCTATCTCGATCAATTTAATAAATCGTTCATCTTTGAATTTCCTTCTCAATGCAGCAACAATAAGCTCATGAAGAATACTTTGATAGAACTTTTTGAAATCAGTCTTTACGAACCATTTGTATTCCGGGTACCGGTGAAGAAAACGTTTCATTCTCCTTACTCCAAAATGTAATCCCTTTCCCTTGATACACGCACTTGTATCATAAATCAAATTTCTATAAACATCTTCTTCAATCACCCTCATAATTGCATGGTGTAATATACGCCACGGGAAATATTTCTGTTTGACAATATCTCGAACCTTTCCTGCATCACTTTTTACTCTCATTACGCTATAATCCGGTGCCGGAAAATCCAATGTCAGGATCATCAACTGCAAAGCTCGGAGGTCTTCTTCCGGGTGTAGATTATGCCGCCTGATAAAGCGGTTTTTCTTAACCTTCCCATCTTGTGCTTCTTTGTCCGCTTCACGTAAATTATTTATCTCTGCTATACGTTCAAGAATATACCCGGCTCTTTTAGATTTCTTTCCACCGTTTGCTTCTATCCGTTTATTGTCAGCCTCTATCCTTTCCGCTATAATTCTATCAATTTCATTATGCGATAGACTCTTCCAATCAATATCACTTCTTCCAATATTCACTGCTGCTTTGTTTTAAAATTTACACCATACTTCCAATTTTGTCTTGTTCAGACTATTTTAATTATTCCGATAACTGCAAGCTGTTTTTACTTGCTTGAATAATTCGCCCGGAGCTTTCGAGAACCAACCTACTAACACCGCTTGTTGCCTTTCGCAAATTGGGCAACCTTTCCGCATTCTTGATTTTCTGACATCGTAACCAATTGATTACTACGTTGCAACGATATAAATCCTGCAAGGTCATGGCTCGGAGAACTCGCAGATTACTCTACGATAAATAAGTATGGCGAGAGCCGATATTCGCATTCGAGTTCGACCAATCGTTATTCGAGTTCGCATAAGCGAGGCCGCAATTCGCACCGTTATTCGCATTACCGCCCCAAAGAACCAGCTCTTGTTCCCCTCTGCCAACCGTCCACGCCTTTCGGCTTTCGTCCCGTTATCCTTTGCCGTAAAACGAGAAGGTGGACGGGTTTTAATTAATTGAAATTCAAAGAACTAATATTTCAAAATCTATTATGCAGCCATCAAAGATGCACCGCTAACAAATGTTAAATTCCCAAAATACGCAAGGCGAGAGCCGATATACGCAGACGAGTTCGACCAAGCGTTCCTCGAGTCCGCATAAGCGAGGCCGCAATACGCACCGTAAGACGCAAGCCCGCCCCAAAGAACCAGCTGCCCAGTAGTGTTTGCCCATGAATAATCAGCCCAATAAGAAGTGCTGTTTCCACCAATCTTTTTCGGGAAAATATCAAAATGCTCCCCAAGAATTATTTCCTGCACTTGACCGGAAGCTGTCTGACGGGTAGCTTGTCTGTATTCACCATTTGGATGCGCAGCTAATTCAGCAGTAGTCGGTAAACGGTTTCCTTTGTAAATGAAAATTTCCGTTCCACTTTGAGCACTATTGTTGAAACTACCGCAAAATACTCCTTGCAGAAATTCCCACTGCCACCCATAAGGATCTTCTATACCCATCATGTTCACCCGTGAACAATCCACTCCAGTATTACTTCCATTCACCACAGAAATAGCTATTTTGCCCCAATTGTCACCGAGACTCTTTGTTGCGCCAGTTTGCAATGCTGCCGCAGCAGCCCACAAGTCTTTACTGGAGCTACCACCCACACCATAACCAAGTTTGGCTTGAATATTGGTATCTCCGTACTGGGACAGCCCCAACATCATAATAAGCTTTCTCTGATCGTAATCGGTCAGTCCCCATTCCTTACCGTTCACTTGTGCAGCATTCCAAAATGCGTTGATTGTCTTGCTGCCTGCCGGTGCAACTCCTGAACGTGAAACAAGTGCGCTACCTGACATGGAGCCTTTGTATGCACCGATACAGTTATACATTCCACCATTTGCCCCACCAATAAACTCACCGCCAATAGGTAGCATCGAGAGCCATAAGACTGGTACACCACTTACACTGTCAGTCTGTACACGATAATACAAACGTGGCCCTATCCACATCACATGCCCTTTGGTTTCATCCACCGCAGTACCATCAGCAAACACCGCACTATTGGTAGGGGACATTTTAGCAGCCCTTCCATCATTCGTTACGAGATAACGGCCACAATACAACTTGTATTCTGTCCATGCGGCTGTATTACCTATCACACCATAGTTCGTGCTACTTTGGGTTGATTGTTTGATTGGAATCCCCCAAGCCACCTGCCTCAACATTTGTTCGTCACCATTATTAATAGCATTCATGAAGTTTTCCACGGTAATGCGTCTGACACTACCACCAACTTCCACCAATACTGTATTGGAACGCAGAATGGAGGTCACCAATGTTTCATTTCCTAATCCTTTAGTTGCCATAATATTATTTTGTTTTTATGTTAATTAAAATGACATTCTGCCAAAACATCAACATCATATTGAGTCCCGTTTCTGTCAGTTTCCGTTGTTGTTACAGATATAGAATTTGTTGTAGAATGTTTCAAACTCTTCCAGTTTTCCTTATCCATCACATCCATAGTCCACGATGCGGAAGTAGGAGTATAAGTTGACCCCGTAGTCATATTTACAATCTTGGCACTTACTGTAACGGGTTGTCCGGTATCAACCTCTTTGTTGGAAGAAGTTATATAACATACAATTTGAAATTCATCTGCCGTATCAATGATACGTACCCCGGCACGTGCTATCGGTTGTGAAGCACTTGAAGACTGATAAACTTCTGCTATGAATAACTGGGTACCGTCCACATCACCACGGGTAACAGTTACACTTTTCTGTCCGTTCTTATCAGTCCAAGCCGCCGTGTCCTTATACCATTTTATATAGTAATCGGTAATGGCATTGGCACCGGCATACAGCTTGGTAGTCAGAGTACAACTTGTTACTTTGCTTGTTAACTGTTCGGTACTTGCAAGAATAGCAAGATAGTAAGAGCTGGCTCCCATATTCTGAATGGCAATAGGCAGTTCCCCGGTCAAATTATACTCAACACCTGCCGTAGAAGCGACACATGAATAAGTCAATGTATCTCCTGCAATATTCGTTTTGCTTGCCAAGTTTCCGACAATTTTAATGGCACCGGTACTGGTATTCAAAGAGAATTTGCCCGTACTGTCTTTTTTCCAACCTCCACTTTCCGCACCGTTAAAATTTAAAGCCACTCCATTGTAAGCCCAACTATGACCAGACAAACTGACCGCCAACCCACGTGCCGAAGTTACTTTGGGTGTCCGTACCGGCTGATTCGCAGCTATACTCCAATCAGGAGAGACAGCCCCACTTTCTTCATCTACGGCCTGAAACAATGGAATGCCATTATTTTCAAAAGTCAGCATCAGGCTGTCATTGGAACGAAGACGTTTAATCGTGATGCTATTTTGGGCACTATAATTTTCTGCCATATTCCCAACCTCCTTCTGATATAATTTGATTCATGATTGTATTAGTATAAACGATACCGTCCAACAACAGTATTCTATCTTCCAGTTCTCCATCAAGAGAAGGCAGGCACATTACCTCCTTTTCATTCAAGATGATGGATTCTC
Organism: Bacteroides sp. MSK.20.82; assembly: GCF_019052485.1. NCBI lineage: Bacteria > Pseudomonadati > Bacteroidota > Bacteroidia > Bacteroidales > Bacteroidaceae > Bacteroides > Bacteroides sp. MSK.20.82. Next base: position 189,869 of record NZ_JAHQUN010000007.1, read on the forward strand.
CCTTTACCAAGTGCCCCAACAACAGAACCCCGGCATCCAAAGCCTTTTCCTTATTTGCTACAACATACCTCATATCAATTATTTATATATATGTTCCCGTTACTGTCCGTATATTCATTTGTCCCATCAGTCAATACAGAGAAAGCCTTTTTTTGCTCGGCCTTAATGTACACGTCCAACCAATCGTCAAGATAAGTTTCACCAATACCGGTTCCATCCAACATTATCACAGTTTTTTCCCCCTCCTGCCATTGTACCCCGGTCTTATTTGCACTGTCCGTAAACCATACCATGCGGATAATCGGTGCCGGTATCGGCACAATTTCTCCATTCCACTGTACCATAGCTATATTCCTATGCAGGATTTCATCAGGATTGATGGAAGCCTGACTTGCCGGTATGCACGTAAATTTTGGATAAACACGATTGACGGAGAATTGCTGTCTTGCAACCTCCTTTCCACCAACCTTCACCAACAGCAAGTAATCCCCCTTCTCGACCAAACGCAAGTCCATTATCAGGCTGGTTAAGGACAAAGCCACTATTTCATGGTTTGCGGTAGTCAGCATTGTTTGACTTGATATGCTGTTCACCTGATAAAGTTCAATTGTATATCCGGTAGTTATTTTATTCACTCCCTTTGTTACCATAAGTGGAATGGTGCGCTCGTATGAATTTTCATCCAAAGCTGCATTCCTATTGGCCGTAGATGCGGAAATCAAATTGTTGGCTACCTTGTAATCATACAACAAAAGCTTGTCAAGAAATGGATTGTACTGGATTATCTGACTATCCCCAATAGACAAACCGTAGGTATCTTCACTCTTATCTACCGTTGTCAACATGATAGAGTCAGTCTTAACGGGAATATTCACCCCAAGCCGGGTATCAGCTATCAGACCTTCAAAATACAACTCAAAACTTTCACCCGGAGCCACATTTCTGCTTATGGTAATGGCACCGCGTGTATCTCCAACCGTATCTATACTGTACTTCCCATTCCATGAACTGATTGCAGAAATATTCTCTCCATTAGCAAACCAGTTCATTTCTGCCAACAAAGAATTAACATAAGGCATATCCCAGCTACCGTCAGCGGCATTCGCTATGACTTCCGGTAAAATCACCAGTGGAGTAACCCCACGGTCAGGATCATATTCATTTGCCACCGGATTATAGACCTGATTGGCCGGACTGTTCGGTGTCATTATCTTCAAGCTTACTGCAATCGTAAGCGGTTGAAACTCTTTTCTGATTCTTTTCTTTTCACTCTCTATCATATCGTCACAATTGCTTCTACTGATGCAGTATCATTTGTTGCCGTTATGGTAAACAAGGTACTTACCACTGTTACTGAATTATTTCCTAAATCACTAATTTCCTTTGTGTTATGTATCGTTATTGAACCGTTGAAATCCTTATGCTTGATATTCCAAGCTTCATCATCGGCGGTATCTCCACTATCCCTTCGGATAGCCCATTGTCTAACTGTGTCTGTAATATCCTCCCAACCTTTAAAGACCTTGCAAGTAATTTCCATTGATTCACCATAAGCAAGAAAATTGTCACCTTGCGTATCAATCTCAATGCGTACCGGTGCATCTATCTGTAACTGTTCGATTGTGCCGGTCATATAAATGTTATTCAGATAAGCAGAATAACCGGTCATATCCAACCCGAAGATGTTGAGATTGCTCAAATCCCCATCCTGCATTGCAACCATACTCTTTGTAAACTCCCAGTCATTTACCCCTACCAAGAAACGGCGGTATGTCCTCGTCTCATAAGCGGAAGTCTGGCGTTCCTTGTTTGTAAAGTTGCCATAAGCGACAAAATGCAAAGCCTCACACGGATGGAAAGAATATTGCCAACGATCAGAAACACCACGAAGCACATAGCGAAACCTTTTGTTTGTTCCGGCATCCAATATTTCTGTAATACGAAAATAGATTGTACAGAAACCGGCAAACATACGGTTGCCACGGCTATCATCTATATCAGATACCGCATTATTCCCCGGCGTTTCATAGTCATGGAAATACCCCATGCAAATATCATCCACAGCCACAGCACCTATTTCACCGTCTTGTAATTTCAAACTTATTGTCCCGGAACGTAGCAAGTTACCATCAGCATCATAATCAGGCTCAACACTCTCTATAATTCCAGCACCGGGAGAACGCCATTTGTCACCAAGCACAATTTCAGCACGGTTAAAACGCAATTCCGGCACCTCTAAAAACCTGCGTAACGTGAGGCTTTCCATATACCCACGTCCCATGCTGTCTATTTTCGCCCCAAAGCCGGTCAAACCCTCTGCAAAACCGCTTGCACCAAAGATAGCACCGGCTAAGAAGCCGATAAGCCCAGCTGCCGTATCATTGTGGGTGCGCGAAAGAAAAAGCTGATTGCCCAGTGAACGGATGATAGACTGTATCTGTTGGGTATTCAAGCCGCCGGTTCCCTGCCCACCACCTGCAATAGAGTCTATCTGATTTTGGATTTTTTCAAGCGATCCAACAGCCTTTTCCTCCCGAAGTGTCATAGTGTACTTCGGTATCATATCTTCTCCCTCTTTGATAATAAGGGTATCAATAATGATGCTGCCTTCAATACCAAGATCGCTATCAGTGAATAGCATCAAGTCCCCTTCTTTCAAAGTATCATGTATGCTTGCTTCCCCCCTTGCAACAGCCTCATCATGTTGGCGTGCCATGAAAATATCATCCACCTTCGGTTCATACGAATAGCGCACATAGTCATTCTTTGCAAGATATTTTTTCGCGGTAGCAAGCAACCGTTGTGAAGCGGCCTGAATATAAACGTCCGGCATATCAATATAAAGCAGGACAAACTTGTCACCGGACTTTATATTGTAATCCTTGTATGGGAAATATAATTTCAGACTTTCATCATATACACGGTTACAAGTCAGCACATATTTATTGCCCTTCTTCTCACATTTGGTTATTTCAAAATCCCGGCCACCACACATGCCGTTTTTCATGCTAATGGTGGCTGTTTCAGAAGTCAGGTAATCGTTTATATTGAAACCAACATCTTTTAGCGTTATTGTAAAAGGTGGGACATCTTCACCTTCCTTCAGGCTATCCATTGTACCATCATCTGTCAGTTGTTCGGCATCAGCCACTTCGTCAAGATTGCCATTATCCCCGGCATCCAATGATACATAAATACCTGCATCTTTCAACTGTTCGGCGGTCATACCTTCCATTGAAGGACATATTTCTTCCAAATCACCGGTACCGTCAAAATAAACACTCCCTTCCCGAATGCCAAGCACAGCAATATTCTTGCTGTCAATATATGGATCAAGCGTTGTCTTAGGAAAATCAGGTAACATCAGATTTTCCACGGCCATGTTATTCGGCAAATAATTGGTAAGAGAACTGTTTGAGAGCTTATTATAATACCGGTTAGGCATATTTCTTGTACTACCGTATGCACGCAATCGCGTAATAATCTGTTGATCCGCATCGGCTGTACGTTGAATTTCGTACAAACCGTTTCCACGTCCATACTTGAAAATATTGCCCACAGCAATACCGGCAGTACCGATTGTTATTGTTCGGCCACGAATAACAAAGTTCGCACCAAATTTTGAATTGAACAACTCCAATGCACCCCATACCTTTATATTGTTCACATCAATGTTTACATTGGTAGTGCTCACATATTCAGGGTGTACGGCAACCGTCCATTTTTGTGCTCCAGTATATATACGGTCAAGATTTACTTGAACACGGTCTGCCAAATCTTGTATAGACGAAGCGAAGAAACTGAACTTAGGCAAAGAAGTGAAGTGTATCTGATTATCACTTTTCACATAATCAAGAAAATCACATCGCGTCAATTCATCTCCCGGCCAGTTGAACTTTACGTTATCATAGACAAACGCTTCTCCCGAAGTTTTTCTTGCCGCCTTTTTTAATGCCGTAGGATCATAGTTTATCTCAAACTTCTCACCACGGTACATAACATAGTCACCTATCTCAAAAAGAATGGGTACGGCACTTTTCAGAGTGCTTGTCACAAAACATGCACCCATCCATGTACCATTATACTCCAAACCTTTCAGTGTACAACGTACCGTATTGCCAGTTTTATCATAAACCTTCCATGCCATACAGCTATACTTTTTCAACCAATGCAACTATCTTTGTCGGTTCCGCAACACTATACGAGGGGATTATTTGAGTTCGAGGATCAGTTACTCTGAATTTTACCGGGAAGGTCAAGACTTCATCCATATTGGACTTATTAAATTCAAAATCTCCAACCTCCAGTAAGTAAAGTCCTTGCCGCCCGATACCCGTGTGCGAGTTATATATTTTCAAGGTGGCACCGTCACCATTTTCTCCCGTGAGATAGTTTTGAAAGGCCATAATTTTATCGTATGCAGTACCCAAATCTCCCTTATAGCACATCTCGGCTTCCAAGTCGTATGCCTTTAATAGCAGCTTATCGGGTATGTAAGTATCTTCACCGTCTTCATCCGGCCAATCCCGTTTGGGTAAATCTTTCGTTTCCCCACCCGGCTTGAACGGAAATTCTGTGCACACAATTCCAAAATGCGCCAAGCTGTCTTTGACTGGAGCATTCTCGGTAGTTTTCTGCATCAAAATAGAATACGGTTCGTTCATATACATATATTAAAAAAGAGCTTGCCGCAGAGATATTTAGTCTCCACAACAAGCTCTATGGCCTTATACTTTAATCTTATTTCAACGCAAATATAATTGTATTTTCTATATAATCATAGAAAATAATGCCATAAAAGCATTTTTTAGTAGATTATTATACTCAACCCCTAACTTGCTTCCACGTGTATGTTGAAAAACATAAAAAATATCATTTGTCATAATTTTATTTATTAATACTTTTGTATTTAATTATAAAAGAGGTTATTATATGTTAGGAGTTTTAGTTTGGATAGTAGTGATTCTTCTGATCTGCTTTAGTGTTACTGGGTGGCATTGGATTATATTTTATGTAGTCATACTACCATTTTCAACATGGCTATTTTTCTTCTATGTCGATTTTCCCGAAAATCGTTTTAATATAAAAAGATTCAAGAATGACATAAAATATTTATTAAGGGGACTTCTATAAATTAAATCCCTGATTATAAGTTGCATAAGCGGATAAAATGCTTATATTTGCAGAAACAGACAAAATAATCATTGATCATGAACAAGTTAAGCCGCTATCGCAAGTTACGCTATAAAAGTGTGTTTGAATCCGAGAATCAATCGTCTCGCCTTAACGTGATAGGCAACCCACTAGAGAGACTGTCGTCATTGGTGGACTTTGAGATATTCCGTCCGACATTGGAAGCCTCTCTGTTCACAGGCGAGCGTAAGGGCAATGCCGGGCGTCCTCCCATAGATTGTGTGTTGATGTTCAAGATACTGTTTCTCCAGCGTTACTATGGCCTGAGTGACCATCAGATAGAATATCAGATAGTGGACCGCACCAGTTTCCGCGCTTTTCTGGGGATAGAGAACGTGGATGATGTACCGGACGAGAAGACAATCTGGAAGTATCGCGAAGCCCTCACGTCCGTCGGTGCGTATGACAAGTTGTTTGAAGACTTCCGTACGTTCATGGAGGCCAAGGGCCTTCAGTTCAACGAGGGGCGGATCATAGATGCCAGTTTTGTCGTTGCCCCACGCCAGCGCAACACTCGTGAGGAGAATGCGAAGATAAAGGAGGGCAAGGGCGACGAACTGTGGAATGACAATCCTCACAAGAAATTCCATAAGGATGTGGATGCCCGTTGGACGAAGAAGCGCGGTGACACGTTTTACGGCTACAAGCAGCATGTCAAGGTAGACAAAGGCAACAAGGTAATCCTCTCGTATGCAACAACGCCTGCCAATGTGCATGATTCCAAAGGTTTTGAGCAGCTGCTTGATGAGTCAGACAAGGATAAGGATTTGTATCTTGACGCAGGATATGCCGGGCAGGAGTCAACCGTGAAGGAGCATGGCATGAATCCGATAATCTGCGAGAAAGGCCGTCGGAATCATCCTCTGACAGAAAAACAGAAGGCTGAGAACAGGCGCAAGTCCAAGACCCGTTGCCTTGTCGAGCACGTATTCGGTTTTGAAGAGCAAAGTATGCACGGCCTTATTGTCAGGACAATAGGGATTGTACGGGCGAAGGCGAATGTGGCGATGACAAATTTGACCTACAACATCTTCCGCTACATCCAGATTGTGTGCAATAAACGTGAATTGGCGATTGCCCAATAAAAAGAGACGGGGTGTATCCTCAAAAATGCAAAAATCCCTCATTTTTTTTGGGGGGGGGTAGATTAAATTGCTTAACTTTACGCAAGATTATCTTGCTCAAGACAGTTAAAGGGTTCTGCTGCCTTATGCAAGAAATAAAAAATGGAATTGATAGAACCCACCTTAAATAAATTACATAAGAAATGAAAAAAAATATATTATTCTTTTTGCTTTATACTATTATGTGTTTTACTTCCTATTCGCAGAACAAACAGATTAGTTATTCATCTGTAAATGGGCTTGTAACTTACGACAATGGTTCAGGTACGAAAGCCGATATTGGTGCAAAATTATATATTATACCATGTAAATATTTCAAACAAGATATTGAATTAAAAAATGACTCTATACAAATGGGGTATGAATCTTTGTTACAATACATCAAATGGAAAGAACTTGTTGGGCAAGAACAAGCAATAGCCAAATTAAAAGAATATGACTTTTACATTTCCGCTGAAGAACAAATTAGGAGAGAAGGTGAATTAGCTATATGTTTGGTTGATATTCTCAAATCAAATAAAGTAAAATATAGTTGTACGATTGACAATACGGGAAAATATAAAACTACAATCCCTTATGGTAATTATTATTTTATATTTAAATCCGCAAATAAAAGCGTAGATAAGTCTATACTTAATGGTCGTGGAACATATAATATTTATAAAATCAAATTATATTCTAAATATAAAGATATTAGTACGTCTTTTAACGCTGACTACCATTAAATATTGAGCTAACATAATCTGGCTAATGTTTTCGCGTATAAATTATAATTAGGCTGGCTCCAAAATCAGCCCAATTTTATTTTGTGCATTTTGCCACTCTTAGCCAAAAGTATTCAGCTTTCGAGATATTTGTTAAGCGCATCTCTCAATTTACGAATTTCATCATTTGAAGATACTATTTCGGATATTTCATCTTCACATGCGCAATCGCACATTGAAATAAGCATACCTTTTATGCCACCTCCCTTTTCTATTTTAGCATCTTTTGAGAACATTTCTATCGGGAGAAACTCGACTACCCCTCCGCTGTCAAAACTTACCGAAGCCGCAGCGTTTTTCTTTTCCCATTCCTCCACCTCACTACATGACATATAAGCCGTTTGACAATTTTCTAATTCTGGCTTCTTTTGCTCTATCATATCTAAATAGAACTGTATAGCCATTAAACCTTTCTCTGTTACCGTATTGTCTTTTGCAATAAGACCATTTACTTTGAATGTTTCTACAACGCATTCTTTGTTGCTCATAAATTCTACTAATTCCATATTGATTTATTATTTATAGTGGATAAAATTTGTATTTTCTTGCTGTAATTGGAACACGGCAGGATAGTTCCTTTTTGAATATTGTTTTCTAAGGTATGATATTAAATTATCGAAGTTGGTAATGAATCCCTCGTTGATTAAATCAGCCACCTTCTTTTCAAGCTGCCACAGTTCGCGTTGTTTGCTTTCATCACCCTGCTTGTTGCGAAGCATTTTCTCATGTGAGTTAAACACAACCCAATTCAATGCTTCCCCAACCTTTTGCATTGCTTTCGGCATAAACTCTTTAGGAACTATCTTCTGAACGGCAGAGCCAAGTTCTTTGTAAGCATCCCCGGCATCGTTTCGATAGCGAATCATTTCATCGTACACAAACCGTAATACTTTGACTTCAAAAGCCGGATTTATCCACATAGCAAATTTGATAAACAGAAGCGGATTCATCCAAACTTTATCGGGTGTTTTGCCTTCTTTCGTATTTCTACCCTTAACTTTTATAAGTAGTTGATTTTCACCAATGAGCATTTTTGCTCTATGGCTTTCATCCTCTGCAAGAGCTTTCAAAAACTCTGATGTATTATCAGATTCTAAGAATTTACTCATTTGCCTTCTCGGATTCCCTTCTACATTATTCCACTGCCGAAGCAATTCAGTTCCGTCAAAATAACCATCACTCGTGCGCTGAACCACAGAAAAACTATCAATGTATCGCACCATTTCTTGATTTGTTTTCATATTATAAATTTAGATTTTACTTAACAAAGATTTCTCCCTTTTACGGGAAAGTTCACGCTTGTTTTCTTCAAGTTCTTCCCAACGATTAATAATTTTGGCTCGTAAGTTTGCATCATAACCACTTGCGAGAAGAAGACAATCCTTTTTGGTGAGAATGTAACAAGACACTTCTTTGCTTCCACCGTTTGGCATAGGTTGAGGTCTTGATGATAATTCAAAACTGAATTGTCGTCTATCTTCCAGTTGTTCAAGGATATTGCGAATATCTCGCATTACATTTGAATGAGTTTTGCCCGTAATTTCTGCAATCTGTAAGGAGGTCATTGTTCTTTTTTTACCTTTTCCCTCATCAATAGGTATTAACTGATTAAAATTTTCCATATCTTTGCACTATAAAGTTAATGTTTTCCCCATCAGCGGCTCGGACATCTCCGCTTTTGGGGAATTATTTTGTCCGATCTTGTAGTAGGCAGGGAATCGAACCCCAATACGCCATTACTCGTACCTACTGAACCCTCCTTAATATAATAGTCACGCTTGACATAATAATAAAGAGAAAGGGCAAATCCCGATGAAGCCTAATGTGGTTGCCTGCCTCAAAGAGAATGCCCTATAATATTTTATTCCAGTTCATGACAACCACGAAATGAACCTAACAGCATTGTTTCCGACACAAATATAGAAACGATATTTTCACCATACAACAACCTAAAAATCAATAAAATAAATTCGGTAAACATCAGTAACAAACGGTAAGAATCGGTAAATAAAAACAGTTATATTTACTCTAAAATTTAGACATAATATAAATAATGCACGTATCTACCGTATTGTGACGAGATATTGGTTACAATTTATGATACCGTTCAAATAATTTAGAAATATAAAAGACTGTAAATAAATATATTGCAGAAAACGTGTTAGTCCCCATTCTTTTTATATCTTACCATAACATTGCCTTCGGATTCTATTTTACAGTTTCCACCATGAACATATACATAAACTTTAGCCACATCGCTTTGCCTTACATGTAGTTTAGCCCGATCATATACACTCACAAAAACTTTGGCGCAATCTTCCACTTCAAGAGTCAATTCACTATCATGGCGCAAATGGAGAGTAGCGGCTGTAAATTTACCGAAAGAAAGCTTGCCTGAACATTTACCGTTCAGTACATATACACCATTGTTGCCTCCGGTCACTGGTTCATCAACAAAAATAAGGTTTTGATGAAGCAGGCTCCGGTCAAAATTACCTTTTATATATTCCACCGTCGGATAATCGTGTTCAATACAAAAATCAATGCCCCGTATATACATTCCGATCAATTCTTGCTGGCTTTTATTGTTTTGCCAGTCACCTTGCCATTGTGTGCAGAGGCCATACGATACGGCATGACCTCTCAATTCACTATTCAATCTGTTCATAATCATATATTAAACTTGTTTACACCGTTTATATTCCTATGTAGTATATCCCTGATTTCTTCCACAAATTCCACATTCTTTGCTGTATTTATCTGTATCATTGTCAGTTGTTGTAATTGTGCTTGTGCTATTACATTATAGGCCGGGAACAATTCTTCAACCAATCTGCGCACATACTCCCGTTTAACACTCACGTCAGCCCGGATTGCATTTATATAAGAAGCCAAAAGGTTAGCGGTATTTTCAGTAACATTCTGTATGCCTTTAGATAAACCACTTCCACTGTCTTCTTCCTCTTCCTTCATACTGATACCATATTTCTTTTCCATATAGTTATTCAGTTTGTCAAGCATGGAATAGTAATCATCGGTTTTCTCACTTACCCCCATTAGATAGTCCGCAATACTTTCCAACTCCTTTTCGTCAAGAGAGAAATCCTTGCCGAAATAACCACTCATTCCATCCTCACCAAAAAGCATCTTTTGAAGCTGTTGCATGGCCGGTTCCAAAATACTTATTTTGAGAATGGAGTTCATAACATCACCCATAATGTCGGCAACCTTATTTTTGAAAGCTTCGGCACCATCCTCGCCTTTCTGCCATGCCTCATACAAGGCATCTCCCAGCTGTGAAGCCCAGTCTTTCAAATTAATGCCATAAAGAGATTCAGCCGTTTCTTCGGCAAAATCCTTTATTTGCTGTTTCATCTCCGCAATCTGATTCTCATAATCAGCCACCTTGCTATCATCCGTCTTCTTCTTGTCAATTTCGGCTTGCCGTTGTTTCTCCAATTCTGAAAGTTGTTCTTGCATCAAGGCACGTTGATACCCGTATGCACCACCTTCATCGTATGCCGAAACACGTTTTTGAAGTTTTTCCGCTTCCTGCTTATATTTCTGCAAAGACATCAAATCGAAGATGTTGATCTTTCCCTTATTGCGTATTGCACCAATCTGATTATTTAATTGATTCAACCGGGTACGGTCATTTTCTGCATCTACAAGTTTTAGTTCCGTGCCACTGCCCAAAAAACGTTCAAGAATACCGTCAATTTGTTCGTATATATATTGCAACTGTTGAGCACGAAGTTTACTCTTTTCAATAGCCTTATCGAGTTTCTTATCATGCGCTTGTGCTATCTTCCCAATCCAATTTACAGCTTCACCAGCAGCGGCAGCAATACCACCAACGATTCCACCTTTGGCGAATCCCTGCCCGATATTGCTTATAGAAGACATGGCATCCTGCACATTACCCATCGTGTCGGCCATACCCTCATTGCCCAAAGCATCGAACATGGAAGACATCTGTCCTGCAAAATTGCCGACAAGATCAGCACTTTCAGCGGCACTTTCTCCCAACCGTCCGATTTTCTTTTCCAGTTTGTCGCTGTCTTTTTCAGAAGTAAAAAGTTCTTTTACATTCTTCGCTAAGGTTTTGAATGGATTTACAGCCAACTGTGCATCTTGCAACTGGGGGATGGCTTTTATCAATTTATCCAACAAAGAATAAGCACCCTTAACATTTTCAATACTACCATCATCTTTCGTAAAAAAAGAAGTAAATCCATTGGGCTTTCCATCGCTATCATAGGAAACCTTTGCATTATTCTTGATTTCCCTTGCGATACGTTCAGCCTCTTTCAAATCAGAGAATGAACGTTGCTCTTTATCTCCAAATATTTTCTCCCATTCAGGTAACAATTGTAATAAGGTCGATTTTAATTCAATCAGCTTCTTATTATATTCATCAAGATAAGCCTTCTGAACATTGTTTAGACCTGACGTATCACCAACCAACTCCCCATTTTTTCCGACACTTAATCCAGTCTTTGATGCGTACTGTTCACTTAATATTCGTATCTTTTCTATCGTTGATCTTGCATTGGCAATAACCTTTGTATCATCAAGTGCAATACTTACCTTATCTTTCTCAAATGCCTCTTTAGCATCCTTCCACACCTTAAAAAATTGCTTATATAATGGGCTGTCTTTACCTCCTAATATACTTTCTGCTTCATCGTCACTCAAAGTGAATGGAAGATCAACAGCCTTTTCTTTGAGTTTCTTTTGTACTGTATCTATTAAATATTGCGCTTCATTCTCATAATCAGTCAAAAAACCAAAAGCATAAGTTGAAGCATCCTTCTTACTTGCACCGGCATTGATAAGCTGCTTGTATATATCCCATTTCTTTGAAACATCAGACACGTACCTTTCAAGTTCCTTTGTGGCCTTATCCGAAGCTTCTTTCATAGCGTTGGCATCAATATCCAAAAGCACTTTCCGTATAGAAACTTTCAATTCCCTACGCTCTTTGGTCTTATCGTCAAGCTGGTTAAGAATCTTATTCAATTCATCCCGATAATTTACAATATTCACCGGTTCTTTACCTTTAAATAAGGAATCAAAAATACCCGATTCTTTAACCTTGCTGGCAGCTTCTCCCTTTCCAACAATGTCAGTCCACTTCTTATATTCAGAATATGCCTCCTTTAGTAAGTTTACCCGTTCTTTCAATCTTTCGGCAAAGGCATCCTTTTTGCTCTTATCCTTATTTGGATCAGTGAGAGAAAAACCGATTTCTTTAGCTCCTTTCTCACCGGCTTGCATTGTGTCGAAAGCCTTTTTATAATCTGATACAATTTGCTTCTGCCAGTCGGGAAGTTTTGACAAGTCAATAGCTCCAATACCTGACAAATCTATTCCGGCTTTAATCAATACCGGCTTCAATTGATTTGTTGTCTCTTTAGCTTCCTTGTATCCTTTTTGTATTCCTTCAATGATTTTCTCTGAATCTGTGGAAACCTTTATTTGGGCTTCAAATTGCCCATCTGTGGCTTCATTGAACTTTTTCTGCAAATCAGAAAAACTTTGACTGGCTTCTGTATATTCAGCATTAATCTTGATATTGAACTCTTCTTCAAGAGTCTTCTCGTTAAAGAAGTCTCGCATATATTTCGGCATCTTCTCGAACGTATCAAAGAAAGAACTTATATCCAAACCGATAGCTATTTTCTGCGCATCACTCAAATTCTCCAAATCCCAGCCGGCAGCTTTCAGCCTCGACTTGTACCCAGATAGGAAGTCTTTCATATCCGGCAATACATCTTCCATATAAATACGCTTAGAGTTTTTCCACGCTTTCCGCAATTGAAAAATATCATCTCTATATCCTCCAGTGAAAGGCAACTCATTATTCAGGCTGGCCAATGCTTTGGGGTATTCTTTGAGAATGGATAGCTGTTCTTTCAGCGGTTTACCCGAAGCGGCTTTGGCAAAATCACCATGTTTGGCTATAACTTTCTGCATGGCGGTGGAATACTCGATATAGCTGCCTGACATGCGGCCAATAATCTTGTTTACCCGTTCCTCCGCATCAATGTAGTCATTGATATTTTCAAGAAAACTGTCATCAAAATAACCGTCAGTCGCTTCATTGGCATGTTCAGACGTACCTTTTATGGCATTCAACAATCTATAAGCCTCTTTTGTATCATTCAAAGCATTCCGAAGCAATATATATTGTTCTGCAAGGCTTTTAACCGTATTTCCTTCATCATCAGTCTTAAACGTTTCATTAAAAGTGTCTGCCCAAACTGGAGAATAATCCTTTAATGCTGTTTTCATTTCTTCAATAGAAGAAATCAGTGAGGCATCATTCGCCTTAAAAGGATCAACATCAGCAAATTTTTGAGCTTCTTTCGTTAAATTCTTGAAACCGTCTTGTGCTCTTGTTGTCAGCTCGGAAATACGCTCGTTCATTTCGTCAGCCTTTTGCCCGGACTTATACCATAATTCAGTAATGGCAAAAAGTCCAGCGAACAAATACATGTATGGATTGAACAAACCCTTAAAAGCAGTCCAAACTTGTTTGGCTCCATAACTAAGCATTGTCATTGCCACACGAGCTTTTCCAGCTGACATAGCCACTTGAAGTTCAGCTTTTGATATATTAAGTAATTGGGTAATATGTCCTGCCTGACCTGATTTAATTTTCCCAAGTGTTATCAACCTCAACGCTTGTTCTTTGTTCAATGCGCCACTAACAGCCAATGCCCTCCATTCTGCGGTAGTCATAGCATTTCTTGAAGCAATCAATCCTTTTTCAGCGGCAGTTAAAGTGCGGTAATTGGAAGCCATCACTAAATCCGCTGCTGTTTTCTGTTTAGCTGCGAGTGTTCCTTTTATTAATGTAGCATTTGCCACTCCCATGGCACGTGATCCTGCATAAACCGCAACCCGATATGTTCCAAACGCAGCTGTGGCCGCTGTTATAAAAGGTACAATTTCTTTCCAATTTTGAGCAAGGGTGGTAAGGCTTTCGGCAGTCCATTTCAATGTACTACCCATTGACTCCGCAATATCACCAAGCATAATGTCAATCGCATCAGCCAAGTTCTTCCATTTGGACTTAACTGATTCTGAAAGAACTTCCTGCATATTATTAAACATGCCACCATCATCCGTAAGTTCCCAAAGAACATCTTTTACATCCTCAAACGTAACCTTCTTTTTCGAGATCATATCAAGCACTTCACCGGCACTGACAATGCGGCCTTCCAACTTGCTGAATCGCTCGGCCAGTTTATCCACCATAGGAATGTTCGCTTCCGTCAATTGTCGTAATTCCGTTCCTTTCAAGAATTTAGCAGCCTTTATCTGACCGTAGGCCAATATGATACGTCCCATATCAACACCTACACCGGCTGATATATCAGCCAGCCTTTTCATGGTATCATACAATTCATTGTATGGTATAGAATACGCGGAAAGTTGTTTGGCATACTGATTCAAGTCCATAACCCCGAACGGAGAAGCAACAGCCAGTTTCTTAATCTGATTGAATATGGTTGTAGCTTTGCCTTCATCTTGCAAGATAGAGGCCATTGCAATTTTCTGATTCTCCAACTCACCACCAATATCAACCACTGCACGTAAGAAATTTTGTGCCGCATAAATGGAGTATAGCCCCAAAAATTCATTTCTTAATTGTCCGACAATACTCAACTGGCTGTTCATTGCTCCATTCATATTGAGAGTGGCTGTCATGTGCCGCCTTGCTGCATTGGCTGATCTCTCACGGGCATTAGCCAAATCCAGTTCCGCTTTGGCGGCACGGGCGGCTCTTTGTCGCGCAAGCTCACGTGCAGCTGCGGCAGAAGCCTCCGCTTTGGTTTGAATGGCTGCGGCTTTGGCGGCGCGTAAATCACTTGCTGTAAAGTTTGTATTCAACCCGGCGGCTTGCAAGGCGGCACGGACAGCTTGTGTGGTACTGGCCTTATCCACTACCACATTGATCTTAAACTTCTCACTTTGAAGCAAAGTCTTCATATCGCCAACCAACTTCTTCTTGTCAAAACCCACATCAAGTTTTGCCTGCAAGTCTTTGGTGATTTCCGCTTTCAATTTTTTACGTTGTTCCGCTGTCTTATCACGGAACAGTATATCAAAATATAAATTACCGAGATCAGCCATATATTATTGTGTTTGTGTTACTTATAATCATTAATGTTAATTGCTGTTTCTCCATTGCCATACTTATCTTTCCAGCGTTTGGCAGCATCCTCTATTTCGCTTACGGAAGGGGATTTGAAGTTCTTCGTATCGTGCTTCTTTTCCTTGTTGTCCTTGTCACAATCTGTAACCACAATAGACACATCCATTGCCAATAGTTCAATTTGTGCATTTGTAAGTACCCAATAAATACCAAACAAGGGCTTGCTTATTGGAATCCCAAATACTCTCAAAGGCTCTGTCAGCCACGGATAGGACTTGCCTATTTCCCACGTTTGTCCGTAGCTGGTTCGTGAAGGATATGCTCTGCTTCCTCTTTTGTCATTGTCATCATCGTGTCCTTCATCGCGGTCAGATATATGGTAGCAGTCAAGTAGTCTTCCACTGGAATTTTTTTTTTGCCGACGGCTATAACCTTCATCAGCTCATGATCTCCATATTGTTTGATATAAAAGAACCATCGCCACAAGAAAGGATAGAAGAACTTGATCTTCCAATATCCGTTCAAAATGATAGCGGCTGCACATTGGCAACTGATCTTATCATCATTTCCCGATTTCTGCATGGTACTGGTGAATTTGCGTATAGTCCCTCTTTTCAGCCATGAAATACCATATTTCTTTCCTCGGACTTCCACATAGTCCACACTGTCTTCCAACACATCATTCAATAGCCTTTCATCCTCCGGTGTAGGAAGTGTTATGTCATTCTTCTTTGTCATATTTTATCGTGTTTTATACGAAAAAAGGTGGTGGCCGGTATCAAGTAGCTCACCACCTTTTCGCTGATATGAATTTTGCAAAGTGTTATATCCTAAGTTTTTTATTCGGACACTTTTTTACGTAAAATGTAAATAGAGGCACCCTTAGCATCATTCAACGGAGAAACAGATACATTAAAGTACCCCGGCTTATCCTGCTCGCTGACGAAGTTGCTATACCCCTCAACATTCGGTAAGAACAAGGCTGTTTGACGGTCTTCACTACGCATGAAGAGTCCTCCGATTACTTTCTTCGGTTCGATATTGTAACCTTCACCTTCATAAGTCTCACCATCAATGGTAGCAGTCATAGTCACCGTTTCCGCTTTCTTGTTCAGTAACAAGTCATTGATCTTTCCTGCCACGGAAGGTACTTGAAACTGAATATCGGAATCTCCAGCATTAGCAATAGAAGTCCAAGTTGCTCCGGTTGTCAACTTGATCTTGGAAACATCGGCAGCTCCGGTATCAAATGTAACTCCGTCAGAGAGTACCGGCAGCTCCATATCAAAAGCCGCTAAAGTTGCGAGGTCACTATTGACTTTGGACACATAATAAACCTCCTTCATCTGATTAAAGAGCACCTTTAACTCTTCCAGTTTGGTAGTAATAGAAATCTCTGCCATAATCGTATCTTTTTAAGTTTGTGTCATTTGTTTATTATTAGCTTCGCTTGTATTATTAAGGAATGAAAACCGAGTCCGTCATTTCCTCCGGGAAGCAATCGTGGACTTACAGCTGAAAACAATTCCGTCACTATTGGAAATTTTGAAACCACTTCCATTTGCATTTCATCCAAACGGACTGTATTCTCAATACCGTTTGAGCGATCATGCGCAAAAACGTTTATCTGACAGTAAGTGTCTTGGTAGGTACTTCCTTTATCTTGGATAGTTTGTGGCAACCGGATAACAACAAAGTCCTTCATCGCCTTTTGTTCAGCAGCCGGACGATCTGTTATGAAAACCTTTTCACCAATGCCGGTTACTGCATCAGCGATTTGTTTTAATATATCCATACGTCTATAAACTGTCCGTCCCATCATTTCATTGGTTTAAAGTTCTTGAATAATGTATTTTGTGCCCTTTGAAATGTTCCGGTCAGAACATCTGCATTCAACACATTCTCCAAATAGGTTGAATATTCAGTACCCGTGCACATTACTATCTCAAATCCTTTACGTGATTCCGACTTATATCTTTTCAAGAAATCAAAGGAGAATGCTTCGCCATAACCTTTATCAGTTTCTATTGTTCCAGTAAAACGTCTGTTCTGATTATCATAACTGACACCTACAAATGTTTCACCTTTAGTCAGCTTTACTCTCACCGGTTGTTTCATTGAATCTCCACTACAAACGAAATAGGAAAATCTACCGTCCATGAATAATCCGCACGCATAACTGGTTATTGTATTACCCGTAAGATTCCGAAAGCCTGACTTGTTATCAAGTGCATCTTGGATAAGTTCTTCACAGCATTTAGTCAAGACATCAAAGATATATCCTGAAACAAGCTCCTTTGCCTTCCTTATTCCTTCATCAAACAATACTTCATTGCTCCGGTTATCCATGCGTTAATTTTTTGCAAGATTGAAATACACAGTTGTTCCCAAATTTCCGGCATAGCTATCAGTAACCATACATTGAGTGAAAGTGCCTTGTCTGTCCGTGACATCTATCAGATCACCGGCCAATATTCCTTCAACAATTCCGGGAAGGCTCAACAGATAATCGCTCTTTATCACATTATCGGTTTTGAATGTCCGCAAATTTGTACTACCTTCCTTTCGGCATATACCTTCATACAAGATCACCTTCTCACCATCACTGAAAGAATCCTCACCTATAATTCGGTAAACAGTACATTTGTGCGGATGCCGTGGATTATTTACTTTCATACTCAAAAATTGACTATTCTGATTTTAGTGCCCTTTACAACTTCTTCATCCCATTTCTCATACAGTTCTTTCGCCATTTCACGGAGTTGCCGCTTGTCGTATGCGCTGGTCTGCCAACCACCTTCCTTATGCTTCCATCCCCCGTCACTGTCTTCGGTATCATTCTTACTGCTTGGAGTGCTTGCACACCACATATAAATATCGGCAGTGGCAAGATCAAGTTGCCTTTCGGTCAGTTCACTTACCATTGTTCCAAAAGCGATTTTCCGCTTGACAAGAACCCTTTTGAGGGCGTTATCCGCTATTTCATAAGCGGTTGCGCCACTCAAAAAGTCTTCAATGGTCATATCTTCCGTATGAGAAAGTTCCTCACTCATTCTTGCATGAAGTTAAGAGTTACACAGTCACAGTAGAAATGAACATATACTGCGGCATTCTCGGCACACACATTTGGGCGGCTTCACTTTCAATATAGATTGAATGTGTTTCAGGATTGGCTCTCTGTGTCAGTTTCAAACGTCCACCGTCATAAGAAGCAACCTTGTTTGCCTCATATCCCAAAGTCAAAGGTTCCACACCTTGAATTGTACCAATCTGACCTACCGGTATAAAGGCGATATTGGTAGCCTTGAAGTTTTCCACTTGTTCAGTGATAAGATCAGGCTGTCCGTCTGCATCCTTACCGGGCTTGTCAACAAAAGCATAGCTGTCACGTGGTACGATTTCATCCACTTTAACCAGTTTCTTGAAAATGGCTTTCAGGCGGTCTTCATCTTCATTCTGTGCATTGGCAATAACCGTACTATCATCCGTCACAGTCGGATAGAGAGAATGACCGATACGTTTAAGAACCGCAGTATGAGTCATTAAATCATCCCACAAGTCCTGCGCCAGCTCCATCCTGATCTTGCCCAAATAATGATATTTGCGGCGAATCTCTTTCACTCTGTTCTTTATATCCATAATCGGATCAGAGGCAGAGCCTTGATTTGCCGGAATATGTTCATCCTTAGTCCACCAACGGCTTGTGCCGGCCAATACCTGGTAATGGTTTTCAGGGATATTAAAGTCAATAGTGATACCCTTCAAACCACGTGGGTTGTTATCAGTATCAATAGTGAACTTACCCGTGGAAACAATTCTCATTCGCTGGTGAGTAAGCGCATTGTAGTACGATCCGATAAGACCGTCAGCACTTTCATCAAGCAAGCCCAAGAACACATTCTGCATCTCTTCCGTCAATGCGGACATGCCTACCCGTTGCAACAGCTGTAATTGTTGTCTCACAGTCACACGGTTCAAACGGTAGAACTTCTTTTGAGTCGGGATATTACCCGTCCTTCCTTCGAGTTCTCCCAATGCAGCTTCATAACCCGGACTTTCCGGATCAACGTAAGCTGGCAGCGTTTTCACGCCGAGGCTCGTAATAAGCTGGGAGAAAGTATAATCCAACTTGGTTGCTTCAAATTCAAAACCATCAATTTGAAGTAGGTCATACTTCTCCTTGTAACGGTCAATAAATTCTTGCCAAGTGTCCCCACCAAGCCCATATTCGATAACCTTGTACAAATCAATAGGAAGTGTATTCATACAATTGTCGTGTTTTAAATGTTATTTTCAAATTCTTCTACTGCACCCATACAATTTGAGGAAGTGTAGTAATCTTTTGCAGGATAGCAACCACTTTTTCGTCAAACATGTA
The DNA here is from genome assembly GCF_019052485.1 of Bacteroides sp. MSK.20.82. NCBI lineage: Bacteria > Pseudomonadati > Bacteroidota > Bacteroidia > Bacteroidales > Bacteroidaceae > Bacteroides > Bacteroides sp. MSK.20.82. Next base: position 209,495 of record NZ_JAHQUN010000007.1, read on the forward strand.
CTGATAAATCTCTCCGGCATAGACTACTGTCCCACTGGCCTTCGTGTTTTCACTGGCTACAAGAACATCTTCTTGCAAATAGCCATTAATACCAAGAGTGGTAATATCTGATTCAGCCGCCTTAATCTGTTCGTCCGTATAGGCTTTAAAAGTCTTGCCTGAAAGATCAAACTTCACTGCTGTACCGGCAGGAATCTTGCCAACCGCAACCCAATCGGAAATGTTACTCACCATACCACCGCCCGGATAACGGTGACGGATTTCACGCCACACTTTACGGGCATGTCCGTATTTCACGGTGTTCACATCAAACGTGTTACCCATTGTTCCCATACATTTATTGTTTTAGAGTTAATAATTTCAATTCTTCTTCCAGCCTTCCTTCTTGCCTTTACGTTCAAAGTATCTGCTGGCTGCATTGTGTTGTGTTCCACCTGAACCGTCAGAAGTTCTTGGGGCGGTGCCATAACCCCTGCACGCCTTATATTCTGCATCATATTTCGGCAGAAATTCAGTAACCAGTTCATCCACAGTTTTCTTGGTATCGAAAGTTACCCCTTGTAAGGTCTTGCTCAACACATAATCATCATTCGCTTGTTTGGCCTTCATTGCAGCCGTAACCTTCTTCAACAAATCAGCTTGAACCTTTTTGCTGTCTTCCGCGTCTAAACGTGCTTCCAGTTCTTTCAGTTTCTTCTCCAGTTCATCATCGTTTTTCGGTGGTACCGGTGGAGTTGGAGGTGTCGGGGGAGTCGGTTGGGGCTTATAGTTTTTCTTAAAGTCCTCAACTCTGGTTGCGACATCATGGTTGTACTGTCCTTGCATCCCTTTCAGAAAATTCACAGCCTTGTTCCAATAAGCCTCGTCAGGCTCCGAACCTTCGGCTATGGGATTAAGTTCTACATACGTCTGTAATGTCTGCGGTGAAAAACTGGTTTCTCCAAGTTTCTCACTTAATGTGGATAAGATTTTTTCTTGTTCCATCGTGTTTATTTTGTGTTTATGTTGAATAAAAAAAGAGTCAGACAATGCTTTTTGCATCAATCTGACTCTTTGGTCTTATTTTCCATTTAATAGTGGGCAGTATTGGACTCGAACCAATGAAGACGAAAGCCAATAGATTTACAGTCTATCCCGTTTGCCACTTCGGTAACTACCCGTTTTGCGGAAGCAGAAGGATTCAAACCTCCGAAGCCTTTCAGCTTGCCTCTTTAGCAAAGAGGTGGTATCGTTCACTCACCCATACTTCCAATATGCGACCTACAAGATGTCTCGGTGAAACCACCGCATTTCCCTTGTATTTCGGACGTTATTCATTCTGTGTAGCGTATCAGAGAATCGAACTCTGGTTTCCACCGTGAAAAGGTGACGACCTAACCGTTAGTCGAATACGCCATTTGTTGAGATACAAGGATTTGAACCTTGAATAGCAGAACCAAAATCTGCTGTGTTGCCATTACACCATATCTCAATATGCGCGAAGAGAAGGACTCGAACCCCCGACAATCAGGTTTGGAATCTGACGTTCTTCCAACTGAACTATCTCCGCTTCATTGCGCCCGGTGATAGAATCGAACTACCGACCTTTACATTAACAGTGTATTGCTCTACCAATTGAGCTAACCGGACAATATACCTATACTCACCTAACCTGCGATACCCCATTTCAGCGTACCTGTGGGAATTGAACCACACCGTATAGGTTTTGTGGAAAGAGATGAAATCGAATCACCTTAACCGGATTTTCAGTCCGGCGCATACACCACGTCTGCCATCTTTCCATATTCTCCCTTTATCCCCATACGCCACATCGAAGGGAGAAACAATGCGGCAACTCCAACTATTGTTGCGGAGATTCGACTCGAACGAATGACCTTTGGGCTATGATCCCAACGAGCTACCAGCTGCTCCACTCCGCGATATTATCCTGAAAACTACTTTGTACCCACAATATCCACATTTATGTAGTTCTTGCATCTACGACACTTCACTCTCAATATAACAACACCATTGACATAGCTTATATCAGTTAGTTTCTGACCGCATATCGGACATAAAACTATCTTGTTGTATATTTCCCTTTGATCTGCATCTTTATCCGCACTAATTTTTATCATACTCCATGTTTTCGTTGCAAATATATGTACTGGATTTCTTTTCTCAAAACATTTTTGATATTATTTTCTATTAAAATGTAGAAAATAATACTCTTTATGCGTATTTTTGTACTGCAATATTAGAATCAGAGCTTATAGGCCGGTCTCCACATGTGTAATGTGAGGATCGGTTTTCTTTTTATGGAGAAATATAGTGGAATAAAAACGGTTAATGCCAGTTTGGTGCTTGATTATGAATATATCCAAATGTTAAGGGACGCGGATAGGAAAATTCCTAATCCGAATAAGATAATCGCACAAGGTGGAGGGCAGGAAAACATGCTCTCCACCCCGGCTGATATTACCATCTGTGGGGGATGCCGTGGAGGAAGTAAAACTTTTACTCTTCTTATGGAAACATTGAAAGATATAAAAAATAAAAACTTCCGTTCTGTGCTTCTCCGGCATGAGATAGACGATCTCTCTGATATGGTAGAAACATCATCCACCTTATATGATGATTTTGGGGAATACAACAAGTCCAAAAACGACATGCGCTGGAATTTCTATAAAGGTGGATTTTTAAAATTCAGCTATCATGCTGACACACTTGACGATTTCAAAAAGCGTTTTCAAGGTAAACAGTTCGCATATATAGGTGTGGATGAAATAACCCACATGGAATATCTCAAATTCAAATACCTTATCACTTGTAACCGTAACGCCTTTCATATCCGTAACCGCTTTATCGGAACATGTAACCCTGATCCTGACAGCTGGGTTGCAAAATTCATTGACTGGTGGATCGGAGAAGATGGTCTTCCAATCCCGGAACGTGATGGCAGAGTCCGGTATTGTTTTATGGACGGGGACAATGTTTCAGGTATATATTGGGGAGATACCCGTGAGGAAGTATATGAGCAATGCAAGGATATTATACACGCCTACTGGAAGCCGGAGTATGAGCAATATGGCACACCACAAGAACTGTTTATCAAGTCGGTTACTTTTATTGAAGCAAAACTTTCCGATAATGTAAAACTGATGTCTTCTGATCCGACCTATTTGGCTAACCTTGTCAACCAGTCAGACGAACAACGCGCACGCGATCTTGACGGTAACTGGAAATACAAAGCTGCCGGAGATGATATAATAAAGCTGACTCACATGGAAGCCTTATACCGCAATTCCATGCAGATAGGTGATGGAATACGCCGGGTATCATGTGATGCGGCATTTGAGGGTGGCGACAGTCTTGTCATGTGGCTGTGGGAAGGATGGCATATAAGAGACATATTTGTTTGCAAACTTGACAGCAAGAAAACAGTCGATACCGTAAAAGCGATGCTGGAAGAATGGCATGTAAGAGAAGAATGCTTCACCTATGACCTTAACGGACTCGGACAAATATTCAAAGGCTTTTTCCCGAATGCAATCCCATTCAACAACAAAGAAGCCGTGGAAGAGAAATTCAAATACATCTATGCGAATTTAAAATCACAAGCGGCATATCTGTTCGCACAAAAAATTATCAACCGGGAGATTTCCATTGAACCGACTCTTCTTGAACGCAAGTTCTCCGGCAAAGGGTTTGAGAAAGTTCCCCTTAGACAGATTCTCGACAAGGAAAGGAAAGCGATACGAAAGGATGAAGACAGTGAAGAGAAAGGCTGGACTATTATCAAGAAGATTATAATGAAAAAATTAGTAGGTCATTCTCCCGACTTCATAGAAGCATTGCTTATGCGAATGATTTTTGAAATTAAACATAAACGCAAACACATAAAAGGTTTAGGATTAATATGATAGCAGAGATTCTTACAAAAAAGCCTTTTGCAAGGGTTACTCCCGAAGGTTACTTGCAAGGCAGGATTACGAGCGATTTAAGAAACGCATCGTTCACAAACAACAGTGATAGGCTGACATGGCAGCTCATTTCGCAGGCTGATTTTATCCGTGAGTTTTATCCTTCAGGGCACAAGATCAATTCGGAATTGTTTTACCCGGACAGACTGAAATATGACGAAGAGAAGAAACGGTTCTTCCGGGAGAAAGTATTCCGTGCTTCTTTTCCCTTTCAGATGATAATCACTATCCAACAACTTGTACATCTATGTGGCAATGACATTCATCATGAGCTGACCGATACCAAAGTTGATGAAAGTTCACGGGAAATATTTCTCGAATTTCAAAAAGGATGGCTGGATAAAAATATGGAGATTGCATTTTACGAATATGCCAAAAGTGTAAAAATAACGGGAGATGCAGCAATCGTATTCTATATGAATGAAGGCAAGGTGTTCACCAAGAATCTCTCCTATTTTGATGGTGACACTCTTTATCCTCACTACGATTCCATAACCGGTCAAATGACACTGTTTGCCCGGCGATACAGCGACTATGACGAAGAGGGAAAGGAACTCATTTCTTGGGTGGAAGTGTGGGATAATAAAAAAATGTACCGTTACCGGCAGGATAAAAGGGGAATAGCCGGAGCAATAAACAAAGTGAAACAGTATTTCGGTATTGAAGGATATACATTAGTGGAAGAACACGATCATGGATTTACCGAATGTCCGGTTGTATATTATCGGGACAAACACGGTGCCTGCTGGAGCTTTTCACAAGATAATATCGACAAGTACGAACTGGCTATTTCCCATTTGTGTCAAAACAATATGGCATACGCATTTCCAATCATGTTACTTAAAGGTGAAGATGTTGAGATTCAGGGAGATATGTATGGTGCGGTAAAAGCTATCACTATGGGGAAGGATGATGATGCAGGCTTTATGAATCGTCCCGAAGCATCACAATCATTTGAACTTCAAATTAATACATTACTTAAAATGATTTTTATGGGGAGTTTTGTTGTCATGCCTCCCGAAGTAAAGTCAGGAGATTTACCGGGTGTTGCTATCAAGCTGATCTATTCACCATCTTTGGAAAAAGCCATGATTGACTGCAAGGAATTTGACGAATCAATAGACAAAATGAAACGGCTGTTCCTGCACGGATATGGAACAGAAAAAGGCCAACTTACCAAATTCCTCAATTTGAAAATTTTTTCGTGGGCAGTTCCATACGTCCACCAAAATGCAGCCGAATTGGTATCGAACTTGGTACAATTAGTCGGTGCCGGTATTTTATCAAAAGAAACCGGCTCGGAAGAATCCGGCTATGGAAAAAACAATGAATGGGATCGTATCATGCGTGAATATAAGGAACAGCAACAAGCTGACTTGCTATATCAACTGAAAATCAAGAAAAATGAAAATAAAGAGGGTAATGCAAAATGATCTGTACCAACGCGGAGCGCGAAAGCAATCCCGTACTCCGCGCTCTGAATCCAATGTAACTATACATTAGGAAAAGCCGCCTCTGCCTACATAAAATAGACAGAGGCTTTACTTTTTCAACAATTTGGTTGATAAGCTTGTGTTATAACAAGTCAGCTTCTACATTGCAAATGTAATGAATGAATTGAATATGACACTACTTTCGATACAATTTTTTATTATAAGGCTTTCGAGGATATTTCCGGTTAAGCTTCTTTTGCAGATCATCATTGATACTTTCATTCAGAAGGATTTTAGAATTTAGCACCCGGACTTCTCCAGTAAGTTCCATAATAGTTTTAGATTGTGTCGCATTTTGTTTTGAAAGCTCAACATTGGCAATAGCCAGTTTGCTGCATTCTGATGCAAGATGATTGAGTTTCTTTGTGCTGATTAATGATAATCCAAACATAATATTCTGATATTTAGTATGTTAAATAATTATATTGCTGATACGGGAACGGCAAAGCATTTACAATGACCGTGATACGGTGGTAATTTGTCCCATTCCACATGAAATCCGACTTCATCGTCACAAATGTTACAAGGATAGGAGCTGCCACGCATGACAAAGAACCCTACGGCTCCACAGGCTTTAGCCTGCAATTCCCAATGCTTCATCCAACCCTCTGCCACAGCATACTCCGTCAAATCTGACAGTGCAGTCCAAGAGCTTACAGTACGTCCTACTCCAAAAGACTCCTGAACACCGAGTCTTGAAATAATCGGATAACCCTTTGAAATAGCTCTCTGTACATGCTCATTAAGCAATGGCGTTTTTACCGACTGCCTGATAGATGAAAGTAATTTGTCTTTGGAAAGGTTCAGTAGTAATCCGGCGGCAATGGCCGTTTCAACCTCCTTTGAAAACCGGTCAACATATTCTCTTGCACGTTGTGTGAAGGTTTTGCCGTATGATTCTCGCGTTATACATGTTATGATTGCATCCTTATTATCCTCATGTGTCGCTACTGCCAAAGTATAAGTATGTAGATACTAATTGAAAAGTGCGCCAATATTCCAGTTGAAAATTGCGCCACCAT
>NZ_JAHQUN010000048.1:0-38062 GCF_019052485.1 Bacteroides sp. MSK.20.82
TATTTGTTGTGATTTAAAAGAAATAGAAACCAGACAGAGTTTAAATTACACTCCCATCGAGATTATGTTCTGTTTACTTTCTTGCTTTTTTCAAAGACTGGTTACTTCTTCATTCTAAACCAACGCTCGCCTGTAGCACTTAGCACATACACCATACTGTCGTTGTCATCATAACTCCAATAGAAGCCGTCTTCCGAAACACAGAAAGAGAGGAATTTACTGTAATCCTGCTGTACACGGTTATAATCAGCCGGATTATTATTCCATCCGAATAAATCATATGGTTCGCCCAAGCTGATGAATATACGACCAGTAGCATTATCTGCTGTCATAGTAACCGCAAAGCCAATATAAGATCCCATACCACTCCACGGACAAGCAATCAAATTCCTCGGATTACGATCATCAAACTCCACACCAGAGTGGAAGATTCCCTTAAAGTCTGCATGAATCTCATCCTGATCTACTATATGGGTCTTCCAACCATCTGCATACCATGCTGCAATATCAGAGGCTTTCCGAGTATCACATACAACATTAGCATTGTCAGTTTCAATTTCACCATTCAAATAGTTGTAATAGAGTTTATTTAAACTTATTCCATCTACCGTCACATTGCTACCCAAAGTCAACACTGCATTTTCATCATTCGTTGTATCAATTATCATCGGATACTCTGTGTGTTTTACCACACCGTTATCTATTGCAGAAATCTTCACTTTCCAATTATTGCTCTCGTCGCAAATAATCAAATAGTGTGCAAGGAAAGAAGAGGATGACCTACGAAATACACCATTATTCAACTCTCCCTTAAGCAAATCCATGGCCTGTGCTTTATTATAAGCAATAATGGCCAATCGTTTTCTCTCCTTAGCTTGTTGCAAAGCTGCAGTTGAGACCGGAGTCAAGATCATTTCTTTGCCATGCGTCTGTCCTACAGCTGTAATTTGTGAATCAGAATACCCCGTAATGACAAATGTCGTCTCCGAGTTTTCGTTCAAATATTGTAGCATTCCTCCATTCAGCAAGGTAAGCAACACCGCTTTTTCCCCCTGGAAATCCAGAGAATAATCTGTTCCAACCTCATTCTTCAACAACGTTTCGTCTGAATCCGATGCTACATTTCCTTCTTCATCAAACTGAAAGTAGAACGTTACTCCTTGATAAATCATTTTCCATCCGTCTGCCGCACACAGTAGTTCTTTTACCTCTGAAGGACGCAAGCGGTCTGCACTCATGTCACCTTCATGTTCCCAGTCTTTCCAAGGTTCCGTCATGCCACAACTATAAAAAACCAGGCAACACAACGACAACATTATATAAATAAGTTTCTTCATGATGTTTTTCTTTTAAGATTTGAAATTAGAAATTAGGTATATATCCTCCCAAGTCCGGTCCCACTCCATAATTCTTGGCTGCTCCCGGCGCACAAATACGTAAGTCAATCATCGGCGGAATCCGTCCGTCATCCTTCACTTTCATCACACCGTCAGTAGTACCTCCCCAAGGATTCCGCATCTTGAAAAGATGAGTATTATCATCCGGCAAGATAAACGTAAACGCATGCCCACTGGTCGTCTGCCAATTTTGATCTACCTGTTCACCGCTTCTTGTAAAACCACCGATCACCAGTCTACCCTGTTTGAGCGACACTTCCACCGCGCGTTGCAAGTCTTCGGCAATCAATGCATTTGCACCGAAACCTACACTTTCCCCGTCGCCGGTAAAGATAGCAGAAACATATTCAGTACCAATACCACCGACATTAGAACTACCTTGATAGATCTGATTCCACTTAATCATAGCCTTTTCGAGAATCGTAGCCCAAGTGACTTCTTTATTTCTGCCGCCTAAGGCACCTAAATCGCCACTATTACCGATAAAATAGTCGCCACCTACACCAACTGATATTTGTTTTCCTTTCGGGTCATACATAGTAACTGTGTATGTTTTGTCCATATTATCCTTGATAATGTGTTTTACGAAACGGGGATAGAGGTATGCCATCGAAGCAATCACCGCACAAGCACAGCAGTCACCTACCCAACGCTGATTTACATCAGACATCACAGGATTTCCATTTGGATAAATGGATACAACATTGAATGTATTCCAAGCCATCTTCGTCCCACCATCTCCAAATGGTTCAGGTTCTTCAGCAGGATCGGCAAGCCATTTCAAGTCTGCTGCCGTAGCTTCTCTGTCATTCTCATGCTGTCTGCCCATCGGAGTTATCGCACTAAACGTACTGGAACCTTTACTAGCAATCAAGTCGTTGATATTCTCCGTATATGAACGCATGGCCACCAGTTTCCATTCAGCTATCTGCGTGGCAGCACCACCATTGTTCGCTTCAACAGAAAGTCTGTAGTAACGATAGGAAGTTGCATTATCCACTTCATAGCTTTTCTCTTCTTTTCTCGCTGCAAAAAGTTGGTTTGTCTGCGCATCCAGTTCTGTCCACGTAGTATTATCATTAGAACCATAGAGTGTCCAATCTTTCGGGTCCATTTCGGGAGTATCGGCAGCCGAGGTCAACGAATAGGCAGTGACAGCCTTACTACTATTTCCATTCCAAGTGATGTTGAAACTACTATGATAAGTAACATACTTCGTGTCAGCATTATCGTCTACCAAACGTCTGATTTCCGAACCGACAGGAGCATCAGCATATTGCGCTATAATTGTACCACTGGAGGGCATATTCGTGTTACCCGAACCAAGTACATAAGAAACCGGAGCATCTTCGTTCGGACCTTCTCCTCCATTATCTCCTTCATCATCGTCGGACGAACATCCTGCCAGACAAAAGGGAATTAGCAGCACCAAAAGAAAAATGATTCTCTTCACTGCATTCACATCGCTACATCTTATTTGAGGTATCTTCATTGTTTTTCTTTTCATTAATTTCTTTCATTCATTCGCAGATCGGACATCCGGAGTATATTACTCCGTTGTCCATCCCAGATTTTGTACCATCTTCGGATTACGACGTACATCTTCGTCAGGAATCGGGAAGAGGTAATGTTTAGGCAAAAATGTACGTGTTTCTACTACTACCTTCTCAAAAAATGCAGGAGCATCCGAACGGAAAGCCATACCATGAATAGGTCCGCCTTCTCCACCTCTATGATATTTAGGATAAATCCAATCATCGCCTACAGCCATATCGGCTACTTTCCAACGACGTACATCAAAGAAATGATTCCATTCGAACATCAGCTCAACCAAACGTTCACGATGAATACGTTTGTCCACTCCGTCACGTGTATCTTCATAAGGAATGCATGCAAATCCATTATCGTCCTTAGTACCTACCGCACCATATCCAGGAATACCGGCACGGGCGCGTATCTTATTTACATACTTAATCGCTTCATTACGTTGGTCACAAGCGCTCAACGTTTCAGCATACCCCAAGTACATGTCTGCCAAACGAAGCAAAGTTGCACAATGCCTGTTAGCCCCGCTACGTCCTTCTTTTGAAGCCATTTTACGCATACCATAACCCGTGTAAGGGGCATCCCAATTGGCATTAGCATAACCGGAATTACCGTTATAAGTCAGTTCTGTGGTTATTTCTCCACGCGGAGTATCTGTCTTCAACCAAGTAGAACCATGGAATGTAATGTTCGTATAAAAACGCGGTTCGCGATTAGCCCATTGTTTCAATGTTTGATTCGAATTGCTCTTGAAGTAGGTTCTGGAAGGAACTACTTCGTCAGTATAGTCACTCGACCATCCCAAATATTCATTAGAAGGTACCCCCTCATATTCCTTATAGTTCGTATCGTCAACAATCCGGCGACCGTCTTTCATAAAGTACAAGTCCACCATTTCCTGAGGTACACCAAATCCCAGACCACCTCTCAAAGCACCATTATTATCATCGTACCCCTTGTGATAAGGCGTGGTTTCGTAAGCCCGGTAATCATGGTCTGCCAAGCGAATGAAAATCTGTTCTTTATTCTCTGTACCGTACAAAACTCCCGATGTCACTTTTCTATAAGATTCATAGAAATCAATCTTTCCATCGGCTGTCTTCTCCGTATATAAAGAGAAAGTGTTACCGTATTCATCAAAGAATTCTTTGTAAGCATCACGTGCAGCCTCCCATTTCGCTTTTTCCTGCGATTTATCTTGCGGAAAGAGTTGCTTGCCACTTTCCGGATTAACGATGGCGGCATAATCGGGATTACAATTGAATAGCGGACTTGCCGCATACAACAACATTTTCGCTTTGAAAGCTTTACATGCAGCTCTGTCTATACGTCCCAAATTGGATCCGTCATATCTATCAGGAAGCTCATTTGCCGCATCATCAAATTCCTTCGCCATAAAAGCCACACATTCATCTACCGTATTACGTTCTTTCAGCAGTTCAGCAGTAGAAATATCCAATGGAATTGGTTCTTCCCCCAAAATCACAAATGGGCCGTAGGAACGGAAAATCATGAAGTAATAGAAAGCACGCAAAGCTCTGGCTTGCGCTTTCCACTGTTTGCGTTGTGCGGCCGAAGCTTCCAAACAACGGTCTACATTCATGATAAATGTACTGGCACGAGAAATTCCTTTATAATACTCGATGTACCAAAAGTTTATCCATGAGGAACCTGCATAGGTGGCTCCGGAAGCCCATTCGCTACCATTATTTCCGTCCCATGAAAGCTTGCATTCCAACGAACCGGTTGTCCAGATCCCCGACATCGTATTCCTTGCAGAACGTTCTAATGTTTCATCGGGCACATAATTATACACATTATTCAAAAACTGTTCTGTCTTCGAGCGATTAGTAAACGTATCCTCCAAGTCATATTGTTCACCGGGGATTGCATCGAAGAAATCATTGCACGAACTAAGTCCGACCACCAAACACAGCGCCAAAGTTCCTATTTTAAATATATTTTTCATATCCTTCTTGCTAACTGATTATTATTAAAAACTTACATTCACACCTACTGAATAAGTACGTACATTAGGATAAGCAGTACCATTATTGGTATTCAACTCCGGATCCCATAATTTGAACTTAGAGAATGTCAATAGGTTGGTGCCCATCACATAAATACGCGCACTCTTCAGGAATGTTTGATTAATCAACTTCTTCGGGAGTTGGTAAGCAATAGTCAACTGTTTCAGACGCAGGAAACTGACATCTTTCTGCCACCATGTGCTGGTTTTCATATTATTTTGATTCGCATTGTTTCCATGATGCAAACGAGGATAGAATACATCCTGATTAGTCGGATTGTCAGCAGACCATCTGTCAGTAATGTTTGCAAACAAGTTCGTAATACCTGAACCATCATTAAAAGGATACATGGCATTTCCTCCCAAACAACGGTCTGCCTTGGCATTTCCGGCAAAGAGCGCACCGACAGAGAAATCACCTAATTGTAAATCTGCACCGAAACCATAATAAATCTTAGGTACGTCACCCTGACCTATCAGACATTTATCATAATCGTCAATTACTCCGTCACCATTTAAATCCTTATATTTGATATCACCCACTTTCGAAATCTGTCCCGGATGCCCTTCACCAAACTGCTTGGCATGGTCCATGATCTCTTCTTCACTAGTGAATAACCCTTCGGCGATCCATCCCCAACGTCCGTTCACGTTCGTTCCTCTTTTTTCCATCCACGGATACTGTACCCGGGGATCATCGTTCTCTATAATTTTATCTTCATTCCATGAGAAGTTACCACGGACAGTCAGGAAACATTTCTTACCGAGTTGCTGTGTATATTCCAATGTAGCTTCAAAACCCTTATTGTCTACCACTCCCAAATTAGCATAAGGCATTTCTACGAACCCGGAATAATCAGGAATAACGCGTCGGGTAATAAAGATGTCTTTACGATGTTCTTTAAAGATATCTAATGTCAGCGAAAGATTGTCTTTGAAAAATTTTAAGTCAACACCTAAGTCTTGCTTGCGGGAAGTAGACCAACCGACATTGGCTCCGTACTTGCTGAACCCCCAACCACCAACACCGTTATTCTGGTCGCCAAAACGATAACCATCTACGCTCGCCATCTGGTCTAGGTACATAAAACGCCGTCCTGTTACAGCATCCGTACCAACTAAGCCATCTGTATAACGCACTTTAAAGTAAGAAACAGTTTCTTGCAAAGATTCCCACCAAGCCTCATTAGAGATAGCCCAGCCAAGACCAAATGCAGGGAAGAAACCGAAACGTTTTTCTGGACTGAAGTTCTCGGAACCATTATACCCAAGGTTTGCCTCGAAAAAATAACGGTCGTTCCATGAGTAAGTAGCACGGGCGGCCAAGCCTTGTTGCTTATAGGGCAAAGAACCGATCAGATTATCAGAACTCGAACGGTAAATCTTTTGGTTATAAAGCAAAAGACCACCTATCCGATGCAAACCGAACGAACGGTCGTAATTTAAAGAAGCTTCAAAGTAAGTACTTCTAGAGTCGGAAGCGCCCTGGTCAAATGCAAGATCTTTATGTCCTGTATAGGTCAGTGCATACCGATAATTGCCATCTGCATCAAATACATCATCATTCCACAATCCGTTTTCGTCTTTAGTTCCGGCAAAATTGTAAGTATCTTCACGCTTGTTATACTTCAGGTCACGACTGTTATGCACGTCGAAAGCCAACATGGCAGAGGCGGTAAGCCCTTTACTCCACTTCCAGAAACCAAGGTCTTGCGTCAAACGAATGTTGGAGTTCAACTGATTTCTTGCTTCATTTTTGTAACCACGACGAGTCAAATCGGCATACGGGTTACGGAGGTCACCATTGGTAGAGATACCTGGTACAGAACCATCAGGCATCATTAACGGCAAATAGACCGGATTAATCTCCATAGCTGACGCAAACAAGTCACTGGTAGATTGCTGCGGATAGTTACCCATAGAAAGGAAACCATTGAAGCCCAAATCAATAGTAGTCGTTTCTGTTGGCTTCAAGTTCAAATTAGCGGTATAATTGTAGCGGTCGTAACGGATGTTAGCATCATAGTTCTCCATTTCAGCGGTACGTGTCAGACCTTTTTCATTATAATAACTCAATGAAACGTAGTAAGTGGCATTAGGTACCCCACCACGCACACTTACATTTACACGACGATTATGTCCCCAGTCATTGAATAATTCGTTCATCCAATCAACGTTCGGATACAAATAAGGATTGAACATCAGTGGATTATCATTCGGTAGTAATCCATGGGCTTTCTTCGTAGCCTCAATATATTGAGGAGAATATAACATACTGCCTCTAGTATCCATATACGCTTCATTGGCAGCATCCATATACGTAAAGGCATCCGCCATTTCAGGTTTCTTTGTCAATGTCACAAAACCTTCATAGTAGTCTACTGAGAATTGCGGCTTGCCCACCTTACCCGGTTTGGTTTTAATCAGAATTACACCATTAGCACCGCGTACTCCATATACAGCTGTGGCAGAAGCATCTTTCAGCACCGTAAACGACTCAATATCTTCAGGGTCGATATTATTGAAACTACGTTCCACACCATCCACCAATACCAGTGGTTTAGAGTTCTGACCCGCCAGTGTAGAAATACCACGGATCCAAAGATCGGAATCATCATGCCCCGGTTCTCCTGAACGTTGCACAGCTACTACACCCGGCAAACGTCCAGCAATAGCAGAAGATAAATTAGCTGTCGGCATCTTTATATCTTCTATTTTCATAGATGACTGCGCACCTACTACCGATACTTTACGTTGATGTCCGTAAGCCACAACTACCACTTCGTCCAGTGACGATACATCTTCTGCAAGAATTACGTCCAGCACTTTCTGTTTGCCTACTTTTACCTCTTGTGATTTATATCCTATATAGGATACGATAAGAATGGGATTGTTACTCGTCAGTTTCAGATTATACTGACCATTGGTGTCTGTTATGGTACCATTCGTAGTACCTTTTTCCTGAACGCTCACTCCAATGAGCAATTCGCCTTTTTCATCAGACACACGCCCTGTTACAGGAGTACCTTGTGCCCACACTACTGTACTAAATGTTAGCAGTAATGCCAATAGCCACAATGTCTTTGTGTGATGTTTTTCCATTTCAAACAAATTCATGTTACTTTGTTTTTTTTAATTAATACTAAGGTTATCAATCGCCTATATAATTCTTATAAGCGGAAGCAAATTAAAAACTTTTAATATTAAGAATATTCCGCAGAAGTGACAAAATTATGTCAAAATGAAAATGCTCATTTATAGAACAGAAAGGAGAAATAAAGCACATTATAAACATCTATATATCAACACATAGCATTCATTCACGCACAAACAGAGCACAAGTTTGCGCACATTGTATCAAGTTATAATAGCCGCCTTTTCGCCACTTTTATTAAAAAGTTTATTCGTAAGCAGTAATAAATAAAATCTATACAGACATGAATTCAAATATATCTGTCACCCCAAACGACCAAAGAACAGAAGGAATGAAGGAATCCCGAATCATTAACCGAAAGACTTTGAAAAACTAATTTCTTATCAGTCCAAATTCATTCGTTCTACTGTAGTTTCCCTTTCGTTCCACTATAGTTGGACGCAAGAAGCACTATAGTTCCTCTTGCGCCCAACTATAGTGGAACGAATAAATAAGGACCTCGAAAGACTTAATTATCCGGAATTACTGATCTAAGGATTCGGGTAATACATCCATAAAACTCAATTAGTAAAGAATAAGATAGTGGGGATAGCATTATCGGAGTTGCTCCCGATAATCTTTCGGCGTCATTCCGAATCGGCGGGTAAACTCTTTATAAAAATAGGAACGGCTGGAAATACCAACTTCAGCGATAACATCCTGAATAGAAAGTTCTTCATTCTGCAACAATCGTGCAGCCTTCTCCATCCGATAACTCTTTATCAAGTCACTGGGAGCCGCATTGGATATTTCTTTAAACTTGCGATAGAATTGACGCGGACTCATCGCCATACGGTCGGCAATTAAGGTTGATCCCAATTCTTCCTGGTCAAGATTTTGTTCTATCACTTGCAACAGTTTCCGGATAAAGTCCGCCTGTTCTTCTGTAGTACAAACAATGCGTCCGGCCCAGTCACCAAGCTCTTCCATATAAATCTGCTTTGCCTCCCGAGTACCGTAAATAGCTTTATTGACGGCTTCTTTCAAAAATATAATATCATAAGGAAGTACAATATATGAATCAGCCCACATAATCAATTCGCGCTGAATGGACGAACTTACTTTCCAACTTAACATTGGAATAAATGCCGTTTTCGAAAGTTGAGTACGATTCTTATTCACATATTCCAGGAAGTCACTCTCTGCTTTTGCATACATCAACATATCAACTAGTAACAAAGCAGGAGCCGATCTACGTATTTCTTCAAATGCAAGTTGTACACTTTTCACCGGACAAACAACAAATTCATCTGCTAAGAGATCACTTATCAGCCATACCATTTCATCCCTATCCTCCAGCAGAAGAACCGTTTTCTTCCCATGCTCTTCAGTCTCCTTGATGATAGCCGGTTCAAAGGCTAACGTCAATAAATGATCCTTTTCTCTGTCGGCATAGTGAAGCGTAACATTTAGCTGTCTCAAAGCCGCTTGCACAGAAAACAGTAATTGGCGGGTAGTTATCGCCTCTTCTGTTTCCTTACTATCTCTTCTTCCCTCTTCTTCCGAACCGGAAAGTTGCTTATATAATTCCTTCAGAGTATCATCTACAGCAGAGAACTGCAACAACATCCGTCCTTCCTCTTCCTTCACATCCACTACAATATCCGACTTATGTTTTACTCCGCCAATATAAAGGTAACACCAATAGAGCATACAGCGTAAAGCATTCTTATAAACAGGATAAACAAAGTGTTCTGGTATAGCAAGTTTTACAGAAGATATATCAACGCCCTGTCCTTCCAACACATGCAAGACTTCTATAGAGAGCTCTTTCATGCACATACAACCAGTAATCGCATATTCCGTAGGGAAAAATGACTTAAGTTCCTCTACAGCCAAAGTTCCCGAACGGAAAAGAGTTGCAATAACCGTCTCGTGTACCTGCTCCATAATTCTGAGACGCTGTTCATAAGGGAGATTTTCCGCACGCAACTGATCACAAGAGCGATAAATGGACGTAAAACGATTCAGTAACTCACGATTAAGACTGGCGGACTCCGGTAGAGCTTCATTGCTTTCTGCTGTCAACAGCCGCTGCATCATACGCTTCTGGAGAAAATATTTTCTTAATAAATGAATCAGATAACCGGCTATTAATATGAAAAACAGCAAGTAAATGACATAGGCTACCGTAGAAAGATACCAAGGCGGAAGAATGTACAAAGGGATAGAAAATACCTTATATTCCGTATTAAATACATCTTTCTTATAACGGACCTTTAAAACATAGCTACCCGAAGGTATTTCTAGATACGATGCTTCATTTATACTACTAAACGAGGTCCAGTCTTTATCAAATCCGTCCAGCATATAGGAGTACTCCACATCACCTCCAGTAAGAAAGTCTGGAACAACAAAAGAAAGGGAAAAAGAAGCCTTCGCTCCTTTAAAACTTAACGCTTTGCCACCATCGGTATAATAATCCCCCAGATTAACCTCCTTACGTCCAATCATTAGCTTACGCAATAATATGTTCGGATAGAATTCCGGAGCTGTCGCCACTTCCTTATCCAGATAAAGCAAACCGTCAATGCCTCCAAAGAAAAGACGTCCGGTATAAGGACATTGATAATAGGCATCATCACTAAACTCGCCCACCTGCACACCGGCGGCATAATAATAAGCATGCGAAGAAGTGTTTTTGGGATTATATTTAATAAGTCCACGATTAGTGCCAAGCCATAAAAAACCATTTGCATCCTCCAATATGCCATGAATCATATCATTAAGCAACCCTTGTTCTCTACCGATATAGGAGGCACTGATTTGTTCCTTATTAAAGGTCAAACACACTAGTCCCGATGTTGTTCCTACATACATCCTACCATCTTTAGCACGATGCAGGCTAAGTACATCATCAACAGATTTATGCAATATTTCTTTCAAAGAAATGACTTTATATTCTTCTGTCTGTTTATCAAATCGAATTAACCCTTTTTCCCGGCTTCCCAACCAAAGAATGGAATCTCCTTCAGCTAACATAGGATAAAACATGGTTATCTCTTTTTGTTCATAAAAGAAATGATAACGCTTTTGCGATTTGAGGTGAATCTCCCCTTGTTTCCTCTCCAATATCAATTTACGAAATCCGACCCCAGCCGTAACCGCATAGAGTACGCTGTCATTCTCTTCATAGATATCATGTATTTCGATAACAGGATCTGCAGACTTATCCTCAACACAATGCAAGGCTTTATCTGCAAAAGAATAATAAAACAGTCCGGGATTACCCGATCCTACCCAAAAGCCATCCATATAACGGCTTTGTTTTAATGAGTATGCTTGAAACTCTCTATTCCAACGGGTATAAGATGAGGCATCCTGCCTGCCTACTGGAGAGTAAACTGTAGTAGCAGAAGCATCCATACCACCTTCATAATCATGTACATGCAAAAGTCCATCTCCTTTCGTACCAAACCATAATCCGCCATATTTGTCTGTCATGACAGAACGTACCTGCCGACTTAGATTGGATGATAGTTTGCTAAGCATCAGATTAGTGGCTATCGAGTACTTCTTAGCGTACATGACAGCTCCCTGCCCATCAGAAGCTACCCAAAGAATATTCTGATGAGGATCGCGGAAAATATCATATATACGTACATTACGGTCCACCACTTCTTCTTCATATTTTTTCGAGGTGCGCAAACGTACTAAACCATTGGTTTGAAAAGCAATTATAATGTCTTCATAAAAAGGAACAATTCCCACAACTTTCCCATATCGTTGCACCAACGAAGAAAGGTTACGAATATAGATTTTAGACCTTCTGGAAATATCATATACATAAAGATCCCGCTCTGCATCCACAAAACAGAGAATGCCATTCTGATAAAATACATTATCGATAGGTTTTGCATGAAAATCAGAAGATGAAACAGTAGGATGGACAGACAATGTATCCCGGTCAAAGCCATCTAATGAACATTGAATCAGACTACCTGTATTCCGTGGAAAAGTCCATAAGACACCATCATCCGTGACAAAAGCACGCTGATCCATATTCTCGACAGGAGTCTCTATATTTTTGAGATGGACAAACTTTTTATGATAAGTATTATAATAAAAGATTCCTTCATCGCTTACTACCCAAGTATCTCCTTTCGGATTGGAATGCAGATAATAATCACCTGTAAAATCATAATATCCCACTACCTGACGCGAATCTTGCGAAAAACGATTAACTCCCAAATGTGTAGTAATCCACAAACAACTGCTATCTGCCTGCTGAATAGAATGAATGACATTGTTACTCAACGTCTTTTTCATTGAGAAATCAGAACGAAAGACCTCGATACCTTTCCCATCATAACAATTCACGCCATCATAAGTGCCAAACCACATCAGCCCTGCTTTATCCTGATAGAGGCAAAGCACAGCACTATTAGAAAGCCCTTGTTGATAATCGACTTTCCGAAAAAGATAAGCATCTTTACCCGCATCAGCCCAACAGACCAACGAACCAATAAATGTAAAAAGGCATAATATCAGACATCTTCTCATTATATTAATAGCAAGTGTTATTGTTCATGTCTTATTAGATAAAGCGGGAACAAATATACTAAATATAATATAAATGAGACATTAATAAGTAAGAAAAGTAACAAAAGCCATCGGATAGACCATTAGAAAGCTGATACAAATGTTTGGCCTAAATCCAAATATTATTCTACACGCAATTCCCACAAAAAGGGAAGTACGGACGTACGATAAAGAGTTGGATGAAATAGAATCACCATCAAAAAACACGACTTTACCTGATGGTGATTCTATATAAAATCAATGATTTAACTCTAAGATAAATTCATCATCTTCTCTCACAATATACCCCGAACTCTGCAATGGAGGTAGTACCATTAGAGTTTAAGACAGTCATTCGTACCGCATCTCCCCAAACCGTATCGAAACGGTGGATTTTCACACGCAGACCGGTAGGAGCCTTACCTTCGTAAAGGGGTTTCCATGTACCACCCGCACGGTATTCCAGACGGTATTCCTGCAAACGGTCATTGTTACGATCCGTAATAACCACCATATTGAAAGATTTCTCGCGCTCAAAAGTAACCGAATACCAGGGCACTTTCACTTCAGGATTAGAATTCCAGCAGGTCCCGAAATCATCGTCATTGGCAAAGTCCATGATAGCATAGTCACTGCTCCATGTACCTTCGGCAGGCTGATATTTGGCAATGTTGGAAGATATAATAGGAGCATCCGCTTCGGGAACCGTTGCTACACGACCGTCGTTCTTCCACAGTTTACCTATTTCCTTCAGAGCTTTCAAGGCGTTGGCATCCATCAAGCCGTCTCTGTTGGGAGCTACGTTCAGGATAAAGTTACAGTAGGATTTGCCCATCGGGATGATATTATCATTGACCATTTGTGCCGGAGACTTCACAGGGGTAGTCGGGAAACTTTCTTTCCAGAACCAGTTCTGCTGTAACGGCAGGCAAGACAAGGCAGGCAGACGGTTGGTATCTTTCGAGATATGCTGTCCGGCTCCTTGTTCGTAAGACTTGATGTCCGTGTAAAACAAAGCCTCGGCAGGATATTTCGCTGCATTCAAATCCATCACCAGACAGTTGGGCTGGATTGATTTGACCAGACGATAAATATCTTCAAAAGGTACGTCATCGTAAGAGATACGTGACCACGGGGCATCCCAACCGTCAATGATCAAAGCTGTTATTTCACCATAGTTGGTCAACAGTTCGCGAAGTTGCTCCTTGATCATTTCGATATGCTGCGGAGTTATACACTTGGGACGCAGCCGGGCATGCGTATCGAGGATCGAATAATAGAGCATCACTTTCATCCCTTCGGCACGGAATGCGTCGGCATATTCTTTTACCACGTCACGTTTGAACGGGCTGCTCATTACACTATAATCGGTCGTTTTAGTATCCCATATACAGAAACCGCTATGATGTTTCGTTGTCAGACATCCGTAGGTCATGTTGGCTGATTTTGCCGCTTTTGCCCATTGTTTGCAGTCCATCCTGACAGGGTTGAAAAGCTCGGGAGCAGCATCCGGGTCCGGCCAGTCCTCATTAAAGAAGGTCGGCATGTTGAAATGAATGAACATACCACAGCGTAAATCAACGAATTCCTGTTGCAGCTGGTGCAACGACTTAGTTTGAGCATTCAGGCATAACACCGAAGTTACACCCAGGATCATCAGTAAAAACAGTCTTTTCATCATCTATTCATTTATTAATTATTAATTAGTTAAGTACGTTAGCATCATTAGCTTATACTATCTTATTCACATTCATTCTCAGTCTCTCTGATACTTCATCCACATTCCACCTTTCGAAGTGGCTTCCGTATCGGGACACAAAAGATAGATGTAGAATTTATCTCCTGCACTCTGACGGTCGTGACGAACAACAAAAAGCCCTTTCTCATTGAACCAGGTATCTATCAGGTCTTTACAGTAGGCATTTATCTCAGCTACTTCAGTCGCGTTAAGAGTACCGCCGCCGCAAGTCTGTCCGCTGCCGGATATGTTCTTAAACAAGACACGGTCTTTATCGGAATTATTCATCAGGATGCTTGCTCCTTCTTCACTGCTCGGGAAAGCGAGGTTTGCAAACCACCATGTCCAGATAACGAGCGGTCTTTGCTTCGCGCTTCCACTCCATCCGAAATCATAGCTCATGGCATTTATATCGGCGATTGTTCCACCGGAGCTTGTAGCCTGTCCGCCTGTTCCCGCCCATATTTCATCGCAAGCGGCACCATGATCCTGCGCTTTTCCGAGTGTGAATTTTCCTCCGGAAGTCACATAGTCGAAGTCATTGACCGCTCCCTTGTTGGAGGTCAGGGTTACATTTGACATACCGTCTACCGCCACCGCATCACCGGTGCAATCAATGGCTTTGAAGGCATAAGTGGCTCCGTTCACCGATTTAATCTGTTCTACCGGCGTGTCCAGTTTGAAGATTTGCCCTTCTTTCGTCAGTTTAGATTCATAATATTGCGTATGGCCGTTCGCATCGCTTCCATCCTTGTTTTCAATCGTTATTACCTTGACAGAAAGATCATTGACACCATTCAGTACCAAGCCATAATAACCGATAAAATTGCCGGAAGCGTCACAGATGGACTGATTATCCAATAAGTTTTTCTCAAAGAGTTCGGTAAAGTCCGCTTTTGAAGCAACTTTACCATCGATGTATGCCTGTGTAGTCGGCTGCAGTTCAATGGTATTGCCGGTAGATTCACCGTATAAGTTCAGTTGTGGCGCCTCTCCTTCTGCCGGAATCTCTGATACGACAAACTTGGTATCTGCAAATTCACTACCCAGGTTTTGCAGATGGACATCGCAATTCTCAATATCCAGTGCCACTTCCTTGCCTTTGGCAGAGAATGATGTTTTTCCTTCTACCGCCATCTCCAGAAAGTCCGAATCCAGTGTCACTGTTCCGTCTTCATGAAACTGGAAGTAAAACTCGTGCCCCTGATAGTCAGCTTTCCAACAGCCATCAGCTGTGCCATACAATATTTCTTTAACGGAGGAAGCCTTCAGACGGTCACCATCTCCGTAGCCCACGTCATTCAAATCCAAGGTATTGCAACTCCAAAAGCTCGTGCACAGCACAGCTAATGCAAATAATACTTTCTTCATCATAGTTGTTTTTTAAAGGTTGCTCTATTAGTTATTTTGCAGGAACACTTCCACCTCTGTCTTGTATTCGTTCCAGAGTTCTTCCATCGTAAGGTCCGGGTAGCTCTCCTTCAGGATATACTTCACCGCATCCTCCAGGCTCCACTGGTTGGTCAGTTCGTCCATCAGCACCGTCCACGGCAACATACGTACGAAGTCGCCATTATAAAGACGCAGCCAACTCATAAAAGCACCGGAAGTATTATAGTCAACCTGCCAGACAAAGTATTTATCACTCTGCGGATTCCGGTAAGACTTGGCGATAGCAGCCTGATATTCTTCTTTTTGCGTAGCCAGAATATATCCTTTGCTCGCTACTTTCACAGCGTCCGGCCATCCTTCCTGATATCCCTGCCGGTCACAATCCTGCACACCTTCCATGATATATTTTCCTTGTTTGGGCATCCACTGCACGCAGTGTCCCATCTCGTGCATAAACACATGCTGCATGTCCGGCAGTTTCCACCACGCATCGTTCGGATTGCTTTCCGAAGCCGGATAAACAATACCTCTTCCTTCGTTATGGGTGGGGTAATCTATCGCATACGCTCCTCCGGTCTGGTCTTTCTTGATAAAGACACGCAGTTTGCTGTAAGGGTCGAAAGCCAGATTATAGGGGTCGAATGACATAGCCGCACAATCCATATAATACCATTTCCGGAACTCTTCCTGAGTAGCAGCCTCATCTCCGTTACCTATCAGATTATACAATGCAGAAACGGGACGTATCTCCGAATCACTCTCAAAGGAAATCTGAACTTGTGTCGCCTGGCTGGTTTTAAAATACTGCCAGGCAGCATAGTTCATATCCACTTGAAGTTCATACTTATCCGCCTGATCGCTCAGATTCGTCCAGTCACTTGTCTGCCGGGCACCGTCGGCATCTTTGTAGATAGAACGGAAACGAAGTTCCTCTACACCGTAACGGTCTGTAACCACTACTGTACGATATTTACTCAGACGCAGAGTGGTCGGCTCGTTGCCATAATCCCGCCTTTTCACAGTCAGGTTGCCAAAATCACCGACATTCGGGATCATGACGCGCTTTATCTTTTTGCCGGAGAGCAGGGAGTTGAATTCTACTTCCACTCCCACATATTCATCTCTCTTTTCCCAGCCAGAGTTACTGCCGTCCCACGTGAGGTAAAGTTCATTCAGCACCTCATCATATTTCGCCTCTTTGAGAGGGGCAGCCGCATATCCGGCTACGGTATTCCCGTCTTTCAGTACAGGCTGATAATCTTTATAGATGTCAGGAGTTGCGAAGCTGTCTTCCTCACCGTAGCAGGCAGCCAGTGTCAGTGAGACAAACAACCCGAAAGCTATATCTTTCCAATGTTTCATAATCTTCTTGTTTAAGCGTTATTGTTCGAATATCGTATTACCATCCTAAGTTTTGTACCAGTGACGGGATACGACGGAGGTCATCATAAGGTATCGGCATGAAATATTGCTTTTTCGTAAATGCTACACGAGTCTCAAAAGAGGTCCTTTCGAAGAATGCCGGATAATCCTTGTCCATATTCATACCGTATACTTTGCCTCCTTCGCCTCCGGTGTGATATGCCGGATAGATCCAATGTTCGGGATCATTCTGTCCTTCCGCCACTTTCCAGCGACGCACATCGAAATAGCGGTTCCATTCGAAGACTAGTTCAACCAAACGTTCGCGGCGGATACGGTTCAGCAGATCGGTCTGTGTCTTCGGACAGGTTATTTGCCGGCTGTTGCGGTAAATGTATATTCGGGGATGCCTGCACGGACACGGATTTTATTCAGATAAGTCAGGGCATTGTCGAGATCGCTGCACATACAAAGTGCTTCGGCATATCCCAAATACATATCTGCCAGACGAAGTACCGGAGAGAAGTGTTTCGAGCCGTTGTTGTTAGAAGCTTTCGCACCCCGACGGATCAAGTATCCCGAATCCGGACAGTCGCCGGAGGCTTTGGACTTGCCGCAGGTTCCGTTTGCACCGTTGGTGAAGTCTGTGCGCATTTCCTCATTGTACTTACCTTCGTTCAGCCAGATAGAGCCGCTATAGGTAATATTCACATAAAAGCGCGGTTCACGGTCTTTCCACTGTTTCAGCACTTTGGACTTATCGGCGTCAAAGTAAAGACGGGAAGGGTTATTGGGGTCATAATATCTTCCGGATGTGAAGTTGTTGGCGCTCGGTATGCCCTCGAATTTGTCATAGCCGGGATCTTCTTCGATGGTCAGTCCGTCTTTCGTAAAGAACAGGTCTACCGTTTCCTGTGTTGTATAATAGCCACCGCCGCCAGTCACATCGGTATCCTGGAAGTCGGTAAACTTAGGGCATACCCAGTAGGTATAGTCGTACAAATCTCTCAGTTTCACAAAAATCAGTTCATCAACAGCTTCCCAGGTTGTGGTGAAAAACTCGCCCGCAGCCCTGCACGAAGCATAAGGGTCTAGTTTTCCATTCGTATAGACCTCGGTCAGCTTGTATCCCTGTCCGGTTGCGAAGGTCATAAACCGTTCATATGCATCGCGTGCCTGAGCCCATTTGGAGTTATCTTCGGTCTGAGGGAAAAGTTGTTTGCCGTCTTTATTCTTGACTGACGCCTGATCCGTATTTCCGTTGAAAAGCGGACTTGCCCAATAGAGGTACAGCTTTGCCTTGAGTGCCATACAAGTGGCGACATCCATACGTCCCAGGTTTGCCTTTCCGGCTCTCTGGAGCAAATCGCCGGAATCAATGGCGCTCTGCAATTCCGTAGCAATGAAGTTTACGCATTCATCTACCGAATTACGTTCTTTAATCAGTTCTTCCAAGGAAGCGTCCAAAGGAATGGGATCTTCGCCAATCAACGGAATGGGACCGTAAAGGCGCAGCAATTCAAAATAATAGTATGCCCGCAATGCACGTGCTTCCGATTTCCACTTTCCACGTGTAGAGGCGGCGGCTTCTGTACATTTATCTACGTTCTGGATGAACGTACTTGCTTTGGCTATTGCCTGATAGTACTTTGAAAAGTATTCACTTGCCTGAGCTGAAGCGGAGTTAAAGGAGCCGTTGGTCCATTCCGCATACGTTTTGTTCCAGCGGTTTGCTCCGTCCAACGATGCTTCCGTAAAGATACCTCCGTAGGTGTTCGGATGAATGGCATCTGTCACTTCACGCACGTAGCTGTATACATTGTTCAGATATTCTTCCGTCCTTTGCTTGGAGGCAAACGTTTCGTCCAGTCCAAACTGCACACCGGGAATCGGTTCAAAGAAATCACTGCAAGCAGTCAGTCCGACACACATCGATGCAGCCAACAGGTATTGTTTTATTCTATTCTTCATAACGATTATTTGACTTTAGGGTTAAAAACTAAACTTGACTCCGACCGAATAGCTGGATACATTCGGATAAGCTGTTCCATTACTTGAGTTCAGCTCCGGATCCCACAGCTTGAAGTTAGAGAAGGTAAGCAGATTCGTACCCATGAGGTAGACGCTTGCACTTTTGAGGAAACATCTGTCCAGCAGCTTTTTCGGTATATTATAGGATATGTTCAGTTGCTTCAGACGCAGGAAGCTGACGTCTTTCACCCACCACGAACTTTTCTGAACATTATTCGTGTTGGCGTCACTGCCGACATACATGCGCGGATAGAACACATCTTGATTGGTCGGATCGTCGGGACTCCAGCGGTCGTGGATGTTGGCAAAGACATTGTCACGGCCTTCGTCATCCCAGAAAGGCTTGATACAAATGCCGTCCAGATAGCGGTCGGCCTGTCCGGTTCCCTGAAACAGGGCGCTGATAGAAAAGTCTCCGATCTGTAGGTCAGCACCGAATCCGTAATAGATTCTGGGGACATCACCGCGTCCGATGACGGTCTTGTCATAGTTGTCGATCACCCCGTCTCCGTTCAAGTCACGGTATTTGATATCGCCTACATGTACTGTCCCGAACTGGGTAGCATGGTCTTCAATCTCCGCCTGACTGGTAAAGAGCCCATCGGCTATGAATCCCCAAGTCGCATTTACATTCGTACCGCGTGTCTCCATCCAAGGATAGTCTACCGGCGGTTCGTCGTTCTCTATAATCTTGTCTTTATTGAAAGTCAGATTGCCACGTACCGTAAGGAATGTCTTCTTACCCAGCCGTTGTGTATAGTCCATCGCCAGCTCTATACCTTTATTTTCTACGACACCCAGATTAGCATAAGGGTTTTCGATCCATCCGGCGTAGCTGGGGATTGTACTGCGTTGCAGGAAGATGTTGTCGCGACGTTCCTTGAAAAAGTCGACTACAAAGGACAGATTATCATTCAGGAACTTGATATCGATACCCAAGTCTTGCTTTCTGGATTTAGACCAAGTGACATTCACACCATACTTTTCTTCTCCATAACCGTTGGCACTTGTATAATTGGTTCCGAACATGGTTCCTGTCAGACCGGTGAACACCCCCTGATACATGAAGCGTCTGCCTGTTGCGGTATCACTGCCGACCCATCCGTCCGTATAGCGGAATTTGAGGAAGGAAATGTATTTGCGGACCGGATTCCAGAAAGATTCATTGGAGACTGCCCATCCCAGACCAAAAGCAGGGAAGACACCATAACGCTTGCCCGGACTGAAGTTCTCCGAACCATTGATACCGAGATTGAATTCTGCGAAGTAACGGTCGTTCCATGAATAAGTAGCACGTCCGGCAAAACCGCGTTGCTTGTAAGGCATACCGCCAATGACATCCGTCGCATTCAAATCCCAATATACTTTCTGATTGTAAAGCAACAGACCTCCTACCCGATGAGCACCGAAACTACGATCATAGTTCAAGGATGCTTCTGTATACACCGTGCGGCTGCTCCATTGCTCCGGTGTCTGAAGTGACAGGCTACCATCCGCTTCTTTCAGCACCGAGTAGAGGTAATCGCCTGTTTCTTCATCAAACAAGGTGTCTTCTATCCAGATTCCGTTTTCATCCGTTTTACCGGCAAAGGTGTACATCGGTTCATTCCGGTTATACTTTCTCTTACGTGAATTGTAAGTATCGAAAGCTACCATGGCAGAAGCGGAAAGTCCTTTGCTCCACTTCCAGAAATCCAAGTCCTGCTTCACGCGGATATTAGAATTTAACTGGCTGGAAAATTCATCATAATAACCTCCGCGAGCCAGCAGACCGTAAGGGTTGAACTTTTGCTGTGAGTTGATACCGGACACGGTACCGTTGGGCAGCAACAAAGGATAAATAACCGGATTCACATCCATACAGGCTGCGTACAGCGAACTGGTGCTGCTCTGCGGATAGTGTCCCTGTCCCAGATAACCGGAAAAACCCAGATCAACCGTCGTCTTGGAAGTCGGCTTCAGATTCAGGTTGGAGGTGAAGTTATAACGGTCATACTTCATCTGAGTATTGTAGTTCTCCAGCTTGAAGTTGCGGGTCATACCGGTTTCTCCGTAGTAACTCAATGAAGCATAATAGTTTGCATTAGGTACACCACCACGGATATTAATATTCCCGCGACGGTTGTGTCCCCAGTCATTGAACAGGTTATCTGCCCAGTCGATGGCCGGATACAGGTAAGGATTATACAATCGGGGATTGTCATTCGGCAATAAACCGTTGGCCTTCTTTGTCGCTTCAATATAAGCAGCCGAATATTTAAGTGTACCGCTTGTATTCATCTGCGCCTCGTTGCGTGCATCCATGTAAGTGTAGGCATCTGCCATATCTACTTTCTTGGTCAGGCGGGTAAAACTTTCGTAATAGTCCACACTAAACTGCGGTTTGCCTACTTTACCGGGTTTGGTTTTCACAATCACGACTCCGTTGGCACCACGTACACCATATACTGCAGTTGCGGAAGCGTCTTTCAGCACTGTAAACGATTCGATATCTTCAGGGTCGATATTGTTGAAACTACGTTCTACCCCATCAACGAGCACAAGGGGACTGGAACTCTGTCCGAGCAAGGAAGATAAACCACGAATCCAGATATCCGATTCATCGTGACCGGGTTCGCCGCTACGCTGAACGGCAACCACCCCGGCAATGCGTCCGGAAATAGCAGAAGACAGACTTGCAGCAGGCATCTTAATGTCTTTCACATCCATCGTAGACTGAGCGCCTACCACGGATACTTTACGCTGATTGCCGTAACCCACTACTACCACTTCATCCAGTGACGACACATCTTCCACCAAAACGACATCTACGATTTTTTGCTTTGCTACCTTTACCTCTTGCGGCTTATATCCTATATAAGATATGAGCAGAATAGGATTCCCTGTTGAAAGCTTCAAGGTATACTGACCATTCATATCGGTAATGGTACCATTCGTTGTACCTTTTTCCTGAACACTCACCCCTATGAGCAGTTCTCCTTTTTCATCAGAGACACGGCCTGTGACGGAACTTCCTTGCGCCCATACTGTTACACTACACGTAAGTAACAATAGCAGTAGCCATAATGACCTGATGCGATGTTTTTTCATTCCAAACAAATTCATACTACTTGTTTTTAATTAATAATAATAAGGTTACCAAATACGTTTAATACGTTGACGCAAATTAAAGGAATAACCAAAGAAATGAGATACTCCTGTGCGCCAAAAAACAGAGAAGAGAAAAAATGTCTGTTTAAAGTACAGATGGTAAAATAGAGTACTGGATAATACCCTATATATCAGAATAATAAATAATGGAAAACAAAAGAGAGTACAAAGGAGACCAACCTTAAAAAGCAGCACAGATCAGCATGGGAATTTATTTCTTGGCAACTAATACCAGACCGCTTCCTGGCTGTTCACTCCTGATTTTTATGAGTGTCATTCCCTAAAAGCTTCTCTCTATATACCTTAGGAGTTACGCCAAACTTACGGGTAAACTCTTTGTAGAAGTAAGCACGACTGGATATACCTACATCGGAAATTACATCCTGAATAGACAGTTCCTCGTTCTGCAACAAACGGGCGGCCTTCTCCATCCGGTAATCTTTAATCAAATCGCTGGGTGACATACCCGAAATCTCCTTAAACTTCCGGTAGAACTGACGGGAACTCATCAACATTTGTTCTGCCACAAACGTGGAGCCCAAATCTTCACGATCCAGATTCTGCTCCATGACCTGCAAGAACTTCCTGACAAAATCCGCCTGCTCCGTAGTGGTACAAACAATAGAATCTGCCCAGCCTTCCAGGTCTTCCATATAAATCTGTCTGGCTTCCCGCTTGCCATAAATCACTTTATGGATCGTTTCTTTCAGGAATGGTATATCATAAGGAAGAACAATATAAGAATCTGCCCATAGAATCAACTCCCGCTGCATAGACGCACTGACTTTCCATGTCAACATCGGAATAAACGCTGTCCTCGACAACATAGAACGATTCTTATTGACATACTTTATAAAAGTACTTTCCGCATCGGCATACATAAGCATATCCACCAGAAATAAAGTCGGTGCGGACTTATGCATCTCGTCAAATGCCAACTGCACACTCCGCACTGAACGGACTTCATACTCATCGGAAAGTAACGCACTGATCAACCAGACGATCTCTTCCCTGTCTTCCAACAACAAAACTGTTTTTCTCACTTCATTCTGCTCTGCCACAACAACCGGATCAAATGTGATAGTCAACTGATTATCCTGCCCTACAGGGGTTATATAGCGCATCACACTATTCTGCTGCTTCAATGCAGAAAACACGAAACGTTGCATGGTCCGTATCCTGAACATATCATCCGAATCTTTCGCCCTGATAGACAAGAGTTCTTCTCCGGACAATACATCCTTCAATCCTTTCACTGTTTCATCCGGAGAAACAAATGTCAGCATCATACAACCTGCTTCTTCTGTCACCGTCACCGATACCTTCTCTGTCTTACAACTGGAAATATAAAGGTAACTGAAATAAAGGATACAACGTAACGCATTCTTATAGGCGGGATAAGTGAAATTTTCCGGAATGTCTAACTGTATCGAAGAGACATCATGGCCTTCTTTTTCAAGTACTTGAAGCACCTCTTCCGCCATCTTCAAAAGAGACAAACGCCCCGAAACCGAAAAATGCAGCGACGACAACAAACGGAAACATTCATCACCCAACCCACACCCAAAGAGCAAGGACATCACGGATTCACGAATCTGACCTATTTTCTCTGCATGTCCTTCAGAGGAGATATTCTTGTCGTTTAGCTGATCACAAGCCTGATAAATGAGAGTACAAGTATTGAGCACCTCACGCGCCTGATAACTATCCGCCGCCAGAGATATATTTCGATTTTCCGACTCCAGCAGTTTCTTCATCATCCGTTCATGACGAAAATACTTGCGGAAAAGATGAATCACATACATTACCAATACGATACCCAATAGTATATAAACAATGTACGCATACACTGTGCGATACCAAGGGGGCAGAATGTGTACGGGAATCGTGAAGGTCTTGTATTCTGTAGCAAACACATCTTTCTTATAGCGAACCTTAAACAGATAATCTCCGGACGGGACGCTGAAATAGGATGCTTCATTCACACTGCTGAAAGCTCCCCAGTCCTTATCATAACCTTCGAGCATATACGAGTATTCCACATCGCCACCACTGGCATAATCAGGTACAACAAAGAATAAAGAAAACGAAAGATTGGCTCCCTGCATCCGCAGCCCTTTCCTGTCCGGCAAATAATGGTCTTGCAAATTGACAAATGTCTTTTCTATGATCAGCTTACGCAATAATATTTCCGGATAATATTCCGGTGCTGCCGACACCTTCTTATCAAGGTAGAGCAATCCGTCGATTCCTCCGAAGAAAAGACAACCGGTATATGGACAACGGTAATATGCATCATCGCTAAACTCTCCTATCTGAATGCCTCCGCTGTAATAATAGGCATGAGAAAATGAATTTTCCGGATTGAATTTGATCAGTCCGCGATTCGTACCCAGCCACAGCAGCCCGTTGGCATCTTCCAGAATACTATGAATCATGTCATTAAGCAACCCTTGTTCACGACCGATATAATCCGCTTCCAGTTTGCGTTCTTTAAAAGTAACGCGCACCAAGCCGGAGGTAGTGCCCACATACAATTGCTCTCCATGCCAGTGCAAACAGAGAATATCGTCAACAGATTTATGCAGAATCTCATTCAGGGAATAGATCTGATACTCTTCCGTTTTCCGGTCAAAACGTATCAATCCCTTTTGCCTGCTTCCCAGCCACAACAGGGAATCTCCTTGTGGCACCATACTATAAAAGAGGTTAAGCTCTTGTTGCTCATGGTAAAAACGATAATTCTTCCACGATTTGATTTGAACGTCCTGCTTACTGTTATCTACTATTACTTTATAAAAACCTTTACCCGAAGTCGCCAGATAAAGGACACTGTCACTTTCCTCAAAGATGGAATGCACTTCTGCCACTTCTCCTCCAGTTCCTGTTTCCCTATTTGAAAGTTCATGCAACTTTCCATTATCAAAAGAATAATAGCACAAGCCCGAAGAGCCGGTTCCAACCCAGAATCCATTCCTATAACGGCTCTCCAACATGGAGTATACCTGAAATTCCCTGTTCTGCTTGACATACGACATCGCATTCTGCTTTTTATCCAGCGAGTAAACCTCTGTGTTGGATGCGTGTACCCCGTCCCGATAGTTTTTCACATGCAGCAGCCCGTCTCCCTTTGTTCCAAACCAAAGTCCCCCGTATTTGTCGGTCATTATCGACCTTACCTGACGGGTCAAATTAGGTGAGAAACTGTTTAACATCAGATTAGTGGCAATAGAATACTTCTTGGAATACATAATGGCTCCTTGCCCGTCGGTTCCTACCCACAGTACCCCTTGCCGGGAGTCATTATAAATACCATAGATACGCATATTCTGATCGATAATCTCCTCTGCATACTTTTGAGAAAGACGCAAGCGAATCAGACCATTCGTCTGGAATGCGATAACAATATCCTCATAGAAAGGTACAATTCCCGTTATTTGCCCATATTTATGAACCATCTCACCAATGTTACGGATGTAAATCTTAGACTTTCTTGATATATCATACACAAAAAGATCATAATCCGAATCATAGAAACAGAATACACCATTCTGATAGCAGACATACTGTATCTGCTTGGAGTGAAAATGTGAGGGAGTAGTAGTGAGACGCGTAGACAAGGTATCCTGATCGAAAGAGTTTAAAGAGAAACGATACAGGTCACCGCTTTCATAAGGGAAAAGGTATAATTCACCTTCGTCGGTAACAAACGCGCGAACATCTACTTTCAGCATTTTAATATCGGGCATCGGAATCCGCACAAAACGGCGATGGTGGGTATTGTAATAGGCAATCCAGTCATAACTCAACGCCCATGTATTACCTGCATGGTTGGAATGAATCACGAAATCAGTGTCAAATTCGTAATTGCAGATTACCTGCCGTGAATCCTTCGAAAAACGATTGGCTCCCAAATGTGTAGTTATCCATAAGCAACTGCTGTCTGCCTGCTGAATAGAATGAATAATGTTATTGCTCAGCGTCTTTTGTTCCGAAAAGTCTGAACGAAACACTTCCATACTTTTCCCATCGTAACAATTTACCCCATCATAGGTACCAAACCACATCAATCCCTCATTATCCTGAAAAAGACAAAGTACAGCGCTATTGGACAATCCCTGCTGGTAGTCCACCTTTTGGAAAAGATAGGCATCCTTTACATTGTCAGCTATGCTAATCAATGGACAAATCAATGTGATAAAAACTAGAATCAGGCGTATTCTCATAGCATTTTGGAAAGTAATCAGATAATAATATGCACAAAGGTATATTTTCGGTAGCAAATTACCAAAAGTTTTTTTCGCCTTCAGCGGTTACAAACCTCACATTAACAAATAGGTATCTCAGAAAGACATGAAAAAAGGGAGGACTCGTTTATTAGTCCTCCCTCTCTTTATTATGCTTAAAACAAATTGTGCTGTTACTTGGCTAGTTCATTGATTACATCCATAATCTTCTGACCGATCTCTTCAGCAGCTTCCATAGTCGAAGCCTCGCTGTACACACGGATGATCGCTTCCGTGTTGCTCTTGCGCAGGTGCACCCACTTATCAGCAAAGTCTATCTTCACACCGTCGATGTCATTGATTTCTTCGTTCTTATAGATTTCCTTTACTTTAGCCAGGATAGCATCCACATCGATTTCCGGTGTCAGGTCTACCCGGTTCTTGGCAATGAAATAAGGAGGATAAGTAGCACGAAGCTCGCTCACCTTCTTTCCTTCGTGAGCCAGATGGCTGAGGAATAAAGCGATACCTACCAAGGCGTCACGTCCGTAATGGCTGGCAGGATAGATCACTCCACCGTTTCCTTCACCACCAATTACAGCATTAGTTGCTTTCATCTTGGTGACTACATTTACTTCTCCTACAGCAGAGGCGCTATATTCCATACCGTATTTGCGGGTTACATCACGCAAAGCACGGGTAGAACTCAGATTAGAAACCGTATTGCCCGGAGTATGCTTCAATACATAATCGGCTACAGTAACCAATGTATATTCTTCACCGTACATGACACCGTTCTCGCAGATCATAGCCAGACGGTCAACATCCGGGTCTACAACGAATGCAACATCCGCTTTTCCACCTTTCATCAGGTTCATGATGTCACCCAGGTTTTTTTCAAGTGGTTCGGGGTTATGCTGGAAGTTTCCGGTAGGTTCACAATAGAGTTTCTCTACATGTTTCACACCCAGACGTTCCAGGAGTTCCGGAAGGATAATACCTCCTACAGAGTTTACACAGTCGATAGCTACACGGAAATTCGCTTTCTTGATAGCTTCCACATCTACCAGTTCGAGAGCCAGTACGCTGTCGATATGTTTTTGATTATAAGTCAGGTCTTTGCGGTAAGATCCCAAGTGGTCTACATCGGCATAGTCGAATTCCTCAGCCTCAGCAATACGAAGTACTTCGTTGCCTTCTTCCGCATTCAGGAATTCTCCATGTTCATTGAGTAGTTTCAGTGCGTTCCACTGTTTGGGGTTGTGAGAAGCTGTCAGGATGATACCGCCACAGGCGCCTTCCATCGTCACAGCCAGCTCGGTAGTCGGGGTAGAAGCCAGATCGATGTCTACAACATCCCAGCCCATTCCCATCAGTGTGCCGACAACTACGTTTTTTACCATTTCACCTGAGATGCGGGCGTCGCGTCCCACTACAATTTTGTTGCTTTGTGCCTTACAGGTCTTACGAATCAAAGTAGCATAAGCCGAGGTGAATTTTACAATGTCAAGCGGATTTAGTCCCTCACCCGCTCCTCCGCCAATAGTTCCGCGGATTCCAGAGATAGATTTGATTAGAGTCATAGGTCTTTTAACTAAGATTTATATGGGGGTTAATTCAGTGCTTTGCTGAATGTCCAAATATCATAATAGTATGGATTGACGTATTGTTGTGCTGATGAATGTCCTACCTTGGAAGGAACGATCAAACGTACGTGAGCGTAGTTGCGCACAAAAGGTAGTGCAAGCAGCCAGCCTGCAGGTACTGCTGTTGACTGATAATAACTTGCCCAGTAATAGTCCATTTGTATGAAAGTACCGTACACATAGCTGCCTTCGGCTACATAACGGAATACAGCGGGATTCGTGTAAAGCTGATTTGCATCTCCCCACTCTTCGAGGAAGACATTGAAACAGGTAGTGTCGCGTGTCATTATATCTTCTTCGATATAACGGACGCAGATTTCATTGTTGTTAGCGAAAGTATCCGTTTTGTTCTCGGCACTTCCACGATCTACAATCTGCATATATACACCATCGGAGAGGGCAACGTATTCGTTCCGGATCAAATCGGTGACAGTATCATTCTTCTCAAATTCGTCCTGTGAAATGATCTGGATTCTTTTATCTTTGATGAATTTATTCACCGCATTCTTTTCGTCCTCCAACATTTCAGCGTAAGTCTTTGAATCGTCGCACGCCTGGAATATACCTCCGGCTGCCAACAAAGAGAGAAATAAAAATACAAGTTTCTTCATTATCTGTTATTTAGCTATATTCTGCACAAATGTATCTCAAATTCATTGAAAGATGAAAGGGGAAAGTTGAAAGTTGGTAACTTTTAACCTTTCTCTGTCTACTTTTAACCTTCCATTCTTAGCTTTTGGCTGTCAACAAAGGTTTATATTTCTCCAGTGCCTGTTCGAAAACGGCTTTCGCCTCCTCTATCGTTCCGAAAAATTCACCGCCCGAAGCATTCAGATGACCGCCTCCGTTAAAAAATTCGGCTGCAAGCTGATTGCATGGGAAAGTACCGACCGAACGGAGCGAAATCTTAATCATTGGCTTTTCCGTATCTTCCCGCAAGAAACAGGAGAAACATACGTTCTTAATGGTAAGGGGAATATTCACAAACCCTTCGCTGTCACCTTTTATATAGTCAAACTTACTTTGTTCTTCCTTTGTCAGCGATATCAATGCGGCATTGTAATCTGAGTAAACCACCATATTTGACAACACATACCCCATCAGACGCAGGCGGCTCTCTGAATATGTATTGTATACTTTACGGTAGATATCATCTTTATCAATCCCTTTGGAAAGGAGTTCGCTGATGATAAAATAAATCTCGCGATTGTTGGAATTGTAGGTAAAGCCACCTGTATCCGTCATCATACCGGTATAGATACATTCTGCTCCTTCCTTTGAAATATCACTGAAGTAGCCCATACGACAAATCAGACGGAATATCAGTTCGGAAGTGGAAGATATCTTAGGATAAGACATGGTAATCTTACAGAATTCTTCGGGATAAAGATGATGGTCGATCATCACTTTGCGTGCCGGAGAAGCTGCCACGGCATCCGCCATCTCATCAATACGCTTTAAGGCATTAAAGTCCAGACAGCAAATCACATCAGCTTCGGCAATCAATTTGTCCGCAAAGTCCTTATAGCGGTCATACAAAAGGATATCCTTGCTGCCCGGCATCCAGCGGAGGAAATCGGGGAAAGCGTTAGGAACAATTACATTTACTGTCTTCTCCTGTGAATCCAGGAAGTGATAAAGCCCCAGTGAAGAGCCGATAGCATCGCCGTCGGGCGACACGTGAGAAACGATTACTATTTTGTCAGCGCGCTCAAACCACTTGGTAAAGTGGTCGATTTTTGCCTGTTCTATTACTTTAGTCAACATACCATATTCTTTTTCGAGTTGCAAATGTACGATAATTCTTCGTACTTAGAGCAAAAACCGCACAGAACCTTCTTCAGACAGAGTGATAAAATGCAGATGCAGTCTCTTACATTCCTCCCGGAAGAACTGTTTGCGATCATCGGAAAGGGAAGCATCCAACAGGATACAAGATGGAGAAAAGAGTCCGGTAAGTTCTTCCAGACGACCGTTATAGCCTTTGCATAAGTACATATAATTAATAAATAACGGTGAAGCGGCAGATTTGTTCCGCCATCGATTATCGGTCACCATACAAATACGGTAGCCATGATAAAATACAATCTGCTGATGACGACAGAAGTCAACGTTCTGACAATCAGCCGTTACTTCTATTGGAGGCAGAAGTTGATGACGTCTCCAATAATTAGCCGCTACAGCCTGCAAACGGCGCTTATCAGAAAGGGTATCGGCATAGTTCAGCCAAGAAGTCCCATCCTCAGCAATACAATGAATCGCCGGACAACCACGGACATTGTAAAATACAAGGCTC
This sequence comes from Bacteroides sp. MSK.20.82, assembly GCF_019052485.1. NCBI lineage: Bacteria > Pseudomonadati > Bacteroidota > Bacteroidia > Bacteroidales > Bacteroidaceae > Bacteroides > Bacteroides sp. MSK.20.82. Next base: position 30,527 of record NZ_JAHQUN010000048.1, read on the forward strand.
GGACAAGGACGGTCATACCAGCGCATGACCGTGTGATAAATGCCCAGACACAACAGGCAGGAAAAGCAAACAACAAGATTCCTGAACCTTCGGGTCTTCAAATAATAAAGAAAAAGCAACAAGAAAATGTAGATGCCCAACACCTCCAGACGATAAAGCCAGATACCATCCAAGGAAGCATAAGGAAGTTGCTCAACCCACCGGACAAAATCATTCAACACTTTCAACAGGAATCTGACTGCTCCCGCCATAACAAACTGAACGGCAGGCAGTGGAGTCAGAAGAAGCATAAGAACGGCAGCATACAAAGTTACAGTCACCAAAGGTATGACTACTAAATTAGTCAGCAGAAAATGAGTGGAGAAACGGGAGAAATACAGCATTACAAGCGGAGCAGTTCCTATTTGCGCAGCTATCGATACACTCATCAATCCCCAAACATATTTTCCTATCCTGCTCTTCACAGGCAACAACTGATAGACCGGTTTCTGAATCATCAAAATAGAAAGTACAGCTAGAAAAGATAATTGAAAACCAACATCGAACAACCAAGCCGGATTGACCAACAGCATTACCCATGCGGTAGCAGCCAGTGTATTCAGAGTCAATGATTGGCGTCCGAACAGTTCCGCTATTGCCAAAACCGAGAACATACTTACCGAACGGACGACAGACGGTGACAGACCGGTAAAAAAGGCAAAAGACCATAATAAAACAAGGAGCAGAACGGAACGGAAATATCGCCCTGCCTGCCACTTCCTTGCTAGAGGTTTCAAAAGGAGGAAAAGCAAAGCATACAAAAGCCCTATATGCAGGCCGGATAGAGCCAAGACATGACTGGCACCGGATACTGAATAACTTTCACGGATAGAGTCACTTAAATCGGTCTTCTCACCCACGGTCAACGCTGAAAGCACAGCCAGTTCATCTCCTTCAAATCCCAGCTTCCGATAAAGGTTTATCACCTTTTCCTGACAAAACATCGCAGTATACCTGATAGATGGTGACCATAACGCCCATTTCCCGGATGCTACGTACCCCGTTCCACTAATGCCATGACGCATCAAATAGCGGGCATAGTCAAACTCATCAAAGTTTCCTCCGTTAGCGGGTGGAGCAATGCGGGCAGATACCAGCAGTTCATCTCCTATCTTTAATTGTTTATCCCCCAGTTTCAATAAAGTAAACAATGAATCTTTCTGCAAATAAAGAATAGCCTTTCGCCCTATCGGACATACCCCTGACGAATCTCGCAGCTCTTTAAGCAATACCCTACAGAGCAACGTCCGTTCTTTAGTCTCCGGAGTATCCGTTAGTCGTACCCGATAAACCGCTTCCTTCTCCGGAAAGTCATATACCGTTTGTTTTAATTGACAAGTAATGCCTAGCCACCCGCCTGCGAAACAAAGCACAAAGACAGATATTCCAAAACACCACCGAAGTGAACGCCGTTTCAGAAAATAGAGGGCAATGCACAGTCCGGCAAAGAGACCAAAGTTCAGAATACTCCAAAACAGTTCCGTCGATTGATCAAAGAAGCAATCTCCACAAAAAACGCCTGCTATCCACGGGATAATCAGGCGTATATAAGGATACTGATGTAAAGAGGCAGTATTCAATGTGTCCGTTACAACTTGTGTAACTGGCGGATCATCTCTTCCGGGTCCGGTGCTCCGAAGACAGCATTGCCGGCTACCAGCACATCCGCTCCTGCTTCCACCAGTCGGGCACCCGTTTCCAAATTCACACCTCCATCCACTTCAATCAATGCTTTTGAACCGGTCCGTTCTATTAAAGCACGCAATTCACGGACTTTCTCTACAGAATGCTCAATGAACTTCTGCCCGCCAAAACCCGGATTCACACTCATGATAAGTACCATATACACATCCTGAATGATATCCTGCAATAAAGCAACAGGAGTTGCCGGATTGATTGTCACTGCCGGCTGCATTCCAGCTTCTTTGATTTGCTGAATCACCCGATGAAGATGCGTACAAGCCTCATAGTGAACATTCATCGTATGTGCGCCCAACGCTTTCACTTCAGGGATAAACTTCTCCGGATTGACTATCATCAGATGTACATCCAACGGTTTGTCCGTCAACTTTGCTACATACTTCAACACCGGGAAGCCGAATGAAATATTAGGAACAAATACTCCATCCATTATATCAATATGTACCCACTCCGCTTCGCTGCGGTTTATCATTTCAATATCTCTCGCCAGATAACCAAAGTCGGCAGAAAGGATGGAAGGAGAAATAATCGGTTTCATCATTCTATTGTTTTAAGTTCTAAGTTAGCTTGACCGTGGTCAGTTCATTCTATCAATTCATTTTATATCCATCCGACAAGCGGAATCCACGAAGCAATTCATCGGTCTTCAGACGTTTCTTGCCGGGAAGCTGCAAAGAGAGGACAGAAACAAATCCATCGGGCACAGCCACCTTTATATATTTCTTGCCATCCGTCACAACTGTTCCGACAGGCAACTGATGTGCCTCATAAATCTTCTCGCTCTCAAAAATCTTCATCACCACCGCTTCTCCTTCCGGACTGACCAACTCACTCCATGCAGCAGGATAAGGCGACAGACCACGAATGAAATCATACACCTTTTTCACCGGAGAATTCCAGTCAATCCGGCAAGTCTCCTTAAATATCTTCGGAGCGGGACGTAGTTCGCCCACCACTGCCATATCTTCCTGAGCAATTGGTTTCACCGTATCATTCAAGATCGCATCCACGGTTTCGAGCACCAGCTTACCACCGAGGATCATCAGTTTATCGTGCACCACTTCCACATTATCCGTGTCGGCAATGGGGACACGTACTTGCTGAATCACTTTTCCGGTATCAATCTCGTGTTGCAGGAAGAAGGTAGTGATACCAGTCTCCGTATCGCCGTTGATAACCGCCCAATTGATAGGAGCAGCACCCCGATACTGAGGAAGCAACGAAGCGTGCAAGTTGAAAGTACCCAACCGCGGCATATTCCAGACCACCTCCGGCAACATACGAAAAGCAACCACAATCTGAAGATCAGCTTTCCACTCACGAAGTGCCTGCACAAAAGCCTCATCCTTCAGTTTCTCCGGTTGCAGCAACGGCAAGTTCTGTTCGAGTGCATATTGCTTGACAGGAGAATATTGAATTTTGTGTCCGCGTCCGGCCGGTTTATCGGGCATCGTTATCACGCCTACCACGTTATAACCACCCTCTACCAACTGACGCAGGGCCTCCACCGCAAAATCGGGAGTACCCATATAAACGATCCTTAAATCTTCTTTCTTCATAATCTTCTTATTATCTTCGTAGAAGTTATCTGCATAGTAACCTGGCTCCGGCACCTTGCCGGTTAATCTTCAGAAAAATGTACCAGTACTTGGCGGTATGAGTTAAATATCTTTGATTTGGAGACAAATCCCTGATATCGTCCTTCTTCGTCCACTACCGGCAGATTCCATGCTTTGGTATCATCAAACGTCTGCATCACTTGTTCCATTCCATCCGTATCGAATATCTTGGCAGGAGCAGATGTCATTAATTTATTAACAGTAAAACGGTGATAAAGTTCTTGCCGGAACATGATGTTGCGGATATCGTCGAGCAGGACAATTCCCAACAATTCGCCGGTCTTTTTATCCGTCACCGGAAACATATTACGGTGGGAAGCGGCAATGGCTTTTACCAACTCTCCCAAGTCCATTTCCGGATGCACGGCTACAAAATCTTTCTCCACCACATTCTCCATCTTCATCAAGGTCAGCACTGCCTTATCCTTATGATGTGTGAGGAGTTGACCGCGCTTGGCAAGACGCATGGAGTAAATACTATGAGGCTCGAAAGCTATAATCGTTAAATAAGAACTGACAGACACAATCATCAACGGCAGGAACAAATCGTAACCTCCGGTCAGCTCGGCTATCAGGAACACTCCTGTCAACGGAGCGTGCATAACCCCACTCATAACACCCGCCATTCCCATCAAGGCGAAATTCTTTTCGGGCAGATAGGCGGAAAAGGCAAAGTCATTGCTGAAATGAGAAAACACGAATCCGGCAATACACCCTAGATAAAGCGAAGGAGCGAAAATACCACCACACCCGCCGCCACCGTTCGTCGCACTGGAAGCAAACACTTTCAGCAAGATAATCAGCATCAGATAAACCTGCAACAGATTACCATAGCCGTAGAACATAGAGTTGTTCATAACCGTGTCCCATTCCGCTGCCGAAGTTCCGTTCAGCAGAAGTTCGATTGTATCATAGCCTTCACCGTAGAGCGGAGGAAAAAGGAAAATCAGCACACTCAGCATCACACCGCCAAAAGCAAGTTTCTGATAAGGGTTCTTGAGTTTTCCGAATACCCCTTCAATGGAGTTCATCGCCCGTGTGAAGTAGAGAGAAATCAGTCCGCAGAAGATTCCCAGCAAGATCACGTAAGGGATACGTTCCAGTTCGAAAGCCTGGTCGAGGTTGAACTTGAACATAGCCTCCGTTCCGGTTGTGATATAGGAAACAGTTGCCGCAGTCACGGCGGAAATCAGCAAAGGAAGCAGAGAAGACATCGTAAGGTCGATCATCAGCACTTCCAGCGTAAATACCAGCCCGGCAATCGGGGCCTTAAAGATTCCCGCAATCGCCCCTGCCGCGCCACAGCCGACGAGCAGCATCAGCGTGCGATGTTCCATCTTGAAAACACTTCCCAGATTGGAGCCGATGGCCGAACCCGTCAGCACAATCGGTGCCTCCGCTCCAACCGATCCACCGAAGCCGATCGTGATGGCACTGGCAATTGTAGACGACCAGATATTATGTCGTTTGATACGTCCCTGACGACGCGAAATCGCATACAGGATCTTGGTAACACCATGACTGATGTCATCCTTCACGATATTACGCACAAACCATCCCGCCAGGAAAATACCGATCACCGGATATACCAAATACAAATAGTTGGCCGATGTCGCATTAAAGTTGTTTGTCAGAAAATTCTGTATCTGATGAATAAGGAACTTCAAAAATAAAGCGGCAATCGCAGTGAAGATCCCGACCAGAAAGCTCAATATCAGGATAAACTGCTTTTCCTTAATATTAGCTTCCCGCCATTTGATGCAACGCTGTAGTAAACTCTGTCTCTCCTCTCTTTTCATCTATTCACGAATTATCTTGATCACTCCGCCTTTATCTAACTTTATAATACTTGAGGGCTTGGGACGGCTCATATCATCCTGTCGGAAGCCGACTATATAGTCCACTGCCGACTTGACTTCTTCGCTGATCTCAGTAAAGTTGGCCGCTCCCGGCTGTCCGCTGATATTGGCGGAAGTGGAAACAATGGCTTTACGGAATTGCTGACAAAGTCGTCTGGAGAATTCTTCATTGGTCACCCGGATACCCACGCTGCCATCTTCCGCCAGCAGGTTCGGGGCCAAATTCCGTGCACCGGAATAAATAATAGTCAATGGTTTATCGGCTACTTCTATCAGGTCCCATGCCACATCGGGGACATCCTGTACATAAAAATCCACCTTCACAGGAGAGTCTACCAGTACCAGCATAGCCTTGCTATCGGCACGTTTTTTTATCTCATACACCCGGTGTACAGCCTCTTCGTTAGTAGCGTCACAGCCTATGCCCCATACAGTATCGGTAGGATAAAGGATGACACCTCCTTCATTCATCACCTGACAGGCTTTTTTAATATCTTCTATCATTTCTTGAACTATTTCTGTTGAGAATAACACGCAAAAGTAGTACTTTTGCGTCGAAATAAAAAAGATTAAGGGAAAACAATGGAAGAAATCGTATTTCATCATGCACTGCCTATCCAGTTGCGCTTCAACGACGTAGATAAATTCGGTCACGTCAACAACACTGTCTACTTTTCTTTCTATGACTTGGGGAAGACTGAATATTTCGCCTCCGTATGTCCGGGAGTGGACTGGGAAAAGATCGGCATAGTGGTCGTTCATATCGAAGCCAATTTTGTAAAGCAGATTTTCGCATCCGATCATATTGCCGTACAAACCGCCGTTTCTGAAATTGGAACCAAAAGCTTTCATCTCATCCAACGGGTGATCGACACGGAAACCCTAGAGGTGAAATGTATCTGCAAATCGATCATGGTAACTTTCGACCTGGAAAAACATGAGTCGATGCCACTAACCGAAGACTGGATAGAGGCAATCTGCAAATTCGAAGGGAAGGACGTACGCAAGAAGAAAAACTGAAAGAAATAAGCCTTCCCCGGTGTCGGGACCATTCCTCATCGGTGCCTGACTTCGGAGAGCCAAAACCTGAGCGATAAGAAAAGTTTTATACTGAATCATGTCCGCTATATAATAGAAATTACTTGCTTATACATTATATTATATATAATTCCTCTCTCCAAAAGTGAACAGCAACCATGTGAATACTCTCTTAATGAACATAAAGGAAGTTTGCCACTTTACGCTCTCCTTGATGATCATAGTTTCTGTTATCACAGGGAAAGTTCACAATTCCCTCTTCCGGTGCACCGGACAGCCATAAGGCGGTAGAGCCTCCCCCATCCAGATTCAGCGCATCTTTTCCACCCAATACATGAAGCAGATGTGCCAATTCCGGAATGTTGATTCCGACAGCATTTTCCGGAGATCGCCCATCGACAGTAACAAACAGAATCTTTCCTTCTTCAGTCAGACAAATAGCACTACGCGGATGTTTGGTTTCTATAAAATTGGCATTGCACTGACTCCAGTCATAGTATTCCCCGTCTTTCAGCATCAACGGGCCAGAAGCTAACACAGAACCTTTATTTTTCTTGTAGTTCTTCTCGATCTGCCTGTCCCAAGGAATGAGCTTCACTTTTCCTTTCTTCTCATAAACTGCTCCTGTCACCCGCAACTTCAATTCATCCAACGAAGTAGTGTCCACAACCTGACTTCCCACCTTCAGAAAACAGACAGAGTTTCCTTTCGTCATATCAAAATAGGAACCGTTGATGGCTCCGATGGCCTGATGTTTCCGGGCAATCCGGCTTATTTTCTCCAATTGTCCGGTAAAGGCAATTCCGATCTTTTTGCCAGCCTTCGGATTTATCTCCAATATATTAATGGACTGAGTGCCTTGATAAAGAGAAGGGATGGAAGCCCGCTTATGTACAATTCCATTTTCTACGGTCACCACTTCCCAAGGAGCTGTCACTATTGCTATAGAATCAGCAACAGTCTGTGCATTTACAACCTTAACGGCCAACAAGATTAGAACAATGATACCAACAAGATTTCTTCTCATAAACAGTCTATAAGTTTTGGGTCCATATTTCATGTAATAACTAATCATACAAAGATATACTTCTCCTGTCATATAACTAATATATTCGGATATAAATAAATTAATTCATTTACGTACGGACATGAACATAAACTCTATAACATTACCGATATTACTCTATATGTTTAGATATCAACGACTTATAGTTTCCTATCATTTTGTAGTGTACTGAATAAGTTGACACTTCAAAAATCGAAAATAAAGATGAAATATT
>NZ_JAHQUN010000049.1:0-36818 GCF_019052485.1 Bacteroides sp. MSK.20.82
GTCACGCCGATGGTACTGCGTAACAGTGGGAGAGTAGGTAGCCGCCATTTTTAGAGAAGCCCTTCGAGTAGAAATACCCGAAGGGCTTTCTTGTGTTTGATACTTTCGGAATTTAAGTACACATCATCCACATACTTCAAATCTCCTGTTCTGCTAAAAAATAAACGACCGGACAATCTTTTAATAATACTATTTTTCAGTATCCTTTTCAGCCTCTTTTTCCTTCAATTTCATTCTTTTTCCTTCTGTTTTATTTAAAATCCCATATTCTGCCAAGACTAAATACCCTTTCAAAATTGAACTACTTTTTCAAAATGGAAAGGTCGGCTCTGTTATTATATATTTCCTTCTTCTTTATATATGTTTGATAATCAATTTGTTGCCATTTCTTTTAGAGTTTTGGCACGCATTTGGCATAATACATTGCAAGTATTATAATAATAAATATTTAAAAGATTAAAGACATGGAGATAACACTATCATTTGTTTTTTGCCTCTTGAGCGGCTTTGCCTGTTTCTGGCTATTTTGGAAATGTGTAGACTGGTTTGAAAAGATCTAGAAGAGGAAAGGAGAATTAATTATGTACACAGCACTATTTGTATTAGGTATTGCAATCTTCGGTTATTTGATGTATGTACTCATCAGACCCGAAAAGTTTTAAAGTTATACAGTTTAAGGTAAAAGTATGAATACAGAAATTTTAGGTGTGGTTGCACAAGTTGCCTTGATGGTGATTTTGGCTTATCCACTAGGAAGATACATTGCCAAGGTTTATAAAGGAGAGAAAACCTGGTCGGATTTCATGGCTCCTATTGAAAGAGTCATTTATAAAGTATGCGGAATTGACCCTAAAGAAGAAATGAACTGGAAACAGTTTCTGAAAGCATTATTGATATTGAATGCTTTTTGGTTCGTATGGGGAATGGTATTGCTGGTTTCGCAAGGATGGTTACCTTTAAATCCGGATGGCAACGGACCCCAAACGCCGGATCAGGCTTTTAATACCTGTATCAGTTTTATGGTCAACTGTAACTTGCAGCACTATAGTGGTGAAAGCGGATTGACTTACTTCACACAATTATTTGTCATTATGCTCTTCCAGTTTATTACCGCTGCAACCGGTATGGCTGCTATGGCTGGTATAATGAAGAGTATGGCTGCCAAGACAACAAAAACAATCGGTAACTTCTGGCATTTTCTGGTGTTGAGTTGTACCCGTATCCTGTTACCGCTTTCTTTGATCGTAGGTTTTATCCTGATTCTTCAGGGAACTCCGATGGGATTCGACGGAAAAATGAAGGTGACTACCCTCGAAGGACAGGAACAGATGGTTTCGCAAGGACCTGCGGCTGCCATTGTGCCCATTAAACAATTAGGAACAAATGGAGGCGGTTACTTTGGTGTGAACTCTTCTCATCCGTTGGAAAATCCGACTTATCTTACCAATATGGTGGAGTGCTGGTCTATCTTGATTATTCCGATGGCAATGGTACTGGCATTAGGGTTTTATACTCGTAGAAAGAAGCTGGCTTATAGTATCTTCGGAGTGATGCTCTTTGCTTTCCTGGTAGGCGTCTGTATCAATGTCAGTCAGGAAATGGGTGGAAATCCCCGTATCGATGAGCTGGGAATTGCGCAGGATAACGGTGCGATGGAAGGTAAGGAAGTTCGGCTGGGTGCCGGAGCTACAGCACTTTGGAGCATTGTGACTACTGTTACTTCCAATGGTTCGGTGAATGGTATGCATGATTCTACTATGCCGTTGTCCGGTATGATGGAGATGCTCAATATGCAGATTAATACCTGGTTCGGCGGTGTAGGCGTAGGTTGGATGAATTATTATACGTTCATTATTATCGCGGTATTTATCAGCGGTTTGATGGTAGGTCGCACACCGGAATTTCTCGGAAAGAAAGTAGAAGCCCGTGAAATGAAAATAGCTACGATAGTAGCACTGCTTCATCCATTCGTCATATTAGTATTCACAGCAATCTCAAGTTATATATATGTACATCATCCTGACTTTGTGGAAAGCGAGGGCGGTTGGCTGAACAATCTCGGATTCCACGGCTTGAGTGAGCAGCTTTATGAGTATACATCTTGTGCCGCTAACAATGGTTCCGGCTTTGAAGGACTGGGAGATAATACTTATTTTTGGAACTGGACCTGTGGTATTGTACTTATCCTTAGCCGATTCCTGCCTATTATCGGACAAGTTGCCATTGCCGGCCTGCTGGCTCAGAAGAAGTTTATTCCCGAGAGTGCCGGAACACTGAAGACTGATACGCTGACTTTTGGAATAATGACATTTGTCGTTATCTTCATTGTGGCTGCCCTGTCCTTCTTCCCGGTACACGCTTTGAGTACAATTGCCGAACATTTAAGTTTGTAATTCTGAATTAGAGAAGATATGAAAAATATGAAATCAGCTTCTTTGTTTCAAAAGGAGCAAGTTATAGAAAGCCTGAAACAATCATTCGTGAAGCTAAACCCGCGACTGATGATAAAGAACCCGATCATGTATACGGTAGAGGTGGCTACAGTGGTCATGTTGTTTGTGACACTTTACTCCATCATCAATCCCTCTCAGGGTTCGTTTGCCTACAACATAGCTGTGTTTATCATTCTGTTTATTACACTGCTGTTTGCCAATTTTGCCGAAGCGATTGCCGAAGCACGGGGAAAAGCGCAAGCCGACAGCCTGCGTAAAACACGGGAAGAGACACCTGCCAAAAAGGTGGAAGGTAATCAAATAGTGACTGTAAGTTCTTCGCAGCTAAAGAAAGGAGACGTGTTTGTCTGTGAAGCCGGAGACGTGATTCCGTCCGATGGGGAAATAATCGAAGGATTGGCCTCTATTGATGAAAGTGCGATTACAGGTGAGTCCGCTCCGGTGATCCGGGAGGCAGGCGGCGATAAAAGCTCAGTGACGGGAGGCACGAAGGTGCTGTCCGATCATATAAAAGTAATGGTGACCACCCAACCGGGAGAAAGTTTTCTGGATAAAATGATTGCACTGGTAGAAGGTGCGTCCCGTCAGAAAACTCCGAATGAGATAGCGTTGACTATTCTGCTGGCAGGTTTTACGCTTGTCTTTGTCATTGTGTGTGTTACGTTGAAACCATTTGCCGATTACAGCAATACTGTCATCACCATTGCTTCACTTATTTCTTTGTTCGTGTGCCTCATTCCGACAACTATCGGAGGACTTCTTTCTGCCATCGGTATTGCCGGTATGGACCGTGCGCTGCGTGCCAATGTGATTACGAAATCGGGTAAAGCTGTGGAAACTGCCGGTGATATCGACACATTGCTGCTGGATAAGACCGGAACCATCACTATCGGTAATCGTAAAGCGACTCACTTTCACACGGCCCCGGGCATCGATTTGCACGATTTTGTAGAGACCTGTCTGCTTTCCTCTTTATCCGATGAAACTCCGGAAGGCAAATCAATCGTTGAGCTGGGACGTGAATCCGGTATCCGTATGCGCAGCCTGAATACGACAGGCGCGCGAATGATTAAGTTTACAGCCGAAACCAAATGCTCGGGTGTCGATTTGCCGGACGGAACTCAGATTCGTAAAGGGGCTTTTGATGCTATCCGTAAGATTGTGGAAACTGCCGGAAACAAATTCCCCGAAGAAGTGGAAAAGGTGATCGCTGCTATTTCAAGTAATGGTGGTACGCCGTTGGTGGTATGTGTTAATCGGAAAGTGACGGGTGTTATCGAATTGCAGGATATCATCAAGCCGGGTATTCAGGAACGTTTCGAACGCTTGCGCAAAATGGGAGTGAAGACGGTGATGGTGACCGGTGATAACCCGCTGACTGCCAAATATATTGCAGAAAAGGCAGGTGTCGATGATTTTATTGCCGAAGCGAAGCCGGAAGATAAAATGGAATATATCAAGAAGGAACAACAGTCCGGCAAACTGGTGGCAATGATGGGGGACGGTACGAATGATGCTCCCGCTTTGGCTCAGGCGAATGTCGGAGTGGCAATGAATAGTGGTACGCAGGCTGCAAAGGAAGCCGGCAATATGGTGGACCTGGATAATGATCCTACCAAACTGATCGAGATTGTGGAAATCGGTAAGCAGTTGCTGATGACCCGTGGAACACTGACTACTTTCTCTATCGCCAATGATGTAGCTAAATATTTTGCCATTGTCCCCGCCTTGTTTATGGTGGCTATCCCCGAACTGGCGGCGTTGAATATCATGCAGTTGCATAGTCCTGAGAGTGCGATCCTTTCGGCAGTCATCTTCAATGCGATTATTATTCCGATCCTGATTCCGTTGGCTTTGCGTGGCGTTCAGTACAAGCCGATAGGTGCAAGTGCTTTGCTTCGCCGGAATCTGCTGATTTACGGTGTAGGTGGTGTGATTGCTCCGTTTATCGGAATTAAACTGATTGATTTATTAGTAGGTTTATTCTTTTAATTAAAAAACAATAGCGATGAAAACTTTATTTAAATCACTAAAGATAACTCTTGTTTTCTGTGTCTTTTTCTCCGTATTCTATATCCTTGTTTTGTGGTTGTTTGCACAAGCGGCAGGACCTAATAAGGGAAATGCTGAAGTTGCCACACTGGATGGAAAAGTGGTGGGTGCGGCCAATGTCGGTCAGATGTTTACAAAAGATATTTATTTCTGGGGACGTCCTTCGTGTGCCGGAGACGGTTATGATGCTTCTAGTTCGTCCGGTAGCAACAAAGGACCCACGAATCCCGAATATCTGGCTGAAGTGGAAGCGCGTATCGATACGTTCCTTGTACATCATCCTTATCTGAGCCGTAAAGATGTTCCGGCGGAGATGGTAACGGCGAGTGCCTCCGGTCTCGACCCTAATATTACTCCGCAATGTGCATACGTGCAGGTAAAGAGAGTGGCACAGGCACGTGGCCTGACTGAAAACCAAGTGAAAGAAATCGTTGATCAAAGTGTGGAGAAGCCTTTACTCGGAATTTTCGGAACGGAGAAAATAAATGTGCTGAAGCTGAATATAGCACTTGAAGAGAATAAATAACCAAACACTGGGCGGCGTGCCTGTCCGAATCGTTTTAGTTATTTATTGCGGTTCAAATAAACAGGGCTGGACAGGGCGCTGCTCTTTTTTAGAAACATAAAATAAAAAGATAAATATGAAGAGTTTTTTTAGTAAGAAGATTGTTGTAGGAGCATGGGTTGCGGCAACTGTATGCGTATCGGGTATAACGGATGCAAAAGCACAGGAATTTACTGTGCAGGGAGATATTGTCGGTTCCTATGTCTGGCGGGGAATGTATCAGGGTGGAGGTGCGGCTTTTCAACCCACGCTGGGGTTTGGGCTCGATAATTTTTCTGTTACCGCATGGGGATCTACTAATTTCAGTGGAGGGAATAAAGAACTGGATCTGACTCTTGCCTATAAGTTTGGTGAGGCAGGACCTACGCTGACGGTTGCCGATTTGTGGTGGGAAGGTGAAGGGGCATATAAATATTTTAATTTTAAGAGCCATGAGACGGGACATCATTTTGAGGCGGGATTGGCTTATACGTTGCCTGTAGAGAAGTTTCCCCTGTCCGTAGCGTGGTATACGATGTTTGCCGGAAAAGACAAGAAGCTGAATGATAGCGGAGCACTGAAGCAGAATTATTCCTCCTATCTGGAACTGAACTATCCTTTCAGTGTGAAAAATGTCGATTTAAATGTAACTTGCGGCGCAGTGCCGTATAAGGCGGAGGGTATGTACACGAATAGTGGCTTCGCTGTGACTAATGTAGCTTTAAAAGGAATGACAGAGATAAAAATTAATGATAAGTTTTCATTACCGATATTTGCACAGGCTATATGGAATCCATGTGTTGAAGATGCTTTCTTGGTTTTTGGCATAACTTTAAGACCATAGATATAAACTCATGAATTTTTATTATGCAGAAACCCGTGGTGATCGTGATGATTACTACGGGTTGAAATAGTTTATAAATAGCAATTAATTAAATGGATATGGATAGAGAACAGAGTGTACAACATTTTTTGGATCTGATCAAGAAGTCTCATCGAGGCAAGTTTAAAATTTATATCGGCATGATAGCCGGTGTAGGGAAGTCTTACCGTATGCTTCAGGAGGCTCATGAACTGCTGGAGAATGGGGTGGATGTACAAATCGGCTATATTGAAACTCACGGGCGTGCCGGAACGGAGGCTCTGATGCAGGGACTGCCTGTGATCCCCCGACGTAAAATTTTCTATAAAGGAAAAGAGTTGGAGGAAATGGATGTGGACGCCATTATTCGCTTTCATCCCGAGATTGTGATTGTGGACGAACTGGCACATACCAATGTGGAAGGCAGTTTGAACGAGAAACGTTGGCAGGATGTGATGACTCTGTTGGATGAGGGGATTAATGTGATTTCCGCAATCAATATCCAGCATATCGAGAGTGTGAATGAAGAAGTGCAGGAGATTACAGGGATCGAGGTGAAAGAACGGGTGCCGGATAGTGTGCTTCAGGAAGCGGATGAAGTGGTGAATATCGACTTGACAGCGGAAGAACTGATCTCGCGTCTGAAAGCAGGAAAGATATACCGTCCGGAAAAGATTCAGACAGCGCTGGATAATTTTTTCCGGACCGAGAATATCCTTCAACTGCGGGAACTGGCTCTGAAGGAAGTGGCGCTCCGGGTGGAGAAGAAAGTGGAAAATGAGGTTGTGATGGGTGTCTCGGTCGGAATCAGGCATGAGAAGTTCATGGCTTGTATCAGTAGTCATGAGAAGACTCCCAGAAGGATTATCCGGAAGGCGGCACGTTTGGCAACACGATATAATACGACTTTCGTTGCTCTCTATGTGCAGACTCCGAGGGAGAGTATGGACCGGATTGATCTGGCCAGCCAGCGTTATCTGCTGAATCATTTTAAACTGGTGGCAGAACTGGGCGGAGAGGTCATCCAGGTGCAGTCGAAGGATATTCTGGGGAGTATTGTCAAAGTTTGTCGGGACAAGCAAATATCTTCTGTCTGCATGGGAACTCCTAATCTGAGATTTCCTCATGCCATTTGCTCCATACTCGGATATCGAAAGTTTTTGAATAATTTGTCACAAGCTAATGTAGATTTGATTATACTTGCATAATATTAACCGTATGAACGATATGAATATTAAAACAAAACTGATTCTCGGCATCGGGATGCTGGCGGGAATGATTATTTTGCTGGTAACACTTTCTGTTGTGAACCTTCAGTTGCTGACTGCCACAGAACCTGACAGCCCTGCCGCTATGCCGGCATTGGAACGCGCTCTGTTGTGGATTTCCGTTACCGGCGGTATTTGTATATTGACCGGATTGACATTGCTGTATTGGTTGCCCCGAACAATCAGTAAACCCATCAAGGAACTGAAACAAGGGATTCTTGAAATAGCCAATCATAATTATGAAGAACGGCTGGATATGAGAAATAATCAGGAGTTTCGGGAAGTTGCCGAGAGTTTCAACCGTATGGCGGAGCGTCTGGCCGAGTATCGGGCAAGTACGTTAGCGGATATTCTTTCTGCCAAGAAATTCATTGAGGCCATCGTGAACAGTATCGACGATCCGATAATCGGTCTGAATATGGATCGTGAGATTTTGTTTATTAATGAGGAAGCATTGAACGTGCTGAATCTGAAAAGAGGTAATGTCATACGTAAATCTGCGGAAGAATTGTCTTTGAAGAATGATCTGCTTCGCCGGCTGATTCGTGAACTGGTGACGCCGGGAGATCAGAAAGAGCCGTTAAAGATATATGCTGATGATAAAGAAAGCTATTTCAAGGCATCCTACATTCCTATCATAAATACGGATGCGGGAAAGGATGAACCCAGCAAATTAGGGGATGTCATTCTGCTGAAGAATATAACGGAATTCAAGGAATTGGATTCTGCCAAGACTACATTTATTTCGACCATTTCACACGAATTGAAAACTCCGATTGCGGCTATTATGATGAGTTTGCAGCTATTGGAAGATAAACGTGTCGGTGAGCTGAATGATGAACAGGAACAGTTGTCCAAAAGCATCAAGGAAAATAGCGAACGCCTGTTGAGCATTACGGGCGAATTGCTGAATATGACTCAGGTAGAGGCAGGCAAGCTGCAATTAATGCCGAAGATAACGAAGCCCATTGAACTGATAGAATATGCGATTAAAGCTAATCAGGTACAAGCGGATAAGTTCAATATCCAGATAGAAGTAGAGTACCCGGAAGAGAAAATCGGCAAGCTCTTTGTCGATAGTGAAAAGATAGCTTGGGTATTGACTAATTTGCTCAGCAATGCGATCCGTTATTCTAAAGAAAACGGGCGTGTCGTGATTGGCGCCAGGCAGGAAGGAGATATGATCGACCTGTACGTTCAGGATTTCGGTAAAGGCATCGATCCTCGTTACCACAAGAGTATTTTCGACCGTTACTTCCGTGTTCCCGGAACAAAAGTTCAGGGCAGCGGACTCGGTTTGTCTATTTCGAGGGACTTTGTGGAAGCGCATGGCGGTACGCTGACAGTAGAAAGTGAACTGGGAAAAGGAAGTCGGTTTGTGATGCGACTGAAAGCATAAAAGAGAATGTTCGGAAAGTGTCCGGAGGCGGTTGCTGTGATAAATAAATGTGGTAGCTGATTTAATTTGAAATGAAACTTTGGGAATCAAGACATTGCAGCGTCTTTTAAAATCTTTATATTTGCAGACTAATTGAAGTAAAAGTCAAATTTATACAATATAATAACTTAAAAGAACCAGAATCAGATGAAACAGGACATGATTGTTATCCTTGACTTGGGTAGTCACGAGAATACGGTATTGGCGCGCGCCATCCGTGCATTAGGAGTTTATAGTGAGATTTATCCTCACGACATCACAGTAGAAGAACTGAAAGCATTGCCCAACGTTAAGGGTATTATTATCAATGGTGGACTGAACAACGTGATCGACGGCGTTGCTATTGACGTGAATCCGTCTATCTATACGATGGGGATTCCTGTTATGGCTGCCGGTCACGATAAAGCGACTTGCGCAGTGAAGCTTCCGGCATTTACAGATGATATCGAGGCTATTAAGGCTGCTGTAAAGTCTTTCGTATTTGATACTTGTCGGGCTGAAGCTAACTGGAATATGGCGAATTTTGTCAATGACCAGATCGAGCTGATCAGACGTCAGGTGGGTGATAAGAAAGTATTGCTGGCATTGTCGGGTGGTGTTGACAGCTCAGTGGTAGCTGCTTTACTTCTGAAGGCAATCGGTGAAAATTTGGTATGCGTGCACGTAAATCACGGCTTGATGCGTAAAGGTGAGTCTGAAGATGTTGTCGAAGTATTCAGTAACCAATTGAAAGCAAATCTGGTTTATGTAGATGTAACAGACCGCTTCCTGGATAAATTGGCAGGTGTGGAAGATCCCGAACAGAAACGTAAGATTATCGGTGGTGAGTTTATCCGTGTGTTCGAAGAAGAAGCACGTAAACTGGATGGTATCGATTTCTTAGGTCAGGGTACTATTTATCCGGATATTGTAGAGAGCGGAACGAAGACTGCCAAGATGGTGAAATCTCATCATAATGTAGGCGGTCTGCCTGAAGATCTTAAGTTCCAGCTTGTAGAGCCCTTGCGCCAGTTGTTCAAGGATGAAGTTCGTGCTTGTGGTCTGGAGTTGGGTTTGCCTTATGAGATGGTTTACCGTCAGCCGTTCCCTGGTCCCGGTTTAGGTGTACGTTGTCTGGGTGCTATCACACGCGATCGTCTGGAAGCAGTACGTGAGTCTGACGCCATTCTGCGTGAAGAGTTCCAGATTGCCGGCCTGGATAAAAAGGTATGGCAATACTTTACCGTAGTGCCTGACTTTAAATCTGTTGGTGTACGCGATAATGCCCGTTCTTTCGACTGGCCGGTGATTATCCGCGCTGTCAATACGGTAGATGCCATGACAGCTACTATTGAACCGGTAGACTGGCCTATCCTGATGAAAATCACAGACCGTATTCTGAAAGAAGTGAAGAATGTGAATCGTGTTTGCTATGATATGTCGCCGAAGCCTAATGCGACTATTGAATGGGAATAAGCGTATAGAGCATTAAATAGAATAGCCCCCGGAAGCTGAATATAAACTTTCGGGGGCTATTTTTTGCATTTAGCGTCACCTATGGCGTCATCTGCCACCAATTGATGTATAAAAGAAAAAGGCACCCAAGAGTGGAAGCCTCTCGAATGCCTTATTCTTATCAAGTAGCGGGACCCGGGATTGAACCGGGGACCTCATGATTATGAATCATGCGCTCTAACCAGCTGAGCTATCCCGCCATCATTTCTCGATTGCGGGTGCAAAGATAGATGTTTTTCTGTAATCTCCAAAACAATTCATAACTTTTTTGTGTTTTTTCTTTAGAACGAGGTTCTCTTTTTCCTATAAATAGGGAGTTTGGGGCTTTGAAAAGAAATAAGTTTTAAATAAAGTGTCTGATTTATGCCACATAATTAGAAAAAAGTATTTATCTTGGCACACGTAAAAACAATTCGAAATTGCTATGAAAAAAGAAAAAATTCATTTGGAGTATTTGTTGAACGCAACATCTAAAAATATTCTTTGGGCAGCTATTAGCACACCGACCGGGTTGGAGGACTGGTTTGCTGATAAAGTAGTATCTGATGATAAAATCGTAGAATTCCATTGGGGGAAGACTGAACAGAGAAACGCTGAAATTATTGCGATCCGTTCTTTCTCATTTATTCGCTTCCGTTGGCAGGATGACGAAAACGAACGCGACTACTTTGAAATCAAAATGACTTATAATGAGCTGACAAGTGACTATGTATTAGAAATTACAGACTTCGCAGAGGCGGACGAAGTTGCTGACATGAAAGAATTGTGGGAGTCACAAGTAGCGAAATTGAGAAGAACGTGTGGTTTTTAGTTAACTTTCAACTAAAAATTTTCTATGCTACTTTTTTTGTGCTAATTTTGCGTCTTAATTGCACGAACCTATTAAGATGCTACGCATAAAGAAATTAGATATATTTATCGTAAAGAGCTTCCTGATGCTCTTTATAGGTACATTCTTCATCTGTCTCTTCATCTTCATGATGCAGTTTTTGTGGAGATATGTAGACGAGTTAGTCGGAAAGGGACTGGATATGAGTGTGATAGCTCAGTTCTTCTTTTATTCCGCATTGACACTGGTGCCAATATCGTTGCCGTTGGCAATATTGCTGGCTTCTTTAATAACCTTCGGCAACTTTGGCGAACGTTACGAGTTGCTCGCAATGAAAGCTGCGGGTATATCCTTGCTTAAAATTATGCGCCCGCTGGCTTTCTTTGTCTGTGGTTTGGTTGCTGTCTCTTTTTATTTCCAGAATGTCGTGGCTCCTATTGCTCAGACGAAACTATACACACTGATTATTTCGATGAAACAAAAGTCTCCGGAATTGGATATCCCGGAGGGGGTGTTTTATTCGGAAATACCGGATTATAACCTGAAGATAGCCAAGAAGAACCGGAAAACAGGTATGATGTATGATGTGCTGATCTATAACCTGAAAGACGGATTTGAGAACGCACATATTATTTATGCAGATTCCGGACGAATGGAAATGACTGCAGACAAGCAGCATCTCTGGCTGCATTTGTACAGTGGCGATTTATTTGAAAACCTGAGATCACAGAGTATGAAATCTCAGAATGTACCGTATCGTCGGGAAGAATTCCGGGAAAAACATACGATTATTGAGTTTGACTCAGACTTTAATATGGCGGATGCCAGTATTATGAGCAATACATCTGCTGCCAAAGATATGTCGATGCTGCAAGCCTCCATCGACTCAATGAAAATGGTGGGCGATAGTATCGGAAGACAATATTACCGGGAAGTTTCTGAAGGGAATTTCCGTACCACTTATGGATTGACAAAGGAGGATACGGTCAAGATTATGGAGGCGAATATTACTGAATATAATATCGACAGTCTCTATGAGGTAGCTCCTTTGATGCAGAAGCAGAAGGTGATTTCATCTGCTGCAAGTCGTGCGGAAAACCTGAGCAGTGATATAAACTTCAAGAGTTACACGATGGGTAGCCATGATTATAGTATGCGGAAGCATGAGATAGAGTGGCATAAAAAGATCACTATTTCACTTTCCTGCCTGCTGTTCTTCTTCATTGGTGCTCCATTGGGCGGAATTATCCGTAAAGGAGGACTCGGTATGCCGGTCATCGTTTCGGTGATGGTATTCATCATTTATTATATCATAGACAATACGGGCTATAAGATGGCACGTGACGGCAGATGGGTCGTATGGATGGGAGTGTGGACCAGTAGTGCCGTGCTTGCCCCGTTGGGTGCTTTCCTGACTTACAAATCAAATAAAGACTCTGTAGTGCTCAATGCCGATGCGTATATCAATTGGTTTAAGAAGATTGTCGGTATCCGTAACATACGCCATTTATTCAAGAAAGAGGTGGTGATTCACGATCCGGATTATACTCGCATACCGGGTGATTTGCAGGTGCTTACTGACGAGTGTAAAGAGTATATAGCTAAAAATCGCCTGATGAAAGCTCCGAATTATTTTAAGCTGTGGATGTCGGGCGAGAAGGATGATGAGATGATATCTATCAATGAAAAGTTAGAGACACTCATAGAGGAGATGTCCAATACGAAGTCCGTAACTTTGCTGAATACATTAAACAATTATCCGATTATTTCCGTTTCTGCTCATATACGCCCGTTCCACACCTATTGGCTGAATCTGGCTGCCGGGGTTATTTTCCCTATAGGATTATTCTTTTATTTCCGCATCTGGGCATTCCGTGTCCGGTTGGCGAAAGATATGGAACGGATTATAAAAAACAATGAACAAATTCAATTCATCATACAGAATATTAATAAATAAGTGTTATGGAAGAGATTAAAATGGATAGAATAGAAGATGCGATTGCCGATTTCAAAGAAGGCAAGTTTGTCATTGTAGTGGATGATGAAGATCGTGAAAACGAAGGTGATTTAATCATAGCTGCCGAAAAGATAACTCCTGAGAAAGTTAACTTTATGTTGAAACATGCGCGTGGTGTGCTCTGTGCACCTATCACGGTGTCGCGTTGTAAAGAACTGGATTTGCCGCATCAGGTCAGTGATAATACTTCTGTATTGGGCACTCCTTTTACAGTGACAATTGACAAACTGGAAGGTTGTAGTACCGGAGTTTCTGCTTCCGACCGTGCTGCTACTATTCAGGCGTTGGCCGATCCTGCTTCTACACCGGCTACTTTCGGACGTCCCGGACATATTAATCCGCTGTATGCACAGGAAAAAGGAGTACTTCGTCGTGCCGGACATACAGAAGCTACCATCGATATGGCACGCCTTGCCGGACTTTACCCTGCAGGTGCTCTGATGGAAATTATGAGCGATGACGGTACGATGGCACGTCTGCCGGAGCTTCGCGCAATGGCTGATGAACATGGACTGAAACTGATTTCCATTCATGACTTGATTGCTTATCGTCTGAAACAGGAGTCAATCGTAGAAAAAGGCGTTGAGGTAAATATGCCGACCGAACATGGTATGTTCCGTCTGATTCCTTTCCGTCAGAAATCGAATGGACTGGAGCATATGGCTATATTTAAAGGTACATGGAATGAAGACGAACCTATCTTGGTGCGTGTCCATTCATCTTGCGCTACTGGTGATATTCTTGGCTCACACCGTTGTGACTGTGGCGAGCAGTTGCATAAAGCGATGGAAATGATTGAAAAAGAAGGAAAAGGTGTGGTGGTTTATCTGAATCAGGAAGGCCGTGGTATCGGTTTGATGGAAAAGATGAAAGCATATAAACTTCAGGAAGACGGTATGGATACCGTTGACGCAAACCTTTGCTTAGGACACCTGGCAGACGAACGCGACTATGGAGTGGGAGCCCAGATTCTGCGTGAACTGGGAGTGCACAAAATGAAACTTCTGACAAATAATCCCGTGAAACGTGTAGGGCTGGAAGCCTATGGACTGGAAATTGTAGAAAATGTACCTGTTGAAACAGTTCCTAATCCTTATAATGAGCGATATCTGAGAACAAAGAAAGAAAGAATGGGACATACATTACATTTTAATAAGTAAAATGCCATTTTGTTTTCATATGTCGAATATTATCGCTTATTTTGCAACGAATTTCACTCAACAACAATAAAATAGATACAAAATGAATCAATTATCAGATCGTTTGAACAGCTTGTCGCCGTCGGCGACGCTTGCCATGTCGCAAAAGAGCAACGAACTCAAAGCGCAAGGTATTGATGTTATTAACTTAAGTGTAGGAGAACCGGATTTCAATACTCCTGACCACATCAAAGAAGCTGCGAAGAAAGCCATTGATGATAACTTTTCTCGCTACTCTCCGGTACCGGGTTATCCGGCTTTACGCAATGCGATTGTTGAGAAACTGAAAAAAGAGAACGGTCTTGAATATACTGCTGCTCAGATTTCTTGTGCCAATGGTGCAAAGCAATCTGTATGTAATGCGATCCTGGTATTGGTAAATCCGGGTGATGAAGTAATCGTACCGGCTCCTTACTGGGTGAGCTATCCGGAAATGGTGAAGATGGCAGAAGGTACTCCTGTCATTGTTTCTGCCGGCATCGAACAAGATTTCAAAATTACTCCGGAACAACTGGAAGCAGCTATTACTCCGAAAACAAAAGCATTGATTCTTTGTTCTCCGTCCAACCCGACAGGTTCTGTTTACAGCAAGGAAGAACTGGCTGGACTGGCAGCCGTGCTGGCTAAATATCCGCAAGTAGTGGTAATTGCTGACGAGATTTACGAACATATCAATTATATCGGTGCACATCAGAGCATTGCTCAGTTCCCGGAAATGAAAGAACGTACAGTGATCGTGAACGGTGTATCCAAAGCCTATGCAATGACCGGATGGAGAATCGGTTTCATTGCTGGTCCGGAATGGATTGTGAAAGCTTGTAACAAGCTTCAGGGACAATACACTTCGGGTCCTTGCTCGGTATCTCAGAAAGCTGCCGAGGCTGCTTACGTAGGTACACAAGAACCGGTGAAAGAAATGCAGAAGGCATTTGAACGTCGTCGTGACCTGATCGTGAAGTTGGCTAAAGAAGTGCCGGGTTTCGAAGTAAACGTACCGCAAGGTGCTTTCTATCTGTTCCCGAAATGTAGCTACTTCTTCGGAAAGAGCAACGGCGAACGTAAGATTGAAAACTCGGACGACCTGGCAATGTACCTGCTCGAAGATGCTCATGTAGCTTGTGTAGGCGGTACTTCCTTTGGTGCTCCTGAATGTATTCGTATGAGCTACGCTACAAGTGATGAAAATATTGTAGAAGCTATCCGCCGAATCAAGGAAGCATTGGCTAAATTGAAATAAGCAACCTTAAAGAATATAGAACGGTAGGCTATCTCCTGAAAAAGAAAGTCTACCGTTTTTTTATGTAATTTCCTTTTGTCCGTAGCGATAAAATAAAAAAGGCTGCCTTCCGTAGAAAGCAGCCTATACTTTTTTGTAGATTGTATTATTCAGCCGGGTGAATAGCTTCAGACGGGCAAACGTCTGCGCAAGTTCCACAGTCAGTACATACATCTGGGTTGATAGAATAGATATCACCTTCAGAGATAGCTTCTACCGGACACTCGTCGATACAAGTTCCGCAAGCAATACAATCGTCACTAATTACGTAAGCCATTTTTTTAAGATTTAAATTATTAGTACTAATTCGTTCGGCAAAAATAAAGCTTTTATTCATTACTTGGTATGCTTCTTTGATTAAATTGACTTAATTTGTACGTCTTCTAAATAAGCAACCTCCCTATTATGTGCTATATTTTTCGTATTTTTGCAGCCAAATTACTAATATATAGCGATTATGCCTTTAAATTTACCCGATAAGCTCCCTGCAATAGAATTATTGAAGGAAGAGAATATTTTCGTAATTGATACTTCGCGTGCTACGCAACAGGATATTCGTCCGTTGCGGATTGTGATTCTGAACCTGATGCCGTTGAAGATAACAACGGAAACAGACTTGGTGCGGCTGCTCTCGAATACGCCTCTCCAGGTAGAAATCTCGTTTATGAAGATCAAGAGTCATACATCCAAGAATACGCCGATAGAACATATGCAAACGTTCTATACCGACTTCGAGCAAATGCGTAATGAGAAATACGACGGCATGATCATCACCGGTGCTCCGGTGGAACAGATGGACTTCGAGGAGGTGACTTATTGGGAGGAAATTACCGAAATATTTGATTGGGCACGTACGCACGTGACGTCTACCTTATATATATGCTGGGCTGCGCAAGCAGGACTGTATCATCACTACGGAGTTCCCAAGTATCCACTGGACCAGAAAATGTTCGGAATCTTCGAACATCGGGTGCTGGAACCCTTCCATTCTATTTTCCGCGGATTTGATGATTGCTTCTATGTGCCGCATAGCCGCCATACGGAAGTACGCAGGGAAGATATCCTCAAAGTGCCGGAACTGACATTGCTTTCCGAATCGAAAGATGCAGGCGTTTATATGGCTATGGCACGTGGCGGACGTGAGTTCTTCGTGACCGGACATTCGGAATACTCTCCCTATACCTTGGATACGGAATATCGTCGTGATCTGGGTAAAGGACTGCCGATCGAAATTCCCCGTAACTATTACGTAGATGATGATCCGAACAAAGGTCCGTTGGTCCGTTGGCGCGCTCATGCCAACCTTTTGTTCTCCAACTGGCTGAACTACTTTGTTTATCAGGAAACGCCTTACAACATTAATGATATTGAATGATCAAGCAGCGTAAAATAGAACTTCTCGCCCCGGCGAAGAATCTGGAATGTGGTATCGAAGCTATCAATCACGGAGCAGATGCCGTATATATCGGTGCACCTAAATTTGGCGCCCGTGCAGCGGCTGTGAATTCTCTGGAAGATATCGAAGCGTTGGTAAAACATGCTCACTTGTATAATGCCCGTATCTATGTCACAGTCAATACGATTCTGAAAGAAGAAGAACTGAAAGAGACGGAAGAGATGATCCACGCCCTGTATCGGGTTGGCGTGGATGCTCTGATTGTGCAAGATATGGGAATCACGAAACTGAATCTTCCGCCGATACCTCTTCATGCCAGTACGCAGATGGACAATCGAACACCGGAAAGGGTGAAGTTCCTCTGGGAAGCGGGCTTCCGTCAGGTTGTTCTGGCACGGGAATTGTCGATTCGTGAAATAAGGAAGATACACGAAACTTGTCCCGAAGTTCCGCTGGAAGTATTTGTACATGGGGCGCTTTGCGTAAGCTATAGCGGTCAGTGCTACGTTAGCCAGGCCTGTTTCGGGCGCAGCGCGAATCGGGGAGAGTGTGCGCAGTTTTGCCGCTTGCCTTTCAGTCTTGTCGATTCGGAAGGAAAAGTGATTGTGAAAGACAAGCACTTGCTCTCTTTGAAAGATATGAATCAGAGTGACGAACTGGAACAGTTGCTGGATGCCGGAGCTTCCTCATTCAAAATAGAAGGACGTCTGAAAGATGTGTCTTATGTGAAGAATGTAACGGCTGCCTATCGTCAGAAACTGGACGCTATCTTTGCCCGCCGACCGGAATATGTGCGCGCTTCTTCCGGCACTTGCCGTTTCGACTTTAAACCGCAGCTGGACAAGAGCTTCAGTCGTGGATTTACTCATTACTTCCTGCATGGCCGCAGTGAGGATATTTTTTCTTTCGATACTCCGAAATCATTGGGAGAGGAGATGGGCACAATGAAAGAAGCCCGTGGCAACTTTCTGACCGTTGCCGGACTGAAATCATTCAATAACGGAGACGGTGTCTGCTATATTGATGAACAGGGACGTTTGCAGGGATTCCGGATTAATCGGGTGGATGGAAACAAACTTTATCCTCAGGAAATGCCCCGCATCAAGCCCCGTACCAAGCTCTATCGCAACTTCGATCAGGAGTTTGAACGCATACTTTCCCGCAAGTCGGCCGAACGGAAGATTGCCGTTAACATACTGCTTGCAGACAACAACTTCGGTTTCTCTCTGACACTGACGGATGAGGACGATAACAGCGTTACGCTCACTCTGCCTCGTGAGAAAGAGCCGGCTCGGACTCCACAGGCTGATAACTTGAAGACGCAGCTTGCTAAATTAGGAAACACGCCTTTCGAAGCGGAAAAGATCGAAATCTCCTTCTCGGAGAATTGGTTCTTACCGGCTTCTGTTTTGGCGGACTTCCGCCGTCAGGCGATAGAAAAGCTGATTGCTGCCCGACGCATCAATTACCGTCAGGAACTGGCTGTCTGGAAGCCGACTTCACATGCTTTTCCGCAGGCTGCACTTACTTATTTGGGAAACGTGATGAACACCTGTGCAGCTTCTTTTTATCGGGAACATGGAGTGCAGCAAGTGGCTGAGGCTTATGAAAAGGAACGGGTGGAAGATGCTGTGCTGATGTTCTGCAAACACTGCCTGCGTTATAGCATGGGCTGGTGTCCTATCCATCAGCGAGTGCGCTCGCCTTATAAAGAGCCCTATTATCTGGTATCGAATGACGGAAAACGTTTCCGCCTTGAATTCGATTGCAAGAACTGTCAAATGAAAGTAAAAGCGGCACAATGAAACGATTCCCCGGCAGAGATATGCAGAGTGTAACGGAGCTTGTTTTTGGCGGAGATAAGTTTCGTACCGCTTTGTGCTGTTCTGTCGTGGGACTGCTGTTGACTTTGCTGTTCCTTTCATCTTGTCACTATACGCGTCCCGATCTTACTTCCGAGGAACTGTCGGAGAAGACAAAAGATTCTCTGAACTATCTTTATGACCGGCATTATACCTGGAATACGAATCTGGAAGTAACCACCGACTCGGTAACAATGGAGTGCCTGCCCATCAAGGACACCTACATTGCATTGTATAAAGGAGATCGGGTGGTTGTTGCCGAGTTTGCCATTCACCCTGCCGATAGTGTGGACAGTGTCTGGGTAAAGCTGGCGCATACACAAGAGGAGCAGGGGTGGATACGTGAAACAGAATTGAAAGAATCGTTTGTGCCGACGGACAGTATTTCGCAGGCTATCCATTTTTTCAGTGATACGCATGCTTCTTATTTCATGATTATCTTCGCGTTGTTTGTCGGGGTCTATCTGTTTCGCGCTTTCCGCCGGAAGCAGTTGCAGCTGGTCTATTTTAATGATATTGACAGTGTCTATCCGTTGTTTCTTTGCCTGCTGATGGCTTTCAGTGCGACGGTTTACGAATCGATGCAGGTTTTTGTGCCGGATACGTGGGAACATTTCTATTTCAATCCCACCTTATCGCCTTTTAAAGTACCTTTTATACTTTCAGTCTTTTTGCTGGGCATCTGGCTATTTCTGATTGTCGCTTTGGCGGTGCTTGATGACCTGTTCCGGCAGTTGACTCCCGCGGCTGCGGTCTTTTATCTGCTGGGATTGATGTCCAGTTGTATTTTCTGCTATTTCTTCTTTATCCTGATGACACATATTTATATCGGTTATTTGTTCCTTACATTCTTTATCTGGGTTTTTGCGAAGAAGGTGCATCGGAATATCAGCTATAAGTATCGTTGCGGACATTGCGGGGAGAAGTTGAAGGAGAAAGGTATTTGCCCCCATTGCGGAGCGATTAATGAATAATCTTTTATATCTTGTTTTTATATTCAAATCATACTTCTGAATGATGGAAATCAGACCTACCGAATTGAAAGATCTCCCTTTGGTGATGGAGATTTATGATTATGCCCGTGCTTTTATGCGTGCCAATGGGAATGCGACCCAATGGATTGACGGCTATCCGTCCGAATCATTTATCCGTCAGGAGATAGAAGACGGTCATAGCTATGTCTGTACGGACGAACAAGGGGAGATATTGGGAACTTTCTGCTTTATATTAGGCGAAGATCCTACTTATCTGAATATTTATGAAGGTGCGTGGCTCAATGACGAACCTTACGGTGTCATCCACCGGATGGCTGCCAGCGGTAAAAGGAAAGGCGTATCGGAAGCCTGTCTGAACTGGTGCTTTGAACATTTTGAGAATATCCGTGTGGATACACATCGGGATAACAAAGTGATGCAGCACATTCTGACGAAATACGGCTTTCAGCGCTGTGGCATCATCTATGTCAAGAACGGGACAGAGCGCATTGCTTACCAAAGAATACTTTAATTGTACGCTACCTTTCTCACGCAGTCTATTCATAGATAAGTTGTTAGTCCATATAAATCAAGCATCCGTATCATATGGGGCAAGCGTTGGTTTCCTCGGAGGAAACGTCCGTTCCCTTTAAAAGGAACGCCCGTTCCCTCACCGGGAAACGACAGTTTCCATTAAAAGAAATGATAGGAAACTATAAATTATTGAGAACTAACTATATAGAGTTCTATTGGCTATGTTGTAGAGTTTATGTTCATGTCTGTACAGTTTTGAACTAAATGATAGTCAATAGTATCTTAAATCTCCTCCTTCGGGAAGGAGGAGTACCCGTAGGGGGAGGTGGTAGGTGAATGCATAATTCTATCATTTACAAAGAAATAGGTATAAACATTATTTTTCCTACCACCTCGGTCTTCGACCACTCCTCCTTCCCGAAGGAGGAGATTCGAGATAGAATCGACTTTTTAATCTCCCCCAATGGAGATACTACTGTTTTATTCATTTTTCATTCGAAATGAATAAAACAAGGTAAAAAGGAATGCTTTTTTGGTCATTTGGTCGAATGGTGGCTGTTCTGTGCCTGAAATCGATTAAATTTGTCATCGAAATACTCTAATGACTACTGGAATATGGATCATAATATCTTTTTGCTTGATATTTCGCATCTTACTAGCATCGACACATCTTTTTTTATAAAAGGAGAGATTGTTTTATCGGATAACATCGACACTTCTCCTCTGGAGCCTGTGGAACAGTTGCCGCAAAACAACTTTCCCGTTCAGGCGGGAATGTCTATCGTGTTGTTTTCTCTGGAGGGGGAGATGCATATACGGATTTCTTTGAAGGAATATGTCTTGCGTCCGAATATGTTTTGCGTTATAATCACGGGAATGATTTTTGAAGTCCTTTCCATCAATTATGACTTTCGTGGATTTATGATAGCTACCCGAACAGACTTTATGCCTACTACGGAAAAGACGACTCAGGTAATGTCTTTTTATAAATGTTTGCAGAATAGACACTGCTTCACTTTTGCAGAAAAGGAAGCGGGAGAATTTGTCCGGATCTATCGTTCTGCTAAAGCGACTTTGCAGGAGTCAGATCATCCTTTTACGATTCCTATGTTGCAGTCTTACGTACAGATTTTGTATTATAGAATGTTGCCTATAGTGATCAAGGAGGAAGAATCGCAAACGAAGTATTCGCGCACGCGGCAAGAGGAGATTTTTCAGCGTTTCATCGGCGAAGTGGAGAAGCATTACCGGCGGGAACGAAGTGTGAAGTTTTACGCGGACTCGTTGTGCATTTCTCCTAAATATCTTTCTACTGTAGTTTATAAAGTCAGCCGGCAATTGGCAGGGCAGTGGATTGATGCTTATGTAATACTTGAAGCAAAGACATTATTAAAATCGGGGAAGCTGACCATTCAGCAGATCAGCGAACAGCTGAACTTCTCGAATCAATCATTCTTCGGGAAGTTCTTTAAGCGCTGTGCTGGTATGTCTCCAAAGGATTATATGAACAGTTGATCTGTTATTTCTTAGAATCGGCAGCGGAGATCTATTCCGAATTGTACGGGACGTCCTTTCTGCATAAATCCTTTGTTCATCGTTTCAAAGTAGAAGGCTGCATAGTCTTTGTCCAGGAAGTTGCGTGCCCAGAAGCTGATCATTGCATTCCCTTTTTCAAGATTGGCACGCCAGTTCAGTGTGCCGTAGAAGGCTTGGCTGACGTCATTTTGTTCGGTCCAGTAGATGCGTCCGGCAGCATTGTAGTTTGCTTGGAATACAATGCGGTCGAAGATGGAACGGGAGCTACAGGTGATGGCGTATTCTCCTCCGATATTAAGTGTATGCTTGGGGACGAAGGGAACATATTTGCCGTTGTAGTCAGCTTTTACTGTTAGGTTGCCATCCTTGTCTGCTTCATTTATAATATAGTCGGTAAAGGTGGCATACGTATATCCGTAACTTGCGTTCAGACTTAGTTCGTTGGTCACGCTGGCACGGAGGGATGCTTCTGCACCGTAGCTGTTGCTTTTGCCTGCATTGATTGTGGTACGTCCAAGACCGCTGCCGATAAATTGAGAGAGTTGCTGGTCACGGGTATCCATATAGAAAGCTGCAAGGTCGGCCCAGAGTTTTCCTTCCCACAAAGTGAGATGAGTACCCACTTCATAATTCCATGAATATTCCGGTTTATAGGTGGTTGCATCTTTTACTTCGGGTATAGCAGGCATTTTGTCTCCTATCATTCCTTCAATCAATGTGCTGTATTTTTCGAACTCCGCGCTTTTTTTTATGGCTTCTACCATCGAGTGCGCTTGTTGCCCGGTGATTATATCAGAAAACATTTGGACATTATAGCCTCCCGAACGGTAACCTTTGGATACTGTAGCGTAAACGTTATTGCCTTTGCTCCATTCGTATTGTAAGGCAAACTTGGGTAATAATTGGACATAATCTTCAGATAGTTTACCATTGTAGGCAGCGTCTGCTACCAGGTCTTTGGCGGTAATAACCATAGGGCCCATGGCAAAGTTGAAGTCGAAGTTGAGTGGGTCGCTTGCCGAATTGTACTTCATACTCATCTTTTCGTAGTCTAGACGAAGACCTATAGTGAAGGATAGTCCTTTGGTAAAAAGGTTATTGAAGGTTGATTGATGAAAAATGGCTCCGTTCCATATTGGAGTATCAAAGTTGCCACTGACTCTTAACGTAGGGTTAAGAACACTCATGCTCATCTTAGGTGCTTTATTCCCTAAATTTTCAAAGATGCTGTTGGTATTTCCTTCAATAGTTTCTTTTACCCCGTCTTCTTTGAAGGTAACAGGCCCGTCTGTATTCAATGTCTGATAGAATCCAAAGATACCTGTTGTCCATTCCCACTTACGGTTGGGCTTCGATTTAAGCACAATTTCTTCTGAAATAGTATTTAGTTTCTGCTTCTGGGTAAGATTGAATATGTTCTTTTCAGTAAAGTCCTGGTCGAGAAACATTCGGTCTTTCAGATGCTGATAACCGGTAACAGCGCTTAGGATGAAATTCTTGGCTTGATATTCGACATTAAATCCTGCATTCAGCAGGTTACGGTAGTAGTTGCTTCTATCATTATAGGCAATCTTTCCGATCATTTCTTCCCGTTCTTCAGTCTTTCCCTTGTTGAGGCCTTCCTGGGTGATGCCTGTGTAAAAGTAAGGATATCCTCCTTGGTCACTATATTCGTAGCTGACATTCAAGTCTAGTTTAAGGTTATCTTTCGGCAGATAAATACCTCTGAACCGTCCACCTCCTGCATTGCCTTTGTCTACCCGTTCATTATTGCGTGCAGAGTTTTGATAGAATCCTCCGGTATGTTCGTAGAATCCTCCGGTAGAAAAGGCGAATTGGTCGGATATACGGTGGTAATGTGTTAACGATACATTGTAGTCGTTATAAGTTGCTGCTCCCATACGGATATCTGTACCTTGATATGTGAAAGGTGACTTGGTGTGTACCTTGATCAGCCCACCCATTGTATTACGTCCATACAAAGTTCCTTGCGGACCGCGGAGTACATCAATACGTTCTATGTCGGAGTAGTTGAAATCGAAAGCTGATTTATCGATATAGGGGATGTTGTCTACATAGAGTCCGATAGCCGGTGTGTTGATACGTGAACCAATCCCTCGAATATAGATAGAAGTAGTCAGCTTTGATCCATACTCCGGAATGAAAATATTCGGAATGAGTCCGGATAATCTTTTCACGGAGTTCACTTGGTTAGCCTGCATGTCTTTCTGTGACAATACAGTTGTAGCTGCCGGCAGCTCACGTAGTTTCCGGTTTTCTTTCGGAGTGGCGATCACTACCACTTCTTCGATGTCTACTACTTTAAGAGAATCTTTAGGGAAATCTTCAGCCCATGTTGTTCCTGTCATCAGGAGTGCGAGGGCAATCATAATATTCTTTGTTTTCATTCGCAGTTAATTTGTCTGGTGCAAAGTAACGGCAAATATATAAGGTAGGCAATCCTCATTTATTAGGATTATGCTTCATTTTTTAAGAAGTCAGATTCGGTCCGCCTCTATGTATCCGTTCATTACGGCATAGATGGTTAATCCTGATACAGACTTGATTCCAAGTTTTTCCGTGATGTTTTTCCTGTGGGTGATGACGGTAGTCAGACTGATATTCAGTTTGTCGGCAATCTCTTTGTTGATTAATCCTTTGGTAATCAGTACCAGCACCTCTATTTCACGGGCAGATAAGATTTCCTGATGTACCTCCGGCATGGCAATCGGAGGCATATCTTTTACAGGATAGCCGTTGTGGTGTGCATGTTGATGAAGCTTCAAAAGACTTTTCACCAGTTTTTCTTCGGGTTCGTAGATATTGAGCACAGGCACACCCGACAGTTGGAATTGCGGGCTGTCACTGGCCAGCACAATTGTTTTTCGCTTTCGGGGGAGGAAGAAGGCATTGTGTTCAACATAGATTTGCGCCGAGATGAAGTAGTGGGCATACATGTCCGGAGTATCATCCATTAGTTCATTGAAACTATGGAAGGTGCGGATGGTTGCCATTGGGATAATCTCTTCCAATATACTTTTCAGTCCGAGACAAGTGAGGGTGTTGGACTCGATAATGGCTATTTCAGGTTTATTATTCATCTTATCGCTGAGTTTTTACTGTTGGTTTATATAATTAGCTACCGCTTCCGCACACCGTTCTCCATCTACTCCTGCCGAAACAATTCCACCTGCATACCCTGCACCTTCTCCGCAGGGAAACAGTCCGCGAACAGTGACGTGCTGTAACGTCTCCTTATCCCGTACGATGCGGACTGGCGAAGAAGTGCGGGTTTCCACACCAATCATCACCGCTTCATTCGTAAGGAAACCATGACTGCTACGCCCGAACTGCTGAAAACCGAGAGATAACCTTTTGCTGATAAAGTCCGGCATCCAAAAATGAAGCGGGGAAGAAACCAATCCCGGACTATATGAAGACTCCGGTAAATCATAGCTTAACTTCTTGCGGGTAAAGTCCAGCATACGTTGTGCCGGTGCCGTTTGGCGCCTGCCACCCTGCAACCAGCATTGACGTTCCAACTCCTCCTGAAAGTGAAGGGGAGTAAGTTGAGTATTGAGAGTCGAGAGCTGAGAATTGCTCAGCAATGGGTTAATGGCTAATAACTGCTCATTTTGTTGCGCAGCCCATTCTCCATTCTCCATTTTCCATTCTCCATTAATTAAATCTTCCGGTTGAATCTCTACCACCATTCCCGAGTTACTCCAACGCGATCCGCGGTTAGAAGGAGACATTCCGTTTACTACAACTTGTTCCGGGCCGCTGGCGGCAGGAACAATGAAACCGCCGGGACACATACAGAAGCTATAGACTCCTCTGCCTTCAGCTTGTGTCACGAAGCTGTATTCGGCAGCAGGAAGGTATTTCCCCCGTCCGTTCTTATTATGGTATTGTATCTGGTCGATCAGCATAGCCGGATGTTCCAGCCGGACACCGACAGCGATTCCTTTGGCTTCTATCGTAACACCGTTTGCAGCCAGCCAGCGATATACATCTCTTGCGGAATGTCCGGTTGCCAGTATCACAGGACCGAGAAAAGTCTTTCCTGTGTTGGTTTCAATACCTTTGATTTCGTTGTTCTCAATAATCAGTGCATCCATTCTGGTCTGAAAATGCACTTCTCCGCCGCACTCGATAATCGTATTTCGCATATTCTCAATGACACGCGGGAGTTTGTCTGTCCCAATGTGAGGATGGGCATCGGCCAGTATAGCCGCAGAAGCTCCGTGCTGACAGAATACGTTCAGTATCTTGTCTACATTTCCTCTTTTCTTGCTGCGGGTGTAAAGTTTTCCATCCGAATAGGCTCCTGCACCTCCTTCACCAAAGCTATAGTTCGATTCCGGATTTATGGTATGTTCTCTGCTGATTTGTGCCAGATCCTTTTTCCGTTCGCGCACATCTTTTCCCCGTTCTACGATAACCGGACGTAGTCCGAGTTCGATGAGGCGTAAGGCGGCAAACAGTCCGCCGGGACCGGCACCGACTACGATAACCTGTGGCTTGCCTTCCACATTATTATATATAGTGCGTTCGAATTCATCCTCCTTGGGCATCTCATTAATGTATGCCCGTACTTTCAGGTTGACAAAGATAGTCCGTTGACGTGCATCGATGCTCCGTTTCAGTATTCGGGTAGCAGTGATATTACGCAGGTTAATGCCTTTTTCTTTAGATATATATTCTTTCAGTCGCTGTTCGTTTGCTGCGATTTCGGGAAGGATGCGGAGTTGGTATTCTTGTGTCATGGATTTATATTAATTTAAACTTATCCGAAGAGTGCTCTGAATGCCTCTTCCACCTTTCTTACAGGTACTAATTCTATTTTTAGTTTTTGGGTATCAATCCCTTGCAGATTATATTTCGGAAGCAGGAACCGTTTGAATCCTAACTTTTCCGCTTCTCCGATTCGCTGCTCTATTCGATTTACGGGGCGTATCTCTCCCGACAGACCGATTTCTCCTGCCATACAGACTTCCGGTTCGACAGCCGCATCCATATTGGAAGAAAGGATGGCACTGATCACTGCCAGGTCAATAGCCGGATCATTCACCTTCAATCCTCCGGCAATATTCAGAAACACATCTTTCTGCGCAAGCTTGAAGCCTACGCGCTTTTCGAGGACAGCCAGAAGCATATTCATTCTCCGTATATCGAAGCCGGTTGCCGACCGTTGAGGATTTCCATAGACGGCAGAACTCACCAAAGCCTGTGTCTCAATCAGGAACGGGCGTACTCCCTCGATAGCAGAAGCAATCGCTACTCCGCTCATCCCTTCATGATCCTGACTTAACAATAACTCCGAAGGATTGCTGACCTGACGTAATCCGTCCTGACGCATTTCGTAAATACCTAGTTCGGCAGTGCTTCCGAATCGATTCTTGATGCTTCGCAGAATACGGTACATATAATGCTGGTCTCCTTCAAACTGGAGAACTGTATCTACAATATGCTCCAGTACCTTTGGGCCTGCAATACTGCCTTCTTTATTTATATGTCCGATCAGCAGGACGGGTGTATGCGTTTCTTTGGCAAAACGGAGAATCGATGCCGAACATTCCCTTACCTGGGCAATGCTTCCGGGAGATGATTCAATATTTTCCGTGGAAATAGTCTGTATGGAGTCGATAATGACCAGGTCGGGACTGGTGTTCTTGATATGCACGTAAATCTGTTCAAGTGAAGTTTCACAAACGATCAGACAGTCGCTGGAGACTTCCGAAAGGCGGTCGGCGCGTAGTTTCAGCTGTCGTGCGCTTTCTTCACCGGATACATAGAGAATCTTCTTGTCCGGCATACGCAAGATAGTCTGCATGACGAGTGTCGATTTTCCGATTCCTGGTTCGCCGCCGATCAAAACCAGAGAGCCGGGCACAAGTCCTCCGCCCAATACACGATTCAGTTCGTCGTCGTGCATATTGATGCGCGGCTCATCATCGGCTTCTATTTCGCTGAGGATAACAGGTTTCGCTTTCTGCGTCTCGATGCCCGATACCGGACGGCGGTTAGTCGTTTCTTTCCGTACGATCTCTTCTACATACGTATTCCATTCTCCGCACGACGGACACTTGCCCACCCATTTCGGTGATTCCTGTCCGCAGTTACTGCATACATATACGGTTTTTTCTTTTGCCATTTTCTTTTTCCTTTAATATAAGAACCCGAATGCCCATAACGGAATTTTGTTTCCTGCTGAATATTCTATATCATCTGCGGCTATAAATGCCTTTTTGCTGCCAGCTATCTGTTTTCCGTCCTTACTTTTTCCGCCAACTTCTATTGTGTATTTGCTGTCTATCGTGTAGTCTGCACTACGTGTACAGTATTCTACTCTATGCAGATAAGAAAGTTGGTTCACCATAAATACTTCTCTCAATGTGCCCTTGTTCACATCCTTGAAAGTCAGCGCATAAAGTAAATTGGTATTTTCCATGTATATCTTATCCGGTTTTTGTAGCTTTTTGATAGAGTCGTTGTCCGAATAAAGAAGATGAATTAACTTGGCTCTGTCCAAATATTGCAGATAGGCCAGAATGGTGGTACGCGAGAGTTCTGCCAGGGCAGAGAGCTTAGTGATATCCACCATAAACGGAACTTCGGAGGAAAGGATACCTAACAGGCTTTTCAATTTCCGTACATTACTGATATCTACTCCACATTGTTGGGGAAGTTCAATCTCAAGTATCAAATTCGTTATATTCTCGATTCGTGTATAATACTCTGCATTTCCTTCCAGATAAAAAGGATAATACCCATGTTTCAGATAATCCTCAAAATGAGCCAGTGGTCTGCATTGAGAGTTGACCTCATTGCAAATTCCGTCACTGCTCTCCAAGATCTCTTCCAATGTATAGGGGCGGATATGAATCTGATGAAATAACTTCAGATATTCACGGTAAGAGAGTCCTTGCATATTGTATGATATGCATCGGCGTGACAAATCTGCTTCTGCATTCAGAAGTTGAAGTAAGGAGGAGCCTGTGAATACTATTTTCAGTTCGGGAAACTCGTCATATATATTTTTAATCTCCTTGCTCCAGGATGGATATTTATGTACTTCATCCAGAAAGAGACATTTTCCTCCTTTCAGATAAAACTGTTCAGCCAATTCGCTAAGCGTATGTTGAGTGAAATACAGACTATCCAGACTTGTGTATAAGGCGCTCTGACTATCGTTTGCATAATGAAGTTTCAGGTATTGAAGCATTAAAGTCGTTTTTCCGACTCCACGTGCTCCGCGGATGGCAATCAGTCGGTTATCCCAATTGATTGTATCCATTAAGCTCCTGATATAAGTAGTGGAAGTGGCTGTTAGTAACCTTTTATATCTTCTGATTAGTGTATCCATATCCTTATTTGTTTTCTATGGAATACAAAAATAGGCATAATTTGTTCAACGCGCAAAACAAATTCGGATAAAATCTGTTCAACGCATTAAACAAAAGGTCCTTATAGAGTGATCTCACCAGCTATCGACCGATTCATACGATCACGAACCTCATCCGGAGTATATCCGTGTCCCAATAAGAACATCAATTTAGTCACAGCCGATTCTGTCGTACTGTCATATCCGGAGACCACTCCTGCCTGTAGTAGCTGGTACCCCGTTTCGTAACGTTCCATCTCCACCATTCCGGCATTGCACTGGGTTACATTGACAATGACAATCCCCTGCGCACTGGCCTGACAAAGCCTGCGGATAAACCATTCCTTTCGGGGAGCATTGCCGGAACCATACGTTTCGAGTACGACCGCTTTTAATCCTTTGGTCCCTAACATCGTAGCTATTACATTCTCCTGAATGCCGGGGAATAACTTGAGAACCACGATGTTCGTATCCAATAAATAATGTGGCACTAACTCCTGCTTGCTTTTGTTGACATGAATCTGTGCCTGATTATATTTAATGTGAATACCTGCTTCCGCCAATACCGGGTAATTGAATGAGCGGAATGCGTTGAAGTTTTCCGCGTTCATCTTTGTCGTACGGTTTCCCCTCATCAGATGATTCTCAAAGAAGATGCAGACTTCCGGAACGAGTGCTTTCCCCTCCTTATCCTGTGCGGCGGCAATTTCGATACTTGTCATCAGGTTTTCCTTTCCGTCCGTGCGGAGCACCCCTATCGGGAGTTGGGAGCCCGTAAGGATCACAGGTTTGTCCAGTCCTTCCAGCATAAAACTCAGGGCGGAGGCTGTATAAGCCATCGTATCCGTTCCGTGCAAAATAACGAAGCCATGATAGAGATCATAGTTCTCATGAATAATGTGTACCAGCTTTCTCCACATATCGGGTTCCATGTCCGAAGAGTCCATCGGAGGGTCAAACTGATAAGTATCAATCGGGAAGTTGAATTTTTGCAATTCGGGGATATGCCTCTGGAGTTGCTCGAAGTTGAAGTTCTCCAATGCGCCTGTTGCGGTGTTTTCAATCATTCCAATTGTCCCACCGGTGTATATTAACAATACGGAAGTATTTAACGGGGTCATATGCTGGTTTTATGCTGTTGTTTTTGCAAATATAATAATATAAACGATATATAAATAGCAAAATGTCATAAAAGTGCAGGGCTTTTATGGGAGGGAAAAGAGACGGGATGTTCTTTTTATCAGAAAAAAACCGAAAAAAGTGATAGATTGAACGTTTTTATTATTACTTTTGCGACACTTATCAAAAACAATGGTAGAAACAGAGACTATGATGAAGTACTATCCACATACAGTCACATCCATGTGTACCATGACCCTTTGGGGTTAATGGATAGTATTTGTGTATCTACGTGATTCACGCCTGTGTAAGTAGGCAAAACTCAATTTTAATTTTTTCGTAAACAACCAATCACCCTGTAATAACTATACTCGAGGGGATTGTATTTAAATATGTATCTTCATGAAAGTAATGAAATTCGGCGGAACGTCCGTAGGTTCCGTGAACAGCATTTTAAGTGTAAAGAGAATTGTAGAGTCGGCCAGTGAGCCGGTAATTGTAGTTGTTTCCGCGTTAGGGGGCATCACTGACAAATTGATTAATACATCGAAGATGGCGGCAGCCGGAGATTCGGCCTACGAAGGAGAGTTCCGCGAAATCGTCTATCGTCATGTGGAGATGATTAAAGAAGTGATTCCTGCCGGAGCAGGGCAAGTGGCATTGCAACGTCAGATTGGCGAATTGCTGAATGAGTTGAAAGACATTTTCCAGGGTATCTATCTGATCAGAGACCTTTCCCCGAAAACATCGGATACCATTGTCAGCTATGGCGAACGTCTTTCGTCCATCATCGTTGCCGAACTGATCGATGAGGCAAAATGGTTTGATTCGCGTACTTTTATCAAGACTGAAAAGAAGCATAATAAACATACGATTGATGCCGATCTGACTAATCAGTTAGTAAAAGAGGCTTTCCATTCCATTCCGAAAGTGTCGTTGGTTCCCGGATTTATTTCTTCGGATAAGGTGTCGGGAGACGTGACGAATCTCGGTCGTGGTGGTTCGGATTATACGGCTGCCATTATTGCCGCAGCGCTCGATGCCGGCAGTCTGGAGATATGGACCGATGTAGACGGCTTTATGACTGCCGATCCGCGTGTGATCTCAACTGCCTATACTATTTCCGAATTGAGCTATGTAGAAGCAACCGAACTTTGTAACTTCGGTGCGAAAGTTGTTTATCCGCCGACGATCTATCCGGTATGTCATAAGAATATTCCTATTATAATAAAGAATACGTTCAATCCTGACGGAGTGGGAACAGTTATCAAGCAAGAGACTTCCAATCCGCAGAGTAAGGCCATTAAAGGTATTTCCTCTATCAATGATACGAGTCTGATCACTGTTCAGGGGCTGGGTATGGTAGGTGTGATCGGTGTAAACTACCGTATCTTCAAGGCTTTGGCAAAGAATGGAATCAGTGTATTCCTTGTTTCGCAGGCTTCATCAGAGAACAGTACCTCTATCGGTGTTCGGAATGCTGATGCCGATCTGGCTTGTGAAGTGCTGAATGAAGAATTTGCGAAAGAGATCGAGATGGGAGAGATTTCTCCGATCCTTGCAGAGAGAAATCTGGCTACGGTGGCAATCGTTGGCGAGAATATGAAGCATACACCGGGTATAGCAGGTAAGCTCTTCGGTACACTGGGACGTAATGGTATCAATGTAATCGCTTGCGCGCAGGGAGCTTCGGAAACCAACATTTCTTTTGTTGTCGATTCCAAGTCATTGCGTAAATCTCTGAACGTTATCCATGACTCCTTCTTCCTGTCCGAATATCAGGTATTGAATCTCTTTATCTGCGGTATCGGTACGGTTGGCGGCAGTCTGGTAGAACAGATTCGTTGCCAGCAACAGAAGCTGATGATGGAGAACGGATTGAAGTTGCACGTCGTAGGTATCATCGATGCTGCGAAAGCCATGTTCAGTCGTGAGGGATTTGACCTTGCCAATTTCCGTGAGGAGTTGCAGAAGAAAGGCAAGGATAGTAACTTGCAGACGATCCGTGACGAAATAGTCGGAATGAATATCTTCAACTCCGTATTCGTGGATTGTACGGCAAGCCCCGACATTGCATCACTTTACAAAGACCTTTTACAGCACAACGTTTCCGTAGTGGCAGCCAATAAGATCGCTGCGTCTTCGGCTTACGAGAACTATCGCGAACTGAAAACGATTGCCCGTCAACGGGGTGTGAAGTACCTGTTTGAAACAAACGTAGGTGCGGGACTGCCGATTATCAATACCATTAACGACCTGATTCACAGTGGTGACAAGATACTGAAGATTGAAGCTGTACTTTCGGGTACATTGAACTATATCTTTAATAAGATCAGCGCTGACATTCCTTTCAGCCGCACGATCAAGATGGCACAGGAAGAACGTTATTCCGAACCGGACCCGCGTATCGACCTGAGCGGAAAAGACGTGATCCGCAAACTGGTGATTCTGGCACGTGAAGCCGGATACCATATCGAGCAGGAAGACGTAGAAAAGAATCTCTTTGTTCCGAACGACTTCTTCGAAGGTTCGCTGGACGACTTCTGGAAACGAGTGCCGAGCCTCGACGCAGACTTCGAAGCCCGTCGTCAGGTATTGGAGAAAGAACATAAACATTGGCGCTTTGTTGCCAAACTAGAAGACGGAAAAGCCTCTGTCGGCCTTCAGGAAGTGGGTGCCAACCATCCGTTCTACGGACTGGAAGGCAGCAACAACATCATCTTGCTGACTACGGAACGCTATAAAGAATATCCGATGATGATTCAAGGATACGGTGCCGGTGCCGGAGTAACGGCTGCGGGAGTATTCGCTGATATCATGAGTATCGCAAACGTTTAAATAAGGGGTGTTAAAATGAAGCATATTATCATACTGGGAGACGGAATGGCCGACTGGCCAGTGAAGTCATTGGGGGACAAGACGCTCCTGCAATATGCGAAGACGCCTTATATGGATAAGTTAGCCCGCATGGGACGCAATGGACGTTTGATAACTGTTGCCGAAGGTTTCCATCCGGGTAGTGAGGTTGCCAATATGTCCGTGTTGGGATATAATCTTCCGAAAGTGTACGAAGGACGCGGGCCGCTTGAAGCAGCCAGTATCGGTGTAGACCTGAAACCGGGAGAAATG
This sequence comes from Bacteroides sp. MSK.20.82, assembly GCF_019052485.1. Classification (NCBI taxonomy): domain Bacteria; kingdom Pseudomonadati; phylum Bacteroidota; class Bacteroidia; order Bacteroidales; family Bacteroidaceae; genus Bacteroides; species Bacteroides sp. MSK.20.82. The sequence goes on from NZ_JAHQUN010000049.1 coordinate 33,370, forward strand.
GCGATGCGTTGTAATCTGATTTGCGTGGAAGGAGAGATTCTGAAGAATCACTCTTCCGGACATATATCTACGGAAGAAGCGGATGTACTGATCCAGTATCTGCAAGAGAAGCTGGGGAATGACCGCATACGTTTCCACACAGGAGTTCAGTATCGTCATCTGCTTGTTATCAAGGGGGGGAATAAAGAACTGGATTGCACCCCTCCGCACGATGTTCCGTTGAAACCTTTCCGCCCGTTAATGGTGAAACCCTTAGTGCCGGAAGCGCAGGAAACGGCGGACCTTATCAATGATCTTATTCTTAAATCACAGGAACTGCTGAAGAACCATCCGTTGAATCTGAAACGGATGTCGGAAGGCAAGGACCCTGCAAACAGCATCTGGCCTTGGAGCCCCGGCTATCGTCCGCAGATGCCTGCTTTCTCCGAAACTTTTCCGCAAGTAAAGAAAGGAGCAGTTATTTCGGCTGTCGACTTGATTAACGGAATCGGATATTATGCCGGCTTACGCCGTATTGCGGTAGAGGGAGCCACCGGACTGTATAATACAAATTATGAGAATAAAGTAGCTGCCGCTCTGGAAGCACTGAAGACGGACGATTTCGTTTATCTTCATATCGAGGCCAGTGATGAGGCGGGACACGAAGGGGATATCGATCTGAAACTCCTGACGATAGAGAACCTCGACAAACGTGCTGTAGGCCCTATCTACGAAGCAGTGAAGGACTGGGACGAGCCTGTGGCGATTGCCGTATTGCCCGACCATCCTACTCCCTGCGAACTTCGCACCCATACCTCCGATCCTATACCGTTCCTTATCTGGTATCCGGGCATCGAACCGGATGAAGTGCAGACGTATGACGAGATATCGGCATGCGACGGCATTTACGGTGTGTTGAAAGAAGATGAGTTTATAAAAGAATTTATGAATCAAAAGAATATCCAATGAAATACTATAGTACAAATAAACAAGCGTCGATGGCTTCTTTGCAGGAAGCTGTAGTAAAAGGGCTTGCCGCCGACAGAGGACTTTTCATGCCAATGACTATCAAGCCTCTTCCCCAAGAATTTTACGATACGATAGATACTTTGTCTTTTCAGGAGATTGCTTATCGTGTAGCCGATGCTTTCTTTGGCGAAGACATCCCTGCCGATACCCTGAAACAAATAGTGTATGACACATTGAGCTTTGATGTACCGTTGGTGAAAGTGGCGGACAACATCTATTCTCTGGAACTTTTCCACGGACCGACTCTGGCTTTCAAAGATGTAGGCGGCCGTTTTATGGCACGTTTGCTGGGCTACTTCATCAAGAAAGAAGGGCAGAAGGATGTGAATGTGCTGGTAGCGACTTCCGGTGATACGGGAAGTGCCGTTGCCAACGGTTTTCTGGGGGTGGAAGGTATTCATGTATATGTACTTTACCCGAAAGGAAAAGTCAGCGAAATACAGGAGAAGCAGTTCACTACTTTGGGACAGAATATCACCGCTCTCGAAGTGGACGGAACGTTTGATGATTGTCAGGCACTGGTAAAAGCTGCTTTCATGGATAAGGAACTGAACGAACATCTGTCACTGACTTCCGCCAATTCTATCAATGTAGCCCGCTTCCTGCCGCAAGCATTCTATTATTTCTATGCTTATGCACAGCTGAAGCGTGCCGGAAAAGCCGATAATGCCGTGATTTGTGTTCCTAGCGGAAACTTCGGAAACATCACAGCCGGATTGTTCGGCAAAAAGATGGGCTTGCCTGTCAAACGTTTTATTGCTGCCAACAATCGCAACGATATATTCTATCAATACCTGCAAACAGGTAAATATAATCCCCGCCCATCCGTTGCAACCATTGCCAACGCTATGGACGTGGGTGATCCGAGCAACTTTGCCCGTGTGCTTGACTTGTATGGCGGTTCTCATGCTGACATTTCCGCTGAGATTTCGGGAACTACATATACCGACGAGCAGATTCGCGAAACTGTGAAAGAAACCTGGAAGGAACATCATTACCTGCTCGATCCTCATGGAGCCTGCGGTTATCGCGCTTTGCAAGAAGGACTGAAACAAGGCGAAACGGGAGTCTTCCTTGAAACTGCTCATCCTGCTAAATTCCTTGAAACTGTAGAAAGTATCATTGGCGAAGCGGTAGAAATACCTGCCAAGTTGCAGGAATTTATGAAAGGGGAGAAGAAGAGCTTGCAAATGACGAAAGAATTTGCAGACTTCAAGAAGTATTTGCTTTCTGTTTGATTGGGTTGTTAAAGCAAGGAATAAAAGAAATAATTATGCAAGATATAGTAAACGGACGCTGTGGTTGGTGTGGAACCGACGAACTGTATGTGAAATATCATGATCAGGAGTGGGGAAATTTAGTTACTGACGACAAGACGCTGTTTGAGTTTCTTGTGCTGGAGAGTGCCCAGGCGGGGCTGAGCTGGATAACCATCCTCAGAAAACGGGAGGGTTATCGCAAAGCCTTTTGCGATTTTGATGCCGAACGGGTGGCACAGATGACCGATGAAGATGTAGAACGGTTGATGCACTTTGAAGGCATTGTGAAAAACCGTCTGAAAATCAAATCGACCATTACCAACGCCAGACAATTCCTTGCTATACAAAAGGAGTTCGGTAGTTTTTACGACTACACTCTCTCATTCTTTCCCGACAGAAAGCCTATTGTCAATACCTTTTGTTCATTGAGCGAGATTCCAGCATCTTCTCCCGAATCCGATGCAATGAGTAAGGACATGAAAAAGCGCGGATTCAAATTCTTTGGAACAACGATTTGTTATGCTCACTTACAGGCTTCGGGATTTATCAACGATCACTTGAAGGATTGTATTTGCCGGAAAAAATAAATGACGTGCGGAAATAATTCAAATCTGTTTAGGAATGAACTAAACAGTAGCACACAATAGTAACTCAACTCTCCTCCTTCCCGAAGGAGGAGAATGGAAGATAGAACCGACTATCATTTAGCTCATAACAATACGAAAAGGAATAAATTGCTTTGAGCCGCTCTACTAGAGAATTGAAATATCCAAAATTGCTGTCATCTGTCACCAAATGATAGATAACGCACTGATTATAAACTAATAAAGAGGTGACAGCACAGCGTGACGGCATTGTGACAGCATATTTTGCTATCACAATGTCGTCACGCTGTGTTATTATATCCTGCTACAATAATATACTGACCTCTTGGAATGATAAGTCAGGAATACCTTAGCTTAGTTAGTTTCCATGCAATGAAACTATAGTTCCAAAGCCTTGAAACCAATAGTTTCAAGCTGAAGAAACTTTAGTTCCAAACTGCAGAAACTAAAGTTTCAAGCGCTGGAAACTCTAGTTCCAAGACCGTGAAACTAAAGTTTCATTAGGCAAAAAAATAATAGTTCTGTACTTCCCTAATAATGGTTGACTTGTTTATCTCTAATAGCTGCTATGTGTTGA
>NZ_JAHQUN010000050.1:0-35737 GCF_019052485.1 Bacteroides sp. MSK.20.82
GATCACAAGAGCAAGAACGGTGGTCAGAGTGTTGACTAGTCCTACGAGAACTTGGTAAAACAAAGAATCTCCTCCTGAAAGTCCTGCGTTTTCGAAAATGGAAGGGCCATAATAAAGTACAGCATTCACACCCATGAACTGTCCCAAAATAGCAATGCATACACCAATGATGACCGCTTTAAAAATTCCGGGTTTCATTAACATAGCCCATTCAGATTTTGTTTCAGACGTCAATACAGATTTCGTTTCTTTTAATTGACTTGCAGCCTCTGAAACTGAATTATATATCCTTTCTAATATATTGACAGCTTTTTCTTCTTTACCTCTTACGATCAGCCAACGAGGACTCTCCGGAATAAAGAAGATAATGATGAAGAATAACACAGCCGGCAATGTTTCCATTCCCAACATTCCTCGCCAGACTTCAGTAACAAATATCTTATTCAACCAGTCCATACTTAACTGATTACCACTTTCAGCATAAGCCAGCAATTGATAGTTAATCAAATAAGCTCCTAAAAATCCAACTGTCACAGCCAATTGATATAAAGATACCAAACGCCCTCTATATTGTGCCACAGCCACTTCAGATATATACAAAGGGGAAACAATCGACACAACACCAATACCAACTCCACCAATAATACGATAGACTACCAATTGGGTGAAGTCTGCGGAGATCGCACAACCTAAAGCCGATGTAGAAAACAGAGTCGCTGAAATAATCATCGTCATTTTTCGTCCCAGCTTATCACTCAGGATACCGGCAAAAAGAACACCGACGATAGAACCTATTAAAGCACATCCCACATACCACCCCTGTTGCAACGTATCCAGTTGAAAAAGTTGAGTAACCTGAGCGATTGTTCCGGATATAACAGCAGTATCATATCCGAACAGAAATCCTCCCAAAGCTGCTACAACAGAAAGGAAAATAAGATAGCCAAAGTTAATTGTAGACTTCATATCACTCATTTAATTTCAAAATATTCTCTGTATCTATCATATAAATGTCCGGCCTGCAAGTAGGCAGATTGAGGACTCATAAAATGAGAAAATTCGAAAGTAATAGCCTTATCATACCCTGCACGTTTGGCAGCTTCCAACTTCATCCGAAGCTTATCAAATTTAATGGGTAGAAAACGGATAGGCATATCACGGTCAAAAGACTCGGCATTGGTCCAGCATTGCATGCCATACTTATCTGCTAATTTTTTATTTACAGTAAAGAACGCATCCAACTCATCATAATCGATATGTCCATCCTGAAAAGCACAAGCATCTACCACTTCATGAATTCCATCAAAAATTTCATTCCATTCTTTTTCGTGTTGTTGTACAGAAACCGCATCTTCTCTTGTCAGTTTCCCTGTTCCCATAATAGCCTTTTTGCCATCAATCCACGGAGAGATAAAAGTCGGGAGTCCGTTCGATACATCTTTACATTGCTTTCCCATAGCGCGGAAAGCATCAATAGCCCCTTTCGTGGCGCGGCTAATCTCGCCGCTGATGTACCAGCCTCCAAAACTTTTAGACTTCTCTCCGTACATCTTCCAAACCTCATCAATCACATACTTGTTATCCTCAATCTCCCAACTTAAATCACCTGTATCCCAATACCGTCCTGAATCATACAAACCAAAATAAAATTTCATGTTATACTTCTCCGCCAGACGCAAATACATATCTACCAAATCAACCGACGGCATATAACATCCTTTTTTCAGCAAATAGGGTGAAGGGTAAGTCATAAACTTACGATAACCGGAACGAATCATAATCACTGTATCGATACCGATTCTTTTCATATGCTGAAAATCCAAATCCCATTCTTTCTCACCCCAGTTCTGATGAGGAATATCATGAGATATTTCATCCAAAAAAGTTCCTGTAATTTTTAAGCCATTATTTTTGGGAACAATCAATTTGCTTTCCAAATCGCCAGCCTTGATCTTCGGGGAGAGTTCCCCTCTCCCCTCTCCGTCAGCTGCAAATAATGAAGGGGCAACCAAAGCGGAAGCTCCGGCCAAAGCTGCCTTCTTTAAGAAATCTCTACGATTATTAGTTTCCATAGTTTTAATTTTTTGTTTTTACTTAGATATATGTTAACCTATTGAATATACTTACCAGTGATATTGATCTGTTTTTTATTGAAAGGATCCAATACTTGATCAATCATTACAGCCATCTCCCCTCTCAAAATATTCCGTTTCAAATCCGGTTCTTGCATTCCGTATGCTTTCCAAAGCGCTTGCGGATCAACAGTAGTATGTAGTTTTTCCGTTTCTGCTATCTTCTGAACAAGTTGAACTGCCTCCTCAATACTTAATTTATCCGCTCCTGTTTTTTTGAATTCATCTTTGGCAGCCGGATACACTTCAAACAGGCCATCCAGTTCTGACGCCAACAATACCGTATCCGCTCTCAACCAAGTCTGATTGGACCAGTCCACATTCTTACCGACTCCTTTAAGAATCCCCGTAGAGCCAATCCGCTGATAAGGAGCAAACTTCACATCCGAGACAGGGACATCCAGATAAGGAAGCAAATATCCTTTAGCATCCAGAATAGCATTCTGAACATCACGAACGGAAACATCACTTATCTTCTGATTATTCTTCACAGCTAGTGCAGCCAGAGCTCCCGCCGCCTGACCGATCTGCAATACAACCGGCTGCAAACGAGTCGTTCCATTCATAATATTCGATACGGAAATAGATTTCTCTGCTACAATCAGCCCGTCCACCGCCTGGGGAATCAATGTACCTAACGGCAACCCATACGAAGGGATCGGATGAAAATACAGATTAGGCAACTCTTCATAACCATGATAACGAGTATGATGATGATCTACCGGATAATCGCCCACAGCAATACAAGTACGGTACAGCTTTTCATCCTGCGTATATGGATTGAGTGCATGATTCAAGTTAAAGCGGACTAATCCATGAATTCTTCTGGACTCTCTATGATAAGGGATAAAGGGTAATTTATCCTCTGTCGGATATTCATCATCCGCCAATCCAAGTGTATTATATCCCAGCTCATGTTGCAGGAAGTAAACAAAGCACATCGTATAATGTTTCGCATATTCCAACGCTTTCAAGCGCTCTTCCGGAGTCATTTCAATCAGATTAATATAATAATCATTACCTTCTATCGGCCAATTAATCATATATTTATGATTCGGCAACCGCCCGTAGGTAATCATCATATCTTTAGACCAGACGCGATCCGGCTCTTTAGGAGTTATGCATACCGGACTGGCACAGGCACAGGCAAATTCTTTAGGATCGTATCCTTCAGGTTCCGGAATAGTCACATCCTTACCATAATCTTTTAATATGGCAACATAGGTAATATCCTGCACAATATTATTCTTCTTTTCCGGAGCAATATCCTCGTGCGTGTCGTCTCTGCTTTCCATACCAATATCGTACTTCACTCCACACATTTTTGCCACATCACCCAGTTCGGTGGCATCAATCATGACCTTCGCCCGAACCGTTTTCACACCTTGTCCTTCCACCTTCACTTTAGCAACCCACTCATCTCCCGTCCTTTTTACTTCTTCAAGGCAAGCCTGCTTCCAGACTTTTAGATTATTTTCCGCCGCTACCATTTCGTGAAGAATCTTATTTCCAACTGACGGTTCAAACAATACGTTACTTACCCAACCCGTCTTCAAAGAATCCAGCCCGCCATAATAATCAGACAATCTATTCTTAAATTCTCCCCAAAGTCCGGCAGGCAATCTGTAATTTCCATCCACAGCACTCACACCGGCAGAAGTCAGCATCCCACCCAACCAGGTGCTTTCTTCGAGAATCAGTGTATTGGCTCCCATACGAGCAGACTGAATGCCGGATGTTACACCACTGGCACCTCCACCTATAATAAATACATCTACCTTATATTCCTCTGAGTGCATACAAGAAGAGTATGATACTACCAGAAACAGCCCACAGAGTATTTGGAATAAGTTTTTCATCATAATACGATTTGGTTACGGTACATCTTAATTAATATCACGGTACAAATATAGCTATATTTATTAAATAAACAATAGATAATAAAATATTTTATTAATAAAGTTGATTTTTGCTTCTTTATTCATTAATAAGACTGTAAATATGAAGCTATTCAGATACCAATACCCTTATTACCTTATTATATAAGAAGATTTCAAATAACTATCAATGAGAGAATTCACTTCCTATAAGGAATCAGCACAGCATCATCTCAGATTCAATTCTAATTTTTTCGTCAAGAACCTTATTAGTTAATAAAAAAATTAATTATCTTTGTAGATATTACAAAATATAAGAGACGTATGAACCAACAATTCTTGAAAGAAATAGAAATGGGCTCTAAAAATGCCCTCGTTAAAAAGAGGATCATTACACATTATATATATAATGGTAGTTCCACTATTCCCGATCTTTCAAAAGAACTAGATCTAAGCGTGCCCACAGTCACCAAGTTTATCGGTGAGATGTGTGAGGACGGATATATCAATGATTACGGAAAACTGGAAACCAGCGGTGGACGCCACCCGAATCTCTATGGATTGAATCCGGAATCCGGTTATTTTATAGGTGTAGACATCAAAAGATTTGCAGTCAATATCGGACTGATCAATTTTAAAGGTGATATGGTAGAGTTAAAGATGAATATCCCCTATAAATTTGAGAATTCGATAGAAGGGATGAACGAGTTGTGCAAACTCATTCTCAACTTCATCAAAAAACTTCCTATTAATAAAGAGAAGATTTTAAATATCAATGTAAATGTATCGGGACGGGTAAATCCGGAATCCGGATATAGTTTCAGCCAGTTCAATTTTGAGGAACGCCCGTTGGCGGATGTCCTGTCGGAAAAGCTGGGTCATAAAGTAACCATCGACAACGACACCCGTGCCATGACTTACGGAGAGTATATGCAAGGGTGTGTAAAAGGAGAAAAAGATATTATTTTCGTCAACGTCAGCTGGGGAGTCGGCATCGGAATTATTATCGATGGCAAAGTCTACACAGGAAAATCCGGTTTCTCGGGAGAGTTCGGTCACGTCAATGCATACGACAATGAGATCATCTGCCATTGCGGCAAAAAAGGATGTCTGGAAACAGAAGCATCCGGTTCTGCCCTTCATCGTATTCTTCTGGAACGTATCAAAAGTGGAGAAAGTTCTATTCTTTCCACTCGAATATCCGGCGAAGAAGATCCCATCACGCTTGACGAAATTATCACAGCCGTCAATAAGGAAGATCTGCTTTGCATTGAAATTGTTGAAGAAATAGGGCAAAAGCTGGGAAAACAAATTGCAGGATTAATCAATATCTTCAATCCGGAACTAGTCATTATAGGCGGAACTTTATCTTTAACAGGAGATTATATCACCCAACCCATCAAAACAGCAGTACGGAAGTATTCGCTCAATCTGGTCAACAAAGACTCTGCCATCATTACATCCAAATTAAAGGATAAAGCAGGTATTGTAGGCGCATGTATGCTGGCACGCAGCAGAATGTTCGAAAGTTAAACTACCGTTACTTTACGCAAAGAGTTATGGTAAAGGAAGATTTTAAATTAAAGCTCAAAAAATATTCAGAATCCTTTTGTTTTCTCAAATAAAGCTGTAATTTTGCACGCCGTAAACGAGAAACAAACCGCCGCTATAGCTCAGTTGGTAGAGCAACGCATTCGTAACGCGTAGGTCGCCAGTTCAAGTCTGGCTAGCGGCTCTTGACAATAAAGCGCTAACTACAGAATAGTTAGCGCTTTTCTTATTAACCCCCAAAGCAAATCGCATGAAACGAGGTAAGAGCAGGAGATTATTTAAGAAAAAGAAGTCACATTCCAATCAAAGATTAGGGTGTATCATCGCTATCATCGTACTTATTCCCATTTGTTACGGGCTTTATCTGTATTATCAGCAATACAGTGTCCAGCACAGTAGCAAACCGCAGATAGAGACTTCCGTCTCCCTCCCCACTCCATCCGGCAAAGATTTAGAGATTCCCGTTTCATTGATTCCTCGTCAGGAGCAGATCATTCGTCATAAAGGCTATACAGTTTCCTACAATAAAGACCTGAAGATTCCGAATTGGGTTTCTTACGAACTGACCCGTCAGGAAACCAAAGGAAAAGAAAAGAGAGGTAACAACTTCATCGCCGATCCTTTAGTAAAAGGCGCCATTGCGACCAATGCGGATTATGCACGCTCGGGATATGACAAAGGACATATGGCACCAGCCGCCGACATGAAATGGAGTCCGGATGTCATGAAAGAATCCTTCTATTTCAGCAATATGTGCCCGCAGCATCCTCAGCTGAACAGAAGAGGCTGGAAAAATCTGGAAGAAAAAATAAGAGACTGGGCAGTAGCCGATAGCGCCATTATCATTATATGTGGTCCTATCATCGACAAGCCGTCCAAAACCATCGGAAAAAATAAGGTGGCAGTGCCCGAACGATTCTTCAAAGTAATCCTCTCTCCTTTTGTCAAACCGGTTCGCGGCATCGGGTTCTTATTCAACAACAGGCAGGCGGTAGAGCCCCTTTCCACCTATGCGGTATCAATCGACAGCATCGAGCAACTTACCCATATGGACTTCTTCTCTCCCCTGCCCGATGAAATAGAAAATGCGGTAGAAGCCAATGCCGATTACTACCAATGGCCACGCTAATAGTTGACAAAATCAGCCGGATTTCAACTATTCATCGTTGAAAGGAATCGCTCCTATCCAAAATCTTCCTATCTTTGACGCAATTTTTAAAGTTACGTCATAAGATGAAAAAGAAAACAAGAAATATCTTATTATCCATTCTGACCGGAACTCTCCTTCTTTGCGCCATTGCCGGAGGAACAGTCTATTATTATCTCTTTGCTCCGCAGTTTCATCCCTCCAAAACCGTTTATGTATATGTAGACCAGGATGACACGGCAGATTCTATCTACAATAAGATCAGACAAGCCGGTCATGTCAACAAATTCACCGGATTTCAATGGATGGCAAAATATAGAAAATTCGACCAGAATATACATACCGGACGTTATGCCATCCGCCCCAACGAAAACGTATACCATGTATTCAGCCGCTTCTTCAGAGGTTATCAGGAACCGATGAATCTCACTATCGGAAGCGTACGGACACTAGACCGGCTGGCGCGAAGCATCGGCAAGCAACTGATGATCGACTCCGCCGAAATAGCCCGCCAACTATTCGATTCCGCTTTTCAGGCCGAAATGGGGTATACGCCGGTCACCATGCCCTGTCTTTTCATCCCCGAGACCTATCAGGTATATTGGGATATGAGTGTCGACGACTTCTTCAAACGTATGCAGACAGAACACAAACGATTCTGGAATGACGAACGTCTTGCCCAGGCAACCGCTATCGGCATGACACCGGAAGAAGTCTGCACCCTCGCCTCCATTGTTGAAGAAGAAACCAACAACAATGAAGAAAAGCCGATGGTAGCCGGACTATACATCAACCGCCTGCACACAGGTATGCCCCTGCAGGCAGACCCTACCATCAAGTTCGCTTTACAGGATTTCGGCCTGCGACGCATCACCAATGAGCATCTGAAAGCCAACTCACCCTACAACACTTATATCAACACCGGTTTACCTCCAGGACCTATCCGAATCCCCTCTAAGAAAGGCTTAGACAGTGTATTAAACTACACGAAACACAATTACATTTACATGTGTGCGAAAGAAGATTTTTCAGGTACTCACAATTTCGCATCCAATTATGCCGACCACATGGCAAATGCAAGAAAATATTGGAAAGCACTTAATGAAAGAAAGATTTTCAAGTAATTTTGTGATAAAACGAGCCAAAAAGGCTATCTTTGCCCGATATAATAACAAACTGTGATCAACACTAATAAAGGAAATATATGAGCAAGCAACTCTTACTTGGCGATGAAGCCATTGCACAAGCTGCACTGGATGCCGGACTTTCAGGTGTATATGCCTACCCCGGTACTCCTTCAACTGAGATTACTGAATATATCCAAATGGCGCCTATAACCACTGAGCAGAACATACATAATCGTTGGTGTGCCAACGAAAAAACTGCCATGGAAGCCGCACTGGGTATGTCATTTGTAGGCAAACGCGCCTTAGTGTGCATGAAGCATGTAGGCATGAATGTGGCTGCAGACTGTTTCGTCAATTCTGCCATCACGGGTGTGAAGGGAGGACTGATTGTGATAGCGGCAGACGACCCCAGCATGCACTCTTCACAGAATGAACAGGACAGCCGCTTCTACGGAGACTTCTCCCTGATACCGATGTACGAGCCCAGCAACCAACAGGAAGCATACGACATGGTATACAACGGATTCGAATTCTCTGAGAAAACAGGCGAACCGATCTTAATGCGTATGGTCACCCGCCTCGCACACTCCCGTTCCGGAGTAGAGCGCAAAGAGCAGAAGCCACAGAACAGCATTTCATTCAGTGAAGATCCCCGTCAGTTTATCCTGTTGCCGGGAAATGCCCGCAAACGCTATAAAGTATTGCTTGCCCGCCAGGACGAATTCATCAAAGCTTCCGAGGAATCTCCTTACAACAAATACATAGACGGCCCTAACAAAAAACTGGGAATCGTCGCTTGCGGTATCGGCTACAATTATCTGATGGAAAACTATCCGGAAGGTTGTGAATACCCGGTACTTAAGATCGGCCAGTATCCATTGCCTAAAAAGCAATTGCTGCAATTGGTTGAATCCTGCGACGAGATTCTGGTACTGGAAGACGGACAGCCATTCGTTGAAAAACATCTGAAAGGCTATCTGGGCATGGGTATCAAAGTAAAAGGACGTCTGGATGGCACACTGTCACAAGACGGAGAATTAAATCCGGACTCTGTAGCACGCGCGGTCGGCAAAGAAAACAAATCGGAATTCGGCGTCCCTTCTGTAGTCGAAATGCGTCCTCCCGCACTGTGTGAAGGATGCGGACACCGTGATATGTACGTCACACTGACAGAAGTACTCAAAGAAGAATATCCTTCCCATAAAGTATTCAGCGACATCGGTTGCTATACGCTGGGAGCCAACGCTCCGTTCAACGCCATCAATTCATGCGTAGACATGGGAGCTTCCATCACAATGGCGAAAGGTGCGGCCGACGGAGGTCTTCATCCGTCCGTAGCTGTAATCGGTGACTCTACATTTACTCACTCCGGAATGACAGGTTTGCTGGATTGCGTCAACGAAAATGCCAATGTCGTTATTGTCATTTCAGACAATGAGACAACAGCAATGACCGGTGGTCAGGACTCTGCGGGCACAGGACGTATTGAATCCATCTGTATCGGTTTAGGAGTCGACCCTGCCCATATCCGTGTCGTTGTTCCATTGAAGAAGAACCACGAGGAAATGAGACAGATCATACGCGAAGAAATCGAATACAATGGCGTATCCGTTATCATCCCGCGCAGAGAGTGTATTCAAACATTAGCACGCAAAAAAAGAAGTAAGTAAGCCATGAAAAAAGACATTATATTATCAGGAGTAGGTGGACAGGGTATTTTGTCCATCGCTACAGTTATTGGTAAAGCTGCTTTGAAAGAAGGACTTTACATGAAGCAAGCAGAAGTACACGGAATGAGCCAGCGTGGCGGAGACGTTCAGTCCAACCTCCGCATCAGCGACAAACCGATTGCTTCGGATCTGATACCATCCGGCAAATGCGACCTTATCATTTCGCTCGAACCGATGGAAGGTCTGCGCTATCTCCCCTATCTCAGTCCGGAAGGATGGCTGGTAACCAACGAAACTCCGTTTGTCAACATCCCCAATTATCCGGAAGAAGACAAAGTAATGGCTGAAATCAACAAATTGCCGCATAAGATCGTACTGAACGTGGATAAAGTAGCCAAAGAAGTAGGTTCTGCACGAGTTGCCAATATCGTTTTGCTGGGCGCAACCATTCCATTCCTCGGCATCGATTACGAGAAAGTACAAGACAGTATCCGCGAAATCTTCCTGCGCAAAGGAGAAGCTATTGTCGAAATGAATCTTAAAGCACTGGCTGCCGGCAAGGAAATTGCGGAAAAGCTAATGCAATAACTATCACAATCATGAGTACACAATACTGGGAAGAAGAAATTGAAATCATGAGTCGCGAGAAGTTGCAGGAACTGCAACTTCAGCGACTCAAAAAAACGATTAACATAGCCGCAAACTCACCTTATTACAAAGAGGTTTTCAGCAAAAACGGCATCACCGGAGATAGTATCCAGTCACTGGACGACATCCGCAAAATTCCTTTCACCACTAAATCGGACATGCGTGCCAACTATCCCTTCGGGCTAGTGGCCGGCGACATGAAAAGAGACGGTGTACGTATCCACTCTTCCAGTGGAACTACAGGAAACCCTACAGTCATCGTACATTCACAACATGACCTCGACTCATGGGCAAATCTGGTAGCCCGTTGCCTTTACATGGTGGGGATCCGCAAGACAGATGTCTTCCAGAACAGCTCCGGATATGGAATGTTTACAGGTGGATTAGGTTTTCAATATGGTGCAGAACGCCTTGGCTGCCTTACCGTACCTGCCGCAGCCGGAAACAGTAAACGGCAAATTAAATTCATCAGTGACTTTAAGACTACCGCCTTACACGCCATCCCAAGCTACGCTATCCGTCTTGCCGAAGTATTTCAGGAAGAAGGTATCGACCCGAGAGAAACAACCCTGAAAACCTTGGTGATCGGCGCCGAACCGCATACTGACGAACAGCGCCGTAAAATAGAACGGATGCTCAATGTGAAAGCATATAATAGTTTCGGTATGACGGAAATGAACGGCCCCGGTGTTGCCTTCGAATGCCAGGAGCAGAACGGAATGCACTTCTGGGAAGATTGCTATCTGGTAGAAATCATCGATCCTGAAACAGGAGAACCCGTTCCCGAAGGAGAAATCGGTGAATTGGTACTCACTACACTTGATCGTGAAATGATGCCGCTTATCCGCTACCGCACCCGCGACCTTACCCGTATACTACCCGGAAAATGTCCGTGCGGCCGCACCCATCTCCGCATCGACCGGATCAAGGGACGCAGCGACGATATGTTTATCATCAAGGGAGTCAACATCTTCCCCATGCAAGTCGAAAAGATTCTGGTTCAGTTCCCCGAATTAGGCAGCAATTATCTGATTACGCTGGAGACAGTCAACAATCAGGATGAGATGATCGTCGAAGTGGAATTAAGCGATCTTTCTACAGACAACTATATCGAACTGGAAAAGATCCGCAGAGATATTATCCGTCAATTAAAAGATGAAATACTGGTTACCCCGAAAGTAAAACTGGTAAAGAAAGGGTCTCTCCCGCAGAGCGAGGGAAAAGCCGTCAGAGTGAAGGACGTAAGAGACAACAAATAAATATTCAAATGCCCGATGTGCTAATATGCCAACCCAATACTGTATGATATCAGTAACAAATGGCATATTAGCACATTATTTAATTATCAGATTATAATGCAATTACTAAAAAAAAGAATTCTGCAGGACGGAAAATGCTACGAAGGAGGCATCCTTAAAGTAGATGGTTTTATCAATCACCAGATGGATCCTGTCCTGATGAAATCCATCGGAGTAGAATTTGTCCGCCGCTTTGCAGCCACAAACGTAAACAAGATCATGACTATAGAAGCAAGCGGTATCGCTCCCGCCATCATGACGGGCTATCTCATGGACTTACCGGTTGTATTCGCCAAAAAGAAATCACCCAAAACCATTCAGAACGCACTAAGCACTACCGTACACTCGTTCACCAAAGACCGTGATTATGAAGTAGTGATCAGTGCCGATTTTCTGACCCCAAATGACAATGTTCTTTTTGTTGATGATTTCCTTGCCTACGGAAATGCCGCATTAGGCATTCTCGACCTCATAGAGCAATCCGGAGCAAAATTGGTAGGCATGGGGTTCATTATCGAAAAAGCCTTCCAAAATGGACGTAAAATACTGGAAGAGAAAGGTGTCAGAGTAGAAAGCCTTGCCATAATCGAAGACTTATCCAACTGCTGTATTAAAATAAAAGATCAATAAGCTGAGTCGGGGTTAAAATAATGCCCCTTGCCTTTTGTCTTTTTACCATATTGCACCGCATGCTGAGGGCACACATGATAACATGCCAGGCAGGCGGTGCAATTCTTTCCCCAAACCGGTCTTCTTTCCTTCATCGTTATATTCCCTACCGGACAACTTTTTTCACAGCGCTTGCACCCGATGCACTCACTCGTTGCATGGAAAGGTTTGGGAGACATCTGATAACGAACAAATAACGGATTGATGATCCTCGTCTTGATAAAAGGCAAACTCCCCTCCTTGCATGCAAAGACAGTTTCTCTCCCGGTTATCAGTCTACTGACTTTTTCAAGAGCCGGAACCGCTTCTGCCAGTTTTTTCTTTTCCAGTTCCTTGCTATCCACATCAAATCCGGGGAACAACACATAGTTATTGGGCATAATTACAGAAAAGCCTGCATTACATCTCCATCCCCTCGCAGTCAATGCCTTTTCCATCACCTGCCGGGTCAGCCCCGTATCGTCTCCACACGAACACACAAAGAACAGATATTGCTGCTGATACCCGTTCAGAACCAGCTTCCGAATAAACTCCTGTACAATCACGGGAGGCGCCCACGAATAGACCGGAAAGACAAAACCGATCTTCTCATCCTCCCGCAAAGAGAACTCCCATGTGTCATTCTTCCATGCGTTCGGGATAAAAAACAAATCTTCCTGTTGTTCTTTAGAAAGCTGATTAGCAATCCATTTAGAGTTACCTGTACCTGAGAAATAAAATATCATAGAAGAGTATATAAAAAAGCCGCATCGACGATGTGATGAAACTCTGATAGAACAAGATTTGAGCGCTCGCCCTCTTTGTAATCCACCGGCTTAAAGCTGTCCCGAAGGATGTGGCCCGCCATTGAAGAACGAAGCTTTCTCGGTGCATCAGATTAATTTGAAGAGTTTCCCGATCCAGTCGATACGGCTAATATTTTTCTATCACAAATGTAATAAGATTCTCTGAGAATAGCAAGAAAAAGAAAGAATTTGTTCGTCCACTAACATTTTTTTTCATCCTTTCTCTCCGCCTAACAAAAGAAAAGTGCCAGTTATCGGATCGATAACTGACACTTTGTAAATCCTAAACTATTGAAACTTAAGCAGCTTTTGCTTTAGCAACTACAGCTTTGAAAGCTTCCGGATGATTCATAGCTAAATCAGCCAAAACCTTACGATTTATTTCAATACCGGCTTTGTGCAAA
Source organism: Bacteroides sp. MSK.20.82 (assembly GCF_019052485.1). NCBI lineage: Bacteria > Pseudomonadati > Bacteroidota > Bacteroidia > Bacteroidales > Bacteroidaceae > Bacteroides > Bacteroides sp. MSK.20.82. The sequence continues at coordinate 13,309 of NZ_JAHQUN010000050.1, forward strand.
CCGCCCATCAATTTAGAATAAGACATTCCTTCAAGACGTGCAGCAGCGTTGATACGTTGTATCCAAAGAGCGCGGAAGTTTCTTTTCTTATTTCTACGGTCACGGAACGCGTAAGTCAAACCCTTTTCCCAGGTGTTTTTGGCTACGGTCCATACATTTTTTCTTGCACCAAAGTAACCTCTGGTTAATTTCAAAATTTTCTTTCTTCTTGCTTTTGAAGCAACATGATTTACTGATCTTGGCATAGTTTTACTTTTTTTGAATGTTAGCGCCGTTACTTCACGCAACGAACTTCAGGCTAAAGCATTCGGTTAATACTTTAATAATACTTTGTACGCTTTTGATTACTTCATTGCTAAGAGTTCCTTAACCTGGCTTACATTTGTTGTATCAACAGTTGTAGAGTAGCACAGATTTCTTTTTCTCTTTTTCGATTTCTTAGTCAAAATGTGACTGTGAAAAGCGTGCTTTCTTTTGATTTTACCTGTTCCGGTAAGGGTAAACCTTTTTTTAGAACCGGAGTTAGTCTTCATCTTTGGCATCTTACTTGTTTTTAAAATTATTAAATATATAATGGTGACGCACTATACCTGCGCGCCACGCATTCATTCTTTTTTATTCTTCCTCGCCCGCTTCCGGCTTTTCAGCCTTCTGTCCCTGAGTTACCGGTTTGGGAGCCGCCGGCTTTTTAGGCATTTCCTTTTTCTTCGGAGAAAGCTGGATTGTCATACGCTTACCTTCAAGTACCGGCATCTGATCCACCTTTGCAAAATCTTCAAGATCGTTGGCAAAACGAAGCAATAACACTTCACCTTGTTCCTTGAAAAGGATGGAACGCCCCTTAAAGAATACATATGCCTTCACTTTATCCCCGTCTTCCAGGAATCCTCTGGCATGTTTCAGCTTAAAGTTGTAATCATGATCGTCAGTCTGCGGTCCGAAACGGATTTCCTTTACGTTCACTTTTACCTGCTTCGCTTTCTGCTCCTTCTGGCGTTTCTTTAATTGATAAAGAAATTTAGAGTAATCAATAATACGACAAACAGGAGGTTGAGCATTGGGGGAAATTTCAACTAGATCCAGCTCTTTCTCTTCAGCCATTTTCAAGGCCTGAAAGATAGGATATACTTTCGGTTCAATCTCGTCGCCCACGATGCGGACTTCTTTGGCACGAATCTGTTCATTGATTCTATATTGCCCTTTTAAAGTGTCATTCTTCATTAAAAACGTTTACTTCCTAGTTTGATTTTTTTATTGTTCTACTAAATATTTATCATGAAACGGCTGCAAAGTTACCATTTATTTATCATATTCTGAACTTCTTCGTTCAAAATTTTAGCAAATTCTTCATATTTCATGGTTCCTTTGTCGCCTTCCCCTTGTCTGCGAACAGAAACTTCACCATTTTCAGCTTCTTTTTCACCCACAATCAACATATAAGGAATGCGTTTCATTTCATTATCACGGATCTTGCGGCCGATCTTTTCATTACGATCATCCACAATAGCACGGATTTCATGCATTTTCAGATACATCTTCACTTGCTCTGCATACTCATTGAACTTTTCACTGATCGGCAGGATAGCTACCTGATCCGGAGTCAGCCACAACGGGAACTTACCGGCAGTGTGTTCGATCAATACAGCCACAAAACGTTCCATTGATCCGAATGGTGCACGGTGAATCATCACCGGACGGTGCTTCTGGTTGTCAGAGCCCATATATTCCAGTTCAAAACGTTCCGGCAAGTTATAGTCTACCTGAATGGTTCCCAACTGCCAACGGCGACCGATGGCATCTTTCACCATAAAGTCGAGCTTGGGACCATAGAAAGCAGCTTCACCGTACTCAATCTTAGCCGGCAGGCCTTTTTCCTCGCAAGCCTCGATAATCGCCTGTTCAGCTTTCTCCCAGTTGTCATCGCTACCGATGTATTTTTCACGGTTCACTTTATCACGGAGTGATATCTGAGCCTCGAAATTCTGGAAATTCATCGAACGGAACACGATAGAAATGATATCCATCACACGGAGGAACTCATCTTTCACCTGATCCGGACGACAGAAAATATGTGCGTCATCCTGAGTAAAGCTGCGTACACGAGTTAAACCGTGAAGCTCACCACTTTGTTCATAACGGCAAACCGTACCGAATTCTGCAATACGCAACGGAAGGTCCTTGTATGAACGCGGAAAATTCTTATATATCTCGCAGTGATGCGGACAGTTCATCGGTTTCAGGAAATACTCCTCTCCTTCTTCCGGAGTATGGATCGGCTGGAACGCATCCTTACCGTATTTTGCATAGTGACCGGAAGTCACATACAGCAACTTATTACCGATAGGCGGAGTAATTACTTCCTGATAGTCATAGCGGGTCTGGATACGACGCAAGAACTCTTGCAGACGCAAACGCAGTGCAGTACCTTTCGGCAACCACATCGGAAGTCCCTTACCTACTGTTTCAGAGAACATGAACAACTGCATTTCCTTACCGATCTTACGGTGGTCACGTTTCTTGGCTTCTTCCAGCAACACCAGATATTCATCCAGCATTTTCTTTTTCGGGAATGTGATACCATAGATACGGGTCAGCATCTTACGGTCTTCGTGACCTCGCCAGTAAGCACCGGCAACAGTTGTCAGCTTGATGGCCTTGATCGGCGCAGTCGTCATCAAGTGAGGACCACGGCAAAGGTCAGTAAACGCACCCTGGGTGTAGGTAGTAATATGTCCGTCTTCCAGTTCTGAGATCAATTCACATTTATACGTTTCGCCACGGTCGCCAAACATTTTCAGAGCGTCCGTCTTCGAAATACTTTCTCTGACTACCGCTTCTTTCTTTGCCGACAATTCAAGCATCTTTGCTTCGATGACAGGCAGGTCACTTTCTTTAATCACAGCTTCTCCCGGATCCACATCATAGTAGAAACCGTTTTCGATAGCCGGTCCGATACCAAACTGGATACCCGGATAAAGTTCCTGCAAAGCTTCAGCCAGCAAGTGGGCGCTTGTGTGCCAAAATGCATGTTTGCCTTCTTCATCGTCCCATTTGTAAAGTACGAAATCAGCATCTTCATTAATAGGACGTCCTAAATCATAAGTCTCACCGTTCACGCCACATGCAAGTACATCCTGTGCCAAGCGCGAACTGATACTTTCTGCAATCTGTAAACCGTTCACTCCTTCGTTATACTCACGAACGGAGCCATCGGGAAATGTTATCTTTATCATAATATGATGATGTTATATTTTCATAATGAGAACGCAAAAGTAACGAAATCTTTTGAGTTTTCTATTTTTTATCAAAAAAATGTTATTCTGTCTGATCCGTGAAACGCTTGATCACGTTGTAAGCAGAAACAACTCCTAGTTCACCGGCCTTGCTCAAATCTGAGATTCCCGCCTTATTATTACCCAGGAAAATATGCGTAAGTCCCCGGTTGAAATAAGCGTCAGCAAAGTCCGGAGACAGCTGAATCGCCTTATCGTAATCGACAATCGCAGCCCTGTAATCTTTCAGCATAGCCGCCACATTGGCACGGTTATAATAAGCGTAAACGAAGTCCGGAGCCAGAGTTATCACCTTATCCAGGTCCTTTCTGACAACTTCATAATCCACCGCACTCACTTCCTTGACAGCAGCGCCACTCGGCATATCCGCTTCGGCAGCCTGTTCAGCCTTCTGATATTCCAGTTGTTTGCAACGAATCAGTGCACGCATGAAATAGGCCGGGAAGAAATCTCCGTCCAGCAATATCGCCTGAGTCAGGTCGGCAACCGCACTGGAGAAATCCTGTACCAGATAAAAGTCAATGGCACGGGCAAAACGCTTCGGAGCACTCTTGTCATCGTCCACAATAGCCGATGTATGCGCATCAATCAGGGCAAAATGGAATTTCACCTGTTCTTCCGTCAGCGGGGCCTCCATATTTGTAATACGGATACGCTTCGGAAGTACATTCGACAGATTCAGGTCTTCAATAAACTTATGGAAATTCACCGAACGCTTCACTTCGCTCGACTTTTCATAATAAGTCAAGGCAAACATCGGTTCCAGTTTTATGTTCACATTCTTATCCTGTACGCGTCCGCGATAATCACTTGTATAGCGTTGATCCGCTTCAGAATCATCGGCAATCACAATCTTGCGATAGTTGTTCATGTTCTTGTCAGACTTCTTACGAGTTTTTCCTTCCTCGCTTTCGTCGCCGTTCTCGCCGCTCTGGTTTTCTTTATCTTTATTCTGATTCTGGGCAACGTCTTTGTTCGTCCCTCCATTCTGCTTGTCAAGCTGAGCCTTCAACAGTTTGAAGTCATCCTGTTCGGCCCCCTTCTTGTCGCCGATCTTCTTGCGGGCTTCCGCACGATGATAATATCCTGCGAGGAAGTTCGGATACTGGTTGATAACTGTCGTATAGTCTTTGATAGCGCCCCGGTAATCTCCCGTCTGAGCACGAAGCAACGCACGGTTAAAGATAGCCATCATATTATCAGGTTCCATCTGAATCACAAAATCGAAGTCCTCGATAGCACGGTTGTCATCCCCGACACGGGCACGAAGCAAACCACGGTTATAATGCCCGATAAAGTTATTGGGATCAATATCCAAAGCCAGGTCATAATCGCTCATAGCACCCCTCAGATTATTCTGATGGAATCTGGCCAAAGCACGGTTTATATAATTACCCGCGTTCTTCGCGCTCAGATGAATCGCACGGTCCAGATCCGATTCCGCTTCTGCATAGTTGGACTGCTGCAAGCGGACAATAGCCCTTGCCGACCATGCGTCCGGATCATACTTATCCAGTTCGAGAGCCGTATTAAAGTCCTTCAGTGCCGCAACCGTATCCTTCTGCTGCAAAGAAACCTCTCCCCTCATCAGATAAGCACGTGTATAGCGCGGAGAAACTTTCAGCAAGCTCTCCAAATCCTCCTTGGCTGCGTCATAATCCTTTTTCTGAATATGAGACAAGGTCAGATTGTGCCACAAGGTGATGTTTTCCGGATCATAATGCAATGCTTTCTGATAATCCTCAATCGCCCCGTCGAATTTACTCTGACGAATCCGTGCCAGTCCACGAACCTGATATGCACCTACTACAAACGGATTCCGTTTGATAGCCTCGTCACAATCCGCTTCCGCTCCTTGATAATCCTCCAGGTTCACCTTTGCCAGCGCCCTGAAAAAATAAGGCTCATACAAATATGGCTTCGCATTAATTACCTGGTTGAAATACTGAATAGAAAGCACGTAGTCCTCAAAATACAGCGCATTGCGGGCAATAGTCATCACCCGCTCCGTATTAATCTGAGCACAAACCAGTGTGGGGAACAGCAATAAAACTGTTAGTATTCTTTTAATCATTGATATTTTATGCTTGTAAACGAAACAAAAATAATGCTTTTCGCTTACTTAACAGGGATATAAACGTTTTTTATCTTTATTTCACCTGTTTCATCTTATATGAACTACGCGCTTTTCCTTTCAGCATCGTATTTAATTTTCCTCTTATCATTTGTTTGCGCAACGGCGAAAGGTGGTCGATAAACATCTTTCCGTCCAGATGGTCGAACTCATGCTGCATCACCCTTGCCAGATAGCCTTCCACCACTTCATCATGCTCTACAAAGTTCTCGTCCATGTATTTCACACGGATCTTATCTCCTCTTTTCACAGACTCATGAATGCCGGGCAGACTCAGACAGCCTTCTTCCATACTGACTTCCTCCCCACCCACTTCGATGATATGAGGATTGATATAAGCTTTATTAAAATCCTTAAATTCCGGATAGTCTTCCGAAAGCGGGTCTAATGTAATCGTAACGACACGGATAGGCAAGCCGATCTGTGGAGCAGCCAGTCCCACGCCATCGGCGTGCACCATTGTTTCAAACATATTCGCGATCAGCTCTTTCAGGTTCGGATACTCCGGGGTTATGTCCTCTGCCACCTTTCTCAAAACAGGCTGGCCATATACATAAATTGGTAAAATCATACTTTATACTCTACTAAAAAATTAAATTATTCTCTGTCTTATTATTAAAAACGTTTACTCTCCAAATATGTTTGCAGAATAATAGTGGCACTTATCTCATCCACCAATGCTTTGTTTTGCCGGTCTTTCTTTTTCAGTCCGGCTTCCAGCATCGTACGGTGTGCGAGAACAGATGTGAAACGTTCGTCCACATATTCTACAGGAAGTTCCGGGAAACGTTTCTTCAATGAACGAACAAAGGGTTCGATGTTCTTCATATTTTCCGAAGCTTCATTATTCATCTGCTTGGGCAATCCTATAATAATCCGCTCTACCGGTTCTTTTGCCACATACTCACCGATAAAGTTCAGAAGTTCATGCGTGGGTACAGTTGTCAACCCGTTTGCAATCAGTTGCAACGTATCGCTCACAGCTATCCCTGTGCGCTTCCTTCCATAATCTATAGCTACTATTCTGCTCATATGGGGTACAAAAATACAAAAAAGACGCTTCCCACGAAAGGAAACGTCTCTTTTATTCTATTATTTCAACTGTGGATTATTCTTCCACGATAGCAACACGGCTCAACTTAGCGTCATCGTAGAACATATTGCCTACACCACCCTTGTAATCAACCTTCAGTTGAGAAGCAGGTACACCGAATTCGTTCACCATCAGGTCACGTACAGCTTCAGCTCTCTTCTTACTTAACTTCATGTTGTACTCAGCAGAACCAGTACCCTTGTCAGCATATCCTGTAACAGTAAATGTCTTTTCCGGATTAGCTTTGATACCCTTAGCCATTGCTTCGATGTTCATGTACTCTCTCTTGCTGATGTTGCTCTTACCAATGTTGAATACAACAACCAGACGTGGAACGAATCCGCCTTCTTTCTTAACGATTACTTCCGGCTTCTTGTTGCGTGCTTCAACCAAGTCACGTTTCAGAGATTCGTTTTCACCCTTCAGAGAGTTCAGTCTGTTTCTCATGTCGTCCAACTGGCTTTCCGGTACCATCGGTACAGTAGGAACAGCGTTGAATCCGCGTTTTTTGAACTTGTAAGTTACACCTACAGTTACACCGGCCATACCTTCTTTAGAAGTTCCGCCGAATGCATCCTTCATCAAAAGGCCACGCAATTCAAGGTTGATATCCCAAGCATCCGATACACGGAAGCGGTTGATCAAACCGGCATTGATACCTAAGTTTTGTTGATGAGGTTCTGACCAAGAAAGAGCCACACCTGCACCTACGTAAGGAATGAATGAATAAAGACGATCCTCGTTGTAACCGCAGAACATGTTAGAAAGGTTGAAGAGAACATCACCATGGAAGTTAGCCATGTTCCATTTCTGCTTGTAGTAACCGTTAGAATACTTGCCACCTTTTGTATACAAGTCATTAGCACTAGGAGCAGCTCCCTTAGCTTGAAGACCGTTGTATGCGACACGCAATCCGATACCCGGAGTAAACCATTTACCTACGGCAATATCAAGTGCCGGAGCAATGCGTTTTCCGAAATCCGCTTTACCGTCGTTGTCGCCAAAGTACATTTGACCACCAACGCCACCACTAATGAACCAATTGGCCCCAAAACGATTAGTCTCTACAGTGTAGGCTTTACCTTCTGTTTTTCCTTTTTCCTGAGCAGACAGGCACACAGAAGCCCCTACCATTAAAATAAACAATAAACCCTTTTTCATCTCAATTTATTTTAGTAAATAATATAATGCAGTTTGTGTTACGCTATAACCACAACTCTACAGGCTCTAAATCTTAAACAAAGAGATATAAATCTCTACCCTTTTTCTTTAAATTTAGTGCAAATATAGATATTTATTGTAATACACACAAAAAAACTCGTAAAAAAACATTTCTTCGTGATATTTATATGGGATGATAAAAGTGTTGGATAGCCTACAAAGGGTATAGCCAACATTTTTGAAAGAAAAATAAAAGCAAAAAAATAACCAATGATAATCTATATCATTGGTTATCCCTTATTTTTTCCGCTACCTTAATTAATATACCAGTTTTACATTATCAATCCACAATGAATTTCCGGGTGAACCGACGTAAGCTCCGCCATGACTGGATGTGAACTGGAGATACAGATGAGTCGGCTCATCATTTTCATCCCCCCATGCCACTTCGTGGATAGGCACGCTTTCACCTTTGCTGTTGACTGTATAGTTCTCAGTCACCTGCAGACGCATCATGTGAGGTTTATATTCGGGACGGCTGGTAATGTCTCCATACATAATTTCATACGTGGCATTATTCTTCCAGTCGGTAGAGTGATAGTAATAAGTCACCAACGTTCCGATACGATTGGCATAAACATTTCCGTTGGCATCCTCCCAGCGTTTCTGCAAAAATAAAATAGCAGCCGGATAATCCTTGCCTGCTACATCTGTAATTTTACTGAAACCGGTAGCACGTATACGTTTTTCCCTATCGGACATCTTCACTTTATAGTCAAACTGAAGGGCAACCGGCTTCTTGGTAAACGGAATCCCCGTCTGAAGCATCTTCTGCGGGTTCTTGGTACCCTTGATCGGTTCGTGCACAGATCCCGTAAAGATAGAGCCGGCAGCCAATACAGTTATATTGACAAGCCCCAGTACCTTCACACTTTCCATACGCGTATCCAGGCGTGCACAGTAACCGTCTCCCCGTTTCTCCGGAAAAACCGACGTATTTGTCTTGGTAATACCTGCCACTTTCGCCATCACATTCGAAGTCGCCCACGGTGAGCCACCCATATTCTTATACACCTGATCTCCCTTAATCACAGTCGTCGGACCAATCTCATACACATTCTTCGTATTCCCTCCGATAATCCCCGACTCTTTTATCTGGCGGTCCACCCATTGGTCCATATCCCCGAAGGGGACCATCTCCACTTTATGCTGCGCCATCAAAGACAAGGAAGAAAAAAATGCAACGAAGCCTGTCAGAAACAGGCGATGAACCATTTTCTTAATCATCAATACTTATCCTTTCTTTTATAAATTATAGTTCCATTGTTTCAAAGCAAAATCCCAGTTTTCCTCTACCAATCGAATCGTCCGGTCATCATATTTATACTTATTCTTCTTATATCCCTTCTTGCCGCCGACATATTTTTCGATATCTCCTTGTGCTTCGGCGAAGCCGGGGATAGAAAGTGACTTATAAATATTCTCCGTCATTCCCATCGCATCCGCTTCAAAGTCTTCAAACTTCACTTCGATCAGATTGCCTTCCGGAATGAATTTCTTATCCGATTCATACTTATGATACAGCTTTGCATAAATAGAAAGGATATTCTCCTCCAATTGTTCATTGCTGACATCCTCCAGTTTCAGAGGCTGGATTGTATTTGTAAAGAAACTGCGTGTAGATTCAAATACCGTATACGGATTACGCATCAGGTAGATAAACTTGGCGTTCGGGAACATTTTCACCAGTTCTTTCACCCTGCCCGTATGAGGAGGGTTCTTGCTGAGGAATTGCGTACCCTTGGTGTTCCACAAAGAAATCTTGATCAATTTCGTGAATACCTCTTCAAACACTTTCAGTTCTTTGTCCGTGATATCATCAAACAGCAGATACTTGTCCGCATATTCCTGTTGATATTTCGGCAGGAACCAGAAATTATAATAGGTATACGGCATCATGTTCGACAATGCAAACTCTTCCTCCTGCGGAAGATCCACTGCCAGCTCCATATTATCCGTCGGACGCTTGTCCGGCATCAGCCAGCTCATATTCTTCTTGAAGAAAGGCTGTCCCCACATCATCAGATGCGGGAATACGGTCTGATAAGTTGTGTTATACCCAAAATGCTTGTCGCAGGAGAACACGTTATGTACAAAAGTAGTTCCACTCCGCCAATGTCCCAGAATGAATACCGGATCATGTTCCAGCGGCTGATTGGCCAACAACTTTTCGTAGCGTTTATCCTGCAATGCAGCCAACGGAGAAAGCAGGCGGCACACCGCTTTCGTCAACCGGTACTTGCCTTTATAAGCAGCATCAATATCACGGCCGGCAGTGATTGCCTTAAACGTTTTCCAGTCGGCACCTACCAACGTATTAATCGGAAGTTTATTAAATTCAAGTAATCCCATCGTTCTACATTTTATTTAATCACTTTTATGGAGAGTCCCTGGCGTTCCAGTTCCTTCACAGCTTTTTCTATGGCGGCGTGATGTTCCGGGGCAATGTCCAGTTTCGACAAATCCAGTACGGGGATGTCGTCCGTGGCAGCCATATCTTTCATTTCCACCCGGTCGATAATCATACCTACGGCAGAGGTATTATTCGTAATCGGATCGATCAGGATAAAAGAACCGCAAGATTTATTCTTTTTATAAGGATCGAAGAAAAGCTCCTTGGCAGTAGTCAGGACAACGCGGGCGATCTGATTGAGCTGCAATGGCAAATTGTCCTTTGTCAGTTGTCCATTGTCAATGGAAAGATGCTCCATCGTGTTGACATCCACTTTATATTTGATCGCGTCGATGCGGGTACGGCTCAAATTGGTAGTCTGCTTAATAAAGAACGATTTATTGATGTCCATCGGTTCTTCATCCATCCATACCATCATCGCTTCGAAGTTGCGGTCAACGATCGGCAAGTTGTCCGGATGCACCAGCATTTCACCACGGGATACGTCGATTTCGTCTTCCAGTGTCAGTGTAACCGACTGCGGCGGGAAAGCGTAATCCAGTTCACCGTCGTATGTCACAATACTCTTCACCTTGGAAGTCTTTCCTGAAGGCAATGCCATCACTGTATCTCCCTTGCGGACAATACCCGATGCCACTTTACCGCAGAAACCACGGAAGTCAAGGTTCGGGCGCAGCACATACTGCACAGGGAAACGGAAATCCGTGAAGTTATGATCATTATCGATATGAACCGTTTCGAGGAAGTCCAGCAAAGAGATTCCTTTATACCATGGTGTGCGTTCGGACTTATCCACAACGTTGTCACCGTCCAAGGCAGAAAGAGGAATACAGTTCACATCCGGAATTCCCAGCGGTTCTACGAATTTCTTGTATTCCGATACAATCTCGTCGAACCGTTCCTCGGAGAAGTCCACCAGGTCCATCTTATTGACCGCCAGCACTACGTGCTTGATGCCCAGCAGAGATACCAGGAAAGTATGACGACGGGTCTGGGTAATCACACCCGTACGGGCGTCTACCAAGATAATTGCCAGATTGGCCGTAGAGCCACCGGTAATCATATTACGTGTATACTGTTCGTGTCCCGGAGTATCCGCAATGATAAACTTACGGCCGTTGGTAGAGAAGTAGCGGTAAGCCACGTCAATCGTAATTCCCTGCTCACGCTCCGCTTTCAAGCCATCGAGCAACAAAGCATAGTCTATATGTTCGCCTGCATTACCTACACGCTTACTGTCACGTTCCAATGCATCCAGCTGATCTTCGTACAGTTTCTTACTGTCAAACAACAGACGTCCGATCAAAGTCGATTTTCCGTCATCCACCGAACCGGCAGTCAACAGTCTCAGCAAGTCTTTCTGTTCGTCTTTATCCAGAAAGGCCTTTATATCCAGCTTATTATCCATTTCCAACTTTTAGTTTTTTAATCATTCATTTTTAATTGCTTAAAAATACCCTTCACGTTTCTTCTGCTCCATGCTGCCTTCCTGGTCAAAGTCGATCACACGGGTAGTACGTTCGCTCTTGGTAGTCGTCATCATCTCTTCCACGATCTCTTCGATGGTAGCCGCACCGCTCTCTACTGCACCCGTCAACGGCCAGCAGCCCAGAGTACGGAAACGCACCATCTTCATTTCGATCTGATCACGATATTTTTCCGGCAGACGGTCGTCATCCGCCATGATGATATTACCATCCAGATTGATCACAGGACGTTCCTTGGCATAATACAGCGGAACGATCGGAATATTCTCCAGACGGATATACTGCCAGATATCCAGCTCCGTCCAGTTGCTGATCGGGAACACACGGATACTCTCACCTTTGTGTACACGGGCGTTGTAGATATCCCACAATTCAGGACGCTGGTTCTTCGGGTCCCACTGGTGGAATTTATCACGGAAAGAGAAGATACGCTCCTTGGCACGTGACTTTTCTTCATCCCGGCGCGCGCCGCCGAATGCAGCGTCAAATTTATATTTATCCAGCGCATGCAGCAATGCCTGAGTCTTCATCAGGTCCGTATGTACCTTGCTTCCATGCGTGAAAGGTCCTACCCCTGCATGAAACGCTTCCATATTACTTTCCACAATCAGGTTCCAGCCATGTTTCTTGGCATATTCGTCGCGGAACTGGATCATTTCCTTAAACTTCCACTTCGAATCGATATGCATCAACGGGAAGGGAACTTTTCCCGGATAAAACGCTTTTTCAGCCAAGCGCACCATCACCGAAGAATCTTTTCCGATGCTGTACAGCATCACCGGATTCTCAAATTCCGCCGCCACCTCGCGGATGATATGAATTGACTCGGCTTCGAGTTCTTTCAAATGGCTCAGTTTATATTCTTCCATCTTTTTTGAAATTTCTTCATTTATTTCTTTTCTATTTTCGGCAACACCATCTCCAGCAGGCGGTTGACCGATTCTTCCAAACTCAGCTTCGAAGTATCCAATGCCAGGGCCGGATGTTCGGGCACCTCAAACGGTGCGGAAATTCCGGTGAAATTCTGAATTTCTCCCTTGCGCGCTTTGGCGTACAGTCCTTTCACATCCCGCTTTTCACACTCTTCCAGCGGGGTGCTTACGAAAACTTCCAGGAAATCATCTTTTCCGATAATATTCGCTGCCATTTCACGGATATCATTATTGGGACTGATAAATGCCGCAATCGTAATGATGCCGCTGTCCAGAAACAACTTGGATACTTCGGCGATACGACGGATATTCTCTACACGGTCAGTTTCGGAGAAGCCCAGATTATTGTTGATACCGCTGCGGATATTGTCTCCATCCAGAATACGGCAAAGCAGTCCGCGCTTATGGAGTTCACGTTCCAATGCAATCGCAATCGTACTTTTACCTGATCCGCTCAGACCTGTAAACCAGATCATCACGCTATGCTGTCCCAGAAGTTCTTCTTTGTCCTCCCGCGTCATCATGCGGTCAAAAATCGGATATATATGATTTTTTTCTTCCATTTATAGAATATGTTTATTAAAAGTTCCAGATCAACGGGATCAGGATCACAGAGATTAAGAAAGTGATGATATTGAGCGGCAGACCGATACGGACAAAATCCGTAAACTTATAGTTGCCGATACCTTGCACAATCAAATTAGTCTGATAACCGATCGGTGTGGAAAAGCTGGCAGACGCAGCCATACAGATCACGACAAAGAAAGGTGTCGGACTTACGCCCAACTGCGCCGAGATGGACAGTGCCAACGGAAATGCCAGAGCCGCAGCCGCATTGTTCGTGATCAGTTCCGTAAACAAATTCGTGATGACAAACAATATAGCAAGTAATACATGCGGTCCGTAATCGTCACTCAAACCGATGATAAATCCTGCCACACAATCGGCCACACCGGAGTTCACCATAGCCTTGCTGATGGCAAACGCGCAGGCAATCGTAATCAGAATATCCCACGAAATATATTTGGTATACTTACGGGCGGGGAAAATATTGGTCCACGCCATGATAATAGTAGTAATGCAGACAAAGAAAAACATATCCAGCTTGATATCGGGAAACATCTCTTTGGTTGCCGGCAGTTCGCCCACCGTAGCACCGACAATCATCAGTACCAGCAAGATTAGCGCCAACCAGCGCTTCTTCTTTCCCGAAGTATCCGGATCATTGCCGTTGGTAAGCAGCACGAATACCGAAGATTCTCCCCAAGTCGGGATAAACGTATCATCCGCCATCACCACAAGCGTATCACCCTCACGAAGCACTACATCCTCCAGATGATCGACATAGCGCTGACCGTTACGTGTTTTGATCTCTTTCACTTCCGCACCATAGTGACGCTGGAAATTGAAATCACTCAGTTTCTTGTTGATACCGGGGAAACGGGCTCCCAATACAGCTTCTACACGATGCAGCTTCTCTCCTTCCTCCACTTCTTCATCGGGTACAGCCGTATCCGGACGTGCATCGGGCAAGAGCCGTTTGGAGAAAATGAAAAGATATATGATACCGGCAATGGCAATAAAGATGCCGACCTTTCCCAGTTCGAACATGGTGAAGCCTTCATAGCCGGCTTCCAGAATCATACCATGCACTACCAGATTGGTAGAAGTGCCGATCAGCGTACAGATACCGCCGAGGATAGTCACATAAGAAAGGGGAATCAGGAACTTGGTGGCTGGAAGTTTTACCGATTTCGCCCAATGCTTGATGATCGGGGCAAAGATGACTACCACCGGAGTATTATTCAGAAAGGCAGAAATGAATGCAACAGACGGCAGGATACGCAGCTGCGCTTTAAACACCGTCGTCTTTCCCTGCGGAAGCAGTTTCTTGATCACTTGCCCTAATGTACCCGACTGACGGATACCTTCACTAACCAGGAATAACAAGGCGACGGTAATCATTCCTTTATTACTGAAACCTTCGAGCATTTCCTTCGGAGTCAGAATGCCGACGCACAGAAATAAAACCACTACCGAAAAGAGCACCATGCCCGGCCGCATCTTATCCGCGATCAGGGCAGCCATCATTCCTAATAAGGATAATAGTACAAATACAATTTCAAATGTCATATAAACATTAATTAGCGTTCTCTTTTTGCTTCAACGATAAACCACGGATTCAGCAGATCCTCTTTGTTATATCGCAAAGGTTCCTCCTTCCCTGCCTGATATACTTCCATCCCTGCGGCACGGGCTATCGCATGTCCGGCAGCCGTATCCCATTCCATCGTCGGAGCAAAACGCGGATAGACATCCGCCTTTCCTTCGGCAACCAGACAGATTTTAATGGAACTTCCGCTTGATATCAGTTCCACATTGCCGTGTTTCTTTTTTAAGTCTGCAATATATGTTTCAGTTTCAGGCGTCAGGTGTGAACGGGAAGCGACAGCAATAAAATGGTCGCGCGCATCCGCCAATGGCATCCGTTCCGATTTCTCAATCATCTGCTGTAAGGTCACTCCCTCGTCTTCCAGACCGACAATGCCGGAACACTTATAGGCACCTGTCCCCTCCACTGCAAAATAAAGTTCTTTTTTTACAGGCACGTAAATAACACCCATTACAGGTACAGCGTTCTGCACCAAAGCTATATTTACCGTAAATTCTCCGTTACGCTTGATGAACTCCTTCGTTCCGTCCAGCGGGTCTACAATCCATAAAGTATCCCAGCCTCGCCGCACTGCATAGTCCATATGCTTTCCTTCTTCACTAAGAACCGGAAAAGGAGTTTCATTCAAAATGGCCACAATCGCCTCGTGGGCTTTCCTGTCTGCTATCGTTAAGGGAGAGTTATCCGCCTTCCTCTCTATTTCAAAATCCGACTTCGGATCTTCATAGATAGAAAGGATTTTTTCACCTGCTTTCAACGCTGCATCGATAGCAGCCATTACATATTTCTGTTTCATAATGACAAAAGTAAAAACTTTATTTACGAAAAAAGTTTCCCACCTGCTATTTATAACTTCTTTTAGTAGAATGATAAAAATTTCTAAAAAACGAATTTACAATGTGTAACAAAAAAGCAGTAACTTCCCAGTTACCGCCTTCTTATTTCGGGAAAACAGGTTATCCATCCCGATATATATTACCAAAAAGAAATCAATAAATACGATACAGCAACCAAGCTCCCTGGAAGTCTGTACGACTCGGGTATTTAGCCTTGAATGCGTCACGTGCATCGACAGCAGCCGCTTTGTCAGCGAATGAGCTTACAATCACACGGTACATTGCTTTTTCCGCATTGAATGCGATTGTTGCGTTGTAACCTTGTCCGTCCAACCAGTCTTTCAAGCCTTCAGCATTCGCTTTCACACCGAAGCTGCCTACTACTACGCTGTAATCCTTCAATCCGTCGGTACCGGAAACGACTGTCACCTTTTCCTGACGAACGCCGGTTGTATCTGTAGCCTTAGGTGTTGTCACAGGAGCTGCAACTACCGGAGTCACTTCTACCGGAGCTTCCACCTGCGGTTCTGCCAATTCTTGCTGTTTTGCTTTTTCGTAAGCTTTTTTATAGGCGCTTTCACTGGATTTACAAGATGCAAACGCAAGCACCATGCATACTCCCATTCCTAATACGACCAATTTTTTCATATCCAATATTCTGTATTTAATTAATAATT
Source organism: Bacteroides sp. MSK.20.82 (assembly GCF_019052485.1). Lineage (NCBI taxonomy): Bacteria > Pseudomonadati > Bacteroidota > Bacteroidia > Bacteroidales > Bacteroidaceae > Bacteroides > Bacteroides sp. MSK.20.82. The sequence goes on from NZ_JAHQUN010000050.1 coordinate 29,568, forward strand.
CAATAATCTTGTTCGTTCACATTTAGTTTTCGGGCAACAAAATAATAGAAATTTTATCATCCGGCAAAGAAAATGAGCGAAAAAACGTCTATTCTGCCTTCTTCTTATAAGAAATAGTGCCCGTTGCCTGATAAGTCGGCATCAAAAGCACCTCTGCAATCTGAATATGCGCAGGAGCCGAGGCAGCATAATATACCGTTTCGGCAATATCGTCTCCGGTCAGCGGGCGGATTCCCTTGTAAAAATTGTCAGCCGCCTGCTTGTCACCACGGTAACGGACCACTGTAAAGTTTGTTTCCACCATGCCCGGTTTGATATTCGTCACCCGCAGCGGCGTATCCACCAAGTCTATCCGAAGTCCGTCCGAAAGTGCCTTCACAGCAGCTTTGGTGGCGCAGTAAACACTGCCTCCGGGATAGGCGGCATCTCCAGCAATAGAACCTATATTAATAATGTGTCCGCATCCCCGTTCCACCATGCCCGGAACTACCAGACGTGTCATGGCGAGCAAACCTCTTATATTCGTATCGATCATGATATCCCACTCGTCCAGACTACCTTCGAACTCTTTGTCCACTCCGATCACCAGTCCGGCATTGTTAATCAATACATCAATCGATTTCCATTCTTCCGGCAACGCTTCCAGTGCGGCGGCAGCCTGTTTCCGGTCGCGAACATCAAAAGGCAACACACAGACCTGTATTCCATACTCTTTTTCCAGTTCAGCCTTCAGTTCTTCCAGCTTCGACACTGTACGGGCATTCAAAATCAGGTTCCATCCTTCCTTAGCAAATTTACGGGCGCATCCTTCGCCAATTCCGCTGCTCGCTCCGGTTATAAAAACAATCTTCGCTTTCATTATGTTTTGAATTACAATATTGAATGACAAAAGTACGCCTTAAGTCTCATTTGTTAGTCCAAAAGTCTAGTTAAATAAGATTAAACCATAAAAGAAATCAAGAATGATAAAAAGGAAGTACTTTTTTTCTGTTTTTGCGAACAACCTTTGGAGAAAAATGTTATATTTGTTGTATCATAATCATTTTAAACAGTATAAATTATGAAAGGATTAAATGTATTAGCAGCTTTTCTGGGTGGTGCAGCCGTAGGTGCAGCCCTTGGTATTTTGTTTGCTCCTGAAAAGGGAGAAGATACCCGTAATAAGATCGCAGAAATTCTTCGTAAAAAAGGAATCAAGCTGAACCGCAACGAAATGGAAAATCTCGTTGACGAAATCGCAGCTGAAATTAAAGGAGAAATAGGAGAATAAGTAAGTAAAGGACTAAAACAGAGCGACCATGTTTACAGACGATAAAAGTATTGAGAACTTTCAACAGTTGTTTTTTGAGTTCAAAAAGTATCTGGAACTTCAAAAAGAATACACCAAGTTAGAGTTGACGGAGAAGCTGACCATACTTCTTTCAACGTTAATCATGATTGTAGTACTTATCATCCTTGGCATGGTGGCCCTGTTTTATCTGTTATTTGCCTTGGCTTATGTATTGGAACCTCTGGTAGGCGGACTTATGGCAAGCTTCGCTATCATTGCCGGCATCAATATACTGATCATGGCTTTAGTCATTATTTTCCGCAAACAGCTTATCATCTCCCCGATGGTAAACTTCCTCGCTAACTTGTTTTTAACCGATTCAAAATAAATGAAATTATGAGTGCGCAAACACCTGCCAAAATTACATTAGAAGAGATCACCCAACGCAAAAAGAAGCTCTTGAATGAAATTCAGGCTCAAAAACGAGCTATGACGGCCACCACCCGCGAAATATTCTCGCCTCTTGCACCCGCCGCCAACAAAGCGGATTCGCTCATGCGTTCGTTCAATACCGGCATGGCCATCTTTGACGGAGTAGTTTTGGGTATCAAGATCATGAAAAAAATGCGGACGTACTTTAGAAGACTAAGATAGCAATCCGGGTATGACAAGAAGGATCAGACCCCTACCCCGTCCCATCTCATCACTACCACCCATTCTGCCGGCTGTCCGTTTCCGTAAAGCCGATGTGGAATCGTACCGATCACCAAATCACAATGGGTTGCAAATACATTCTTCAACTCCTTCAGCAGTGCATTCAACAGAATTTCCAGATGTATCTCATCCATGATACAGCTGATGACACGCACGTACTGATAAACGTGTAAATCCTTCCCCTGCCGCATGGCACTCACATCCCTTCTGGAGATATGCAACTCATCTTCCAGAAAAGAATACGAAATCGATTTGTCGATATTCATCAGGTTCACTACCATACTTCCCAAAAATTCATAAGGTCCATGATTTTCTTTTGTCATGTTTACTCTTTGTTTAAAATTTAATAAAAAATAGATATATATTTGGTTATTCAATCTGTTTCAACCTATGAAACAAGTTCTAACTCCCCCTCCTTTACCTTTGCACCCGCTACCCCGATAGTGGGATAGAGAATCATAAAACATCAAAATCAAATGCAAGTACTCGAAGAAATTAAAGTTTCCGTTTACGAAAATGTGTATTCCAAAAAGCCTAAAATCATGTCTTTCCTCGAAGTCATCTTTATGTGTATTCATCCGGTTTATGCTTCCATCATCCAATCCATCCGGCGGTACCATCAGGAAGGCGACCATGAAGCCGCCCAAAAACTAAAAAGTCAGCTCCCCTGCTTCACTCCTGCCGGCACCTTCGACGGAGCGCATGCCATCCGAAATTTCCGGTTGCCCAGTCACATTATCGGACTCGACTACGACCACGTTCCCAATCGGCTGGAGATCATCCGTCTTTGCGCTGCCGACCCTCATACCGTAGCTGCTCTGGAAAGCCCTACGGACGGCGTGAAAATCTTCGCCTATGTGGAAGGCATTGAAGGCCGTCACCGGGAAGGGCAGCTACTGGTCAGCCGTTACTACGACCAGCTGATCGGCCTCACCAGCGATCCCGCCTGTAAAGATGAAAGCCGCCTGTGTTATTTCACCTATTCACCGGACGGATACGTAGCCAGTCTCTATCAGTCATTCGTTCTGGAAGCAGCTGTGGAAACACAACCGTTCCAGCCGACAGCAGAAAACCTCCCCTCTCCTCCACTACCTGCAAAAGCAAGCGAAACCTCTGAGAACTTCTCAGAAGAGGAAGTCAGCTTGTTCCTTTCGTCCTACATTTTCTTAAATCCATTGACCGCCGGGCAACGACACACCAATCTGTTTAAACTCGCCTGCGAAGCTTGCCGGAGAAGATATTCGCAAGAAAGCATATTACGCGGGATTACGGTTTATTTTGAGCACTCCGACTTTCCCGCACAGGAAATCAGGAGCATCCTACAATCTGGTTACCAAAAAGTTACCTCTACTCCATCCGTCTCCGCCTCTCCGCTTTGCTCTTCTCCTCATAAGGACAAAATGACAAAAGCGACATATAGCCCATCCGAAAACGTCTATGAAGCAGATGAAGCGTATTGGCAAGGCGAAGAATTCAGAAAAGAAACGCCCTGTTTTCCCAAAAGCGTGTACAAATATCTGCCCGATCTGCTGAACGAATGTATCCTCGAAGAGGAAGGTGATCGTGAACAGGATCTTTCCTTTCTCTCCAACCTCACCGCATTGAGTTCCGTACTGCCCGCCACATTCGGCATCTATAATCACAAAAAGTATTCTCCCCATTTCTACAGTTTCGGCATTGCCCCCGCCGGGAGCAACAAGAGCATTGCGCAAACAGGACGTTATCTGCTGGAAGAGGTCCACGACTGGATACTTTCCAATAGCGAACTTCAGCAGAAAACTTATAACCATAAGTACACCCAATGGAAACTGGACTGTACTTATAAGAAAAAGGCACATGAAGAGTGTCCCGAAGAGCCGGAAAAACCGGCTTACAAAATGCTTTTTCTCCCTGCCACTACCAGCTACAGCCGTATGCAGATCCAAATGCGGGACAACGGTCCGCAAGGAAGCATCATATTCGATACCGAGGCGCAGACGCTAGCTACAGCCAATCATCTGGATTGCGGTAACTTTGACGATATGCTCCGCAAGGCATTCGAGCATGAGAATATCGATTCCGCTTTCAAGATCAATGGTTTAGCCCCCATTTATATCCGTTTTCCCATGCTTGCCATGTTCCTCACCGGCACCCCGAGTCAGATGGCTTCACTGATAGAGACTTCGGAAAAAGGACTTCCGAGCCGTATCATGCTCTACACTTTCCGCAGCATTCCGAAGTGGAAGCCCATGGGAGATGACAGTATCTCGCTCGAAGAGTCTTTCAAGCCGCTGGCCCACCGCGTCTTCGAGCTTTATCATTTCTGCAAGAATCATCCTGTATTGTTTCACTTCAGCCGTTCTCAATGGGATTATCTGAATCATACGTTTTCTAAGCTGCTTGCCGAAGTGGTTCTGGAAGGTAACGATGACCTTCAGGCCGTTGTCAAGCGGTATGCCTGTCTTGTGATGCGCATCAGCATGATCCAGGCACGCATCCGCCAGTTCGAGGCGAATGATGGCGCACCGGATATCTATTGTGAGGATGTAGATTTCGATCGTTCTCTCCAGATCGTTCTCTGCTGTTATGAGCATAGCAGGCTATTATTGTCTTCCATGCCGTCTTCTCAGCTCCATCCGTTGAAAGATCCGAACAGTACACGGAAGTTCATCAGCGAGTTGCCGGAAACATTCACTACCGAAGATGCAATGCAGATCGGCGTAAAAAACGATTTCAGCCGCCGCAAGATCAGCAGGCTGATAAAATCGTTCATTGGCGTCAAAATCAATAAGATATCTCACGGGAAGTATCAGAAGATCTCATGAAATAGTCCTATCTGTCATTTTTGACCTTTTGTCCTTTTGAAGACTCTCTGAAAACATTGGGAAGTTTGAAAAAACCTTCTCAATGATCGGATGCAAACATTGGGAAGATTCAGTACAATCTTCTCAATGTTTTTTCCTTTTATCAGTGCGTCTGTGTGCGTCACTGTACATCACGGGCACTTGCCCATGTAGTATCTTTGTTGTGTAATCGGTTACAGGTAATAAGTATTAAGTAATAAGTATTAAGTATTAAAAATTATGGCACAGAATTATGTTGTTATGGCTCGCAAGAACCTGTTGAAACCTAGTGAAGCTCCCAAGTATTATGCAGTGGCACGTAGCGGACGGAAAGTGACCGTCAAAGAGGTCTGCAAACGTATCACCGAACGTTCGTCTTATTCAAAAGGCGAGTTGGAAGGTTGTATCGGAGAGTTTCTGCTCGAAATCGTCAATGTACTGGATGAAGGGAATATCGTTCAGATGGGCGATCTGGGGAATTTCCGCATGAGTCTTAAGACGGCAACGGCTACCGCAACGGAAAAGGAATTCAAGGCATCGTGTATCGAGAAAGGTAAAGTGCTTTTCTATCCGGGAAGTGATCTCCGCAAGTTGTGTAAAACGCTGGACTTTGCACTGTATAAAAGTGACGGTAAGCCCGATTCGGGAGACGAACCGTTGCCGGACGATGGTAAGGGCGATCAGCCCGGCGGTGGTTCAGGTGACGATGGCGATGAAGCTCCGGACCCGACTGTTTAATCAATCATTATTTACTATTAAAGATTAAAATTGTATGAAAAAGCAAGTTTGGAAGAATATTCTTCAGTTCATTGTGACAATTGCAACGTCTATCATTTCTGCTATCGGGGTAACGTCCTGTACGGCTCATCTGTAATACATCCGCATGGAAAGTTCTAAAGATGAGTATCTCCCGAGAGAGATTAAGTTGTTGGTGATTCATTGCAGCGCTACGCGCTGCAATGTTTCCTTCCCTGTAGAACGGCTTCGAGAATGTCATTTGCAACGGGGGTTCCGTGATATTGGCTATCATTTTTATATCACCCAGGACGGGGTTCTTCATCATTGTCGTCCCGTCTCCGAAATCGGTGCCCATGTGCGTGGATTTAACAGGCATAGTATCGGGATTTGTTATGAAGGCGGGCTGGATGAAAATGGCAGACCGACGGATACAAGAACCACGGCACAACGCTTTGCTCTGCTCGATCTGTTGACGATTCTCAAGCATCAGTATCCGGAGGCGCAGATAGCGGGACATTATCAGCTGAGTGCTACGATCCACAAGGCATGTCCTTGCTACGATCCGAGAAAGGTAAGCCCCCGATAAAGTACCCGTATAAAAAAGAATCGCTATAGCAAATCGAACA
>NZ_JAHQUN010000051.1:0-34792 GCF_019052485.1 Bacteroides sp. MSK.20.82
CTTTTATTCATTTTAGTTGATACTTATAGTAGTCAACCAAATCCAGGGTAAGACAGGTTGCCGAGTCTTGTCTTAATATAGGCGGCATACAGGAAGTAATATATGGCATAAACAACGTACATTCATGCCTAAAAGGGAGTTCTTAACATAAATAGCCAAAGGCTTTAAAACAGTGCGCTTACCACTGATAATCAGTAAATTAACCGTATTATCTATTAAAAACAGGTGATAATAGAAAGCAGAAAAACATCTATTATCACCTTATTATCACCGGTTATTATCACCATTACTTGACTAATTATAAGACACTTATCACGCAAAGGTGACAAGTGACAATAACAAAGTGTGTTTATTTCCTATGTAACTTTGCTCTAAACCATCACAACTTACTTCATCGCTGATTACTGAATGACCGTTAATAAAGAGTAAATCTGCTCTTTACAAAAACACGCTCCCATTCAGCCTTTTACGAATTATATTACCTTTGTCCGAAAAGCAATATAATCGTATGGAAAAACAAGAAAATATTATAGCAACCTATCAACAAATCATTCAGGAAACAGAAAAACAACTACAAAAAGCGCGGAAACGCATTCGCTATATCAGCCTTCTGAGACTGATCTTATTCGTAGAAGCAGTAGCCTCCGCCATTATTTTTTGGTCCGACGGATGGTTAAAACTCATCGTACTTACCGTACTTCCCATCATCGCTTTCATTTGGCTGGTGCAAAGCCACAACCGATGGTTTTACTGGAAAGATTATCTCAAAAAGAAAATAGAAATCAATCAGCAGGAACTACGAGCACTGCAATATGACTTTTCCGACTTCGACAACGGAAAGGAATACATCGATCCGTCTCACCTCTATACTTTCGACTTGGACATATTTGGCGAGCACTCACTATTCCAGTATATCAATCGTACTTCGACCCCCATCGGCAAACAGCGTCTTGCCAACTGGTTCAATGCACATCTGGAAGAAAAAGAAGCTATCGAACAACGTCAGGAAGCGATTCGGGAACTATCTTCAGAACTTGAGTTTCGACAACAATTCCGCCTGCTCGGATTACTTTATAAAGGCAAGCCATCCGACACCTCTGCAATTAAAGAATGGGTAAACAGTCCGAGCGACTATCGGAAACACGCTTTCCTCCGTATCCTCCCGACAGCAGTAGGTATTATAAACCTCCTGTGTATCGGCGCAACGATACTGGGATTTCTCCCTGCAAGCATCAGCGGGATAGTATTTGCATGCTTTGTCGTATTCAGTTTTATCTTCTCAAAAGGAATAACCAAAATACAAGCGACGTATGGCGAAAAACTACAAATTCTGTCTACTTACGCCGACCAGATTCTCATCACCGAGAAAAAAGAGATGCACAGCCCTGCATTGCAACAACTGAAAGCCGAACTTACAAGCCAAAATCAAACAGCTTCCCAGTCCGTACATCGCCTTGCTAAACTCATGAATGCACTCGACCAGCGAGGTAATCTGCTAATGAGCACCATCTTGAACGGCCTCCTATTTTGGGAACTCCGCCAAGTCATGCAAATCGAGAAATGGAAAGAAGCACACTCCGCAGATCTTCCCCGCTGGATCGAAGCTATCGGAGCAATTGATGCTTATTGTTCTCTTGCAACATTCTCATACAACCATCCGGATTACATCTATCCTCAAATAACTTCTCAGTCTTTCCATCTGCAAGCCGAAGCCTTAGGGCATCCGCTCATGGACCGCAATAAATGTGTCCGCAATGGAATCGATATGGAGAAACGCCCGTTCTTTATCATTATTACCGGCGCCAACATGGCAGGCAAAAGTACTTACCTGCGCACCGTAGGTGTCAACTACCTCTTGGCTTGCATTGGTGCTCCTGTATGGGCTGCGAAAATGGAAATATTTCCCGCTCGTCTTGTCACCAGCCTCCGGACAAGTGATTCACTCACCGACAACGAATCTTACTTCTTCGCCGAACTCAAACGACTGAAACTAATCATTGATAAACTCAAAGCCGGAGAAGAATTATTTATCATCCTTGATGAAATTCTGAAAGGAACTAACTCTATGGATAAACAGAAAGGTTCTTTTGCCTTAATCAAACAGTTCATGAGCATGGATGCCAATGGTATTATCGCTACTCATGACCTACTGCTAGGCACACTAATAGATGCTTTTCCACAAAATATCCGGAATTATTGTTTCGAAGCGGACATTACCAACAACGAACTGACATTTTCATACCAGATGAGAAGCGGAGTCGCACAGAACATGAATGCGTGCTTCTTAATGAAAAAAATGGGGATTGCCGTCATCGACGGTTAATCCCCACATGTCAAATTATTCCTTAAAGCCTGCTTGTATCTAAGCTATTAAGACATAGAAGTGCGATATTCAGTAATTATCAATCCATTATCCATTTATCCCTGCATCCCTGCACTTGACTATCTTAGAAATGATCTTCTGATGAATGACAATTCGCCATCAACATGAATACCATTTGGCATTAAGCACTTTAATTCAATTGACTTTTAGTCAGAAACGCAGCAACAGCTGCAGCTGCATCATTGGTAAAATAATGCACAGCAGTCACCGGCTGATATGTATAAGGTACAAACTGGAATAGCTGTACAGCTGCAAATTTATTATCAGCAGATAGTATCACGTCCATACGTATATTACCACTTGCCTCACTCTTAATCTTTGAATCCGCAGAAAATGAACCGGAATTAACAAGGTCAGTCAACTTGTCCATATGCTTCAGATCAAAGAAAATACTACGCTCTTTCGCTATGCTTCCTGTCGGTACATAGACCACTTCTTTTGACTTCCAGAAAAGCCGGAATATACCTAAAAGGAACAATCCTGTTCCAAAGACCATCAGAGCCATACTGACAGTAGACGATTTATCTTCCAGTTCAAAAGTAGAAGCAAAAGATAAAATACCAATCAGTAACATTACACAAGAAATTAAAAGACCGGAGATACTCGTACGTTTAGCGATATCGGGATGTGAAGATGCAAATATAGTAGCATCAATAGCTTGAGTTGCCATAATATTGAAGTTTAAATTATTAGTAAAAATATGAAGATAATAAAGACTGACCGGCACTATATAATTAACGCCAGCAATCCGTAAAATAATACCAATAAATAAACGTCTAAATAATAATATGCCTTAAAGTAAATACATAATATTCACTTGCAGGCTGGCAATAATAGGAAGTTGTAGTATTATAAATCCTTCCCCAATGCTGTGACAGCGAGTTATCACGGTCTGCACAACATTGCAGCACATTTCTCAGAGAAGAGAAGTATTCACCGATTTGCACACGTTGGATGCGTGTCACCGATATCTGATGGCTTTGCAAATTAGTTAATTCAGCCACAGGAAGATAAGGAGATTCTGGAGCATTAATCTGCCCCTGCGGTTTCATAGAATATGTAACAGCATGCTCTGGTTGTTCCACCTGCTTTTCAGTGAAAACATTGCCTGCGACCCCATGAAGGGCAACCGCCAGCAACAGAAACAATATTACCTTTACAAATTTTGCCATATTCTCCTGCAAATATAACAGATAATTCTTATGAAAAGTTCATTCGGTAAATCTTTTAATGTATCTTAGGATAACTAAAACATAAGGATACAAAAAAGGCTACCCGTATGAGTAGCCTTTTTTATATGTATAAGAATAACTGTAAAATTATTCAGCTGATTCAGCTTTTGGTTCTTCAGTTGCAGGAGCTTCAACTGCAGCAGGAGCAGCAGCTTCGGCACTCTTCTTAGAACGACGAGTACGAGTAGCTTTCTTAGCAACTTTTTCTTTAGCCATGTTTTCATTGTAGTCAACCAACTCAATGAAACACATTTCTGCATTATCACCTAAACGGTTACCAGTCTTGATGATACGAGTATAACCACCCGGACGGTCAGCAATCTTAACCGAGATTTCTTTGAACAATTCTGTTACTGCAATCTTATCTTGCAGGTTGCTAAATACAACACGACGAGAATTCGTAGTATCTTCTTTAGACTTTGTAATCAAAGGCTCAACAAACTTCTTCAAAGCTTTTGCCTTTGCCACAGTCGTAGTGATTCTTTTGTGCTTGATCAAGGAGCAAGCCATGTTAGATAACATAGCGCTTCTGTGAGAAGCAGTACGACCTAAATGATTGAATTTTTTATTATGTCTCATTTTTTATTCTTTATCTAATTTATATTTAGAAATGTCGGTTCCAAACGATAGATTCAGACTTTCCAGCAAATCATCAAGCTCGGTAAGCGATTTCTTTCCGAAGTTTCTGAACTTCAACAGGTCAGTTTTGTTGAATTGTACCAAGTCGCCGAGAGTTTCTACATCAGCAGCCTTCAAACAGTTGAGGGCACGAACTGACAAGTCCATATCAACAAGCTTAGTCTTCAACAGTTGACGCATATGCAATACTTCTTCGTCAAACTCTTCATTGCCATCAGTATCGTTACTTTCAAGCGTGATCTTCTCATCAGAGAACAACATGAAGTGGTAGATCAGAATTTTTGCAGCTTCTTTCAGCGCTTCCTTCGGGTGTATAGAACCGTCGGTACTAATCTCAAGCACTAGCTTTTCGTAGTCAGTCTTCTGTTCTACACGGAAGTTTTCTACAGCATACTTGACATTACGTATCGGTGTATAAATAGAGTCGATTGGAATTACATTAACATCCGTGCAATATTCGCGATTTTCATCAGCAGGAACATATCCACGACCCTTGTTAATTGTAATATCAATCTGCATAGTTGCCTTAGAATCTAAATGACAAATAACTAATTCCGGATTTAACACTTCAAATCCAGTCAAATACTTACCTATGTCACCTGCTTTAAATTCACTTGAATTCTCGACAGTGATGCTCACTTTTTCGCTCTCGAATTCTTCAACTACTTGCTTGAATCTCACTTGTTTCAGATTCAAGATAATGTTGGTAACATCCTCTTTTACTCCAGGTACACTAGAAAATTCATGCTCCACACCATCTATTCTGATAGTAGTGATAGCAAAACCCTCTAATGAAGAGAGCAGGATACGGCGTAATGCATTACCTACGGTAATACCAAACCCCGGTTCCAACGGACGAAATTCGAATTTACCGAATCTGGAGTCCGCCTCCAACATTAATACTTTATCAGGTTTTTGAAATGCTAATATCGCCATGAAATTAATTATTATTTAGAATACAATTCAACGATCAAATGTTCTTTAATGTTCTCAGGAATGTCTGCTCTTTCAGGTATATGCAACATTTTACCGACCTTAGAAGTTTCATCCCACTCCAACCAAGCGTATTTGCTGTGATTGAAACCTGCAAGAGAGTTAGCAATTACTTCCAAAGATTTAGATCTTTCACGAACACCAATCAATTGTCCTGGTTTTACTGCGAATGAAGGAATGTTTACCACTTCACCATCTACAGTAATATGCTTGTGACTAACCAACTGACGAGCAGCAGCACGTGTAGGAGCAATACCCAAACGGAATACTACGTTGTCAAGACGGCCTTCCAGCAATTGAAGAAGCACCTCACCGGTAATACCTTTAGCGGTAGCGGCTTTTTCAAACAAATTGCGGAATTGTTTTTCTAAAACTCCATAAGTGTATTTCGCTTTCTGCTTTTCACGAAGTTGCACACCATATTCAGAAGTTTTTCTTTTTCTTGAATTTCCGTGTTGTCCGGGAGGATAGTTCTTCTTTGACAAAACTTTATCAGCTCCAAAGATGCCTTCACCGAATTTACGGGCTATTCTTGATTTTGGTCCAGTATATCTAGCCATTTCTTTTAAATATTTAATTGTTTATTCATGAACTCAATTTGTTGCAGCCGCGATTGCAGAGAAGAAATTATTGCAATCCAAAAACAAAATCAAGATCATTTTAAGTTAAAGGTAAATTAAACTCTACGTCTTTTCGGAGGACGACAACCATTGTGTGGAAGTGGAGTTACGTCGATGATCTCTGTAACCTCAATACCAGCTCCGTGGATAGTTCTAATAGCAGACTCACGTCCGTTACCTGGACCCTTCACATATGCTTTTACCTTTCTCAGGCCAAGATCAAATGCAATTTTTGCACAATCTTGGGCAGCCATCTGAGCTGCATAAGGAGTATTCTTTTTTGAACCTCTAAATCCCATCTTTCCTGCAGATGACCAAGAGATAATCTGCCCTTCACTGTTTGCAAGAGAAACAATAATATTGTTGAAAGATGAATGAACGTGTAACTGTCCATTAGCGTCTACTTTCACATTTCTCTTCTTAGCTGCAACTGTTTTTTTTGCCATATCAACAATTATTATTTAGTAGCTTTTTTCTTATTAGCAACGGTTTTCTTTCTACCCTTACGAGTACGTGCATTGTTCTTAGTGCTCTGACCTCTAACCGGCAGACCAATACGATGACGTACACCACGGTAACAACCAATATCCATTAATCGCTTAATGTTCAATTGGATTTCAGAACGAAGATCACCTTCTACTTTATACTCTGCACCGATAATCTCACGAATCTTAGCAGCTTGATCATCTGTCCAGTCTTTAACCTTCAGATCTTTATCTACACCAGCTTTATCTAAAATTTTTGCTGAACTACTGCGACCTATTCCATATACATAGGTCAACGCAATTTCACCTCTTTTATTCTGAGGTAAATCTACACCAACTATTCTTATAGCCATATACTAAATTATTTTTTTTGCAAAAATAACAAATTATCCTTGACGTTGTTTATACTTAGGATTTTTCTTGTTAATAACATACAAACGGCCATTACGTCTAACGATCTTACATTCTGGCGTGCGTTTCTTTAATGATGCTCTTACTTTCATATCTTAATTTTATTTATATCTAAACACAATTCTTCCTTTCGATAAGTCGTAAGGAGACATTTCGACTCTCACTTTATCTCCCGGCAAGATCTTGATGTAATGCATACGCATCTTACCTGAAATATGTGCAGTAATCTCATGTCCGTTTTCTAATTCAACACGAAACATTGCATTAGACAATGCTTCAACTATAACTCCATCTTGTTCTATTGCAGATTGCTTTGCCATATTATATTGCTTTATCTCCTAAAACTTCTTCTATGAATTTGAATGAAGACAAAATATCAGCCTCACCAGCTCCAACAGCTACCGTATGCTCAAAGTGCGCAGCACATTTACGATCTCTGGTCCTCACAGTCCATCCGTCACCTTCCATAATCACTTGTCTGTCTCCCAACGTTATCATCGGCTCAATTGCAATGCAAAGACCTCTTTTCATCAAAGGACCATATCCTCTTTTACCATAATTAGGTACCTGGGGATCTTCGTGCATTTCCTTACCGATGCCGTGACCGACAAACTCACGCACTACACCATAAGAATGAGACTCACAATATTGCTGAATAGCATATCCGATATCTCCGATTCTTTTTCCATGCACTGCATTCTGAATACCGATATATAACGCTTCTTTAGTTACCTTCAACAAGTTACGAATTTCTTCGTCTACCTCTCCTACACAAAAAGTATAAGCAGAATCTCCACAAAAACCATTCATATAAGTTCCGCAATCCACAGATACGATATCGCCGTCTTTCAGAACAATATCCCCCGGGATTCCATGTACTACCTGCTCATTTACAGAAGTACAGATGGATGCAGGAAACGGGTCTCCATATTGATTCGGGAATCCTTTAAAAGTTGGAGTTGCCCCATTATCTCTAATGAATTCTTCAGCAACTTTATCCAACTCACGTGTAGTTACACCAGGCTTCACCACTTTAGCAACCTCAGCTAGAGTTCTACCGACAAGCAGGTTACTCTGACGGAGCAATTCTATTTCATCTTCTGTCTTAAGAAATATCATTTCTATTCTAAAGAATTAATATGCCGCTACACCAGCGCGTCCCTTAATACGACCTGATTTCAACAGACCATCATAATGTCTCATCAACAAATGACTTTCAACCTGTTGCAGTGTATCAAGAACAACACCTACAAGAATTAACAAAGATGTACCGCCGAAGAATTGAGCAAATCCAGCTTGAACCCCAAATATACCAGCAAAAGCAGGCATAATAGCAACCAATGCCAAGAAAAAAGAACCCGGTAAAGTAATACGAGACATGATATCATCAATATACTCTGCTGTTTTCTTTCCCGGTTTGATACCAGGGATGAAACCATTATTTCTCTTCATATCCTCAGCCATCTGAGTCGGATTGATTGTAATTGCAGTATAGAAATATGTAAATAATATAATCATTACCGCAAAAACAAAATTATACCAGAAACTTGTATGATCTGTAAACGCATGCAAGAAACCGCCTGCGTTATTTACATTATTGGAAAAACCGATAAATGTAATTGGAATAAACATGATTGCCTGAGCAAAGATTATAGGCATTACACCAGCAGCATTCACCTTCAAAGGAATATACTGTCTTGCACCACCATATTGTTTATTACCTACGATTCTTTTAGCATATTGTACAGGAATCTTTCTTGTACCTTGTACCAACAAGATTGCAGCACCAATCACTAACAATAAGAATACGACTTCAATTATAAACATAATCAGACCACCACTCTTATTTGCTACTCTGGATACAACTTCTTGTATCAAAGCATCAGGGAAACGAGCGATAATACCGATCAGGATGATAAATGAAATACCGTTACCAATACCTTTATCAGTTATTCTTTCACCAAGCCACAAAATAAACATACTACCTGCTGCCAAAATAATGGTAGAGGTAACCATAAACAGAGTCCAATCTAATGAAGCATTTAAGGAAGGGCCAGCCTGCATTTTAAGATTGAGCAAATAAGAAGGGGCCTGAACTAACAATATAGCAATCGTCAGATAACGAGTATATTGATTCATTTTTCTTCTGCCGCTCTCACCTTCGCGCTGCAACTTTTGGAAATACGGCACAGCGATTCCCAATAGCTGAATAACGATAGATGCAGAGATATAAGGCATGATTCCTAATGCAAAAATAGAGGCATTAGAAAATGCTCCTCCAGAGAACATATTTAACAAGGCTAAAAGGCCTTCACTTGTTTGTTCGTGCAATTTTGCCAACATTGCCGGATTAATACCCGGTAATACGACATATGATCCGAAACGGTAAATTGCCACAAACAATATGGTGATGAGGATCCGCTGTCTCAGATCCTCAATCTTCCATATATTCTTTAATGTTTCAATAGCTTTTCTCATTGAATCAGAGTTTTACTACAGTTCCACCAGCAGCTTCAATAGCAGCAGCAGCACTCTTAGAGAATGCGTTAGCTTCTACTTCCAGCTTGTTAGTCAGAGCTCCGTTACCCAATACTTTAACCAATTGATTTGAAGAAATAAATCCTGCTTCAATAAAGTCGCTAATACCAACTTTTGTCAGATTCTTAGCATCTGCAAGCGTCTGAATTGTATCCAAGTTGATAGCCTTATATTCTACACGATTGATATTCTTAAAACCAAATTTAGGTACTCGACGTTGAAGAGGCATCTGACCACCTTCAAAGCCAACTTTCTTAGAGTATCCAGATCTTGATTTAGCTCCTTTATGACCTCTTGTAGAAGTACCACCCAAGCCAGAACCGGCACCACGTCCTATTCTCTTTCTTGTCTTAGTAGATCCTTCTGCAGGTTTTAAATTACTTAAGTTCATATTGTAATTCGTTTTTTTATTCAACAAATAATTACTTAACAATGGCAACCAAGTGTTTTACTTTATCTACCATTCCAAGAATTGAAGGAGTGCTTTCGTGTTCAACCACACGGTTCAGTTTGCGAAGTCCCAGTGCATCAAGAGTTCTTTTCTGATCAGCTGGAGCACCAATTCTACTTTTAACTTGTTTAATCTTTATAGTTGACATATCTCCTCCTTATCCTCTAAATACTTTTTCAACACTAATACCTCTGTTCTGAGCAATCATTCTTGCATCACGCATCTCACTCAAAGCTTCAATTGTAGCTTTAACAAGGTTGTGCGGATTTGAAGAACCTTTAGATTTTGCCAAAACGTCAGTAATACCAACACTTTCCAATACAGCACGCATAGCACCACCAGCTACTACACCGGTTCCGTGAGATGCAGGTTTGATGAATACTTCAGCACCACCAAACTTAGCTGATTGTTCATGAGGAACAGTACCTTTCAAAACAGGTACTTTCACCAGGTTCTTTTTAGCTGATTCTACGCCTTTAGCGATAGCAGCTGTTACTTCACCTGCTTTACCAAGTCCCCAACCGATAATACCTTCTTCGTTACCTACAACAACGATTGCAGAGAAACTAAAAGTTCTACCACCTTTGGTAACTTTAGTAACACGATTAATAGCAACCAATCTATCCTTCAGTTCTATATCGTTAGTAACCTTAACTCTATTATTAACTCCTGCCATAATGATTAAAATTTAAGTCCACCGTTACGAGCAGCATCAGCTACTTCTTTTACTCTCCCATGATACAAGTAACCATTACGGTCGAAAACAACAGTAGTTATACCTGCTTCCTGAGCCTTTTTAGCAATCATTTCACCAACTTTAGCAGCTTGTTCTTTCTTTGCGACTTTCTCAGCCATACCTAAAGAAGAAGCAGCAGCCAGTGTCTTACCAGAAAGATCATCGATAATCTGGACATAAATTTGCTTGTTACTTCTAAATACACTCATACGCGGACGTTCAGCAGTACCTGAAATCTTATTGCGTACTCTATATTTGATCTTAACTCGTCTTTCTATTTTTGTTGTCATAATAATCTAATTTTATATGATTTACTTAGCGCCGGCTGATTTACCAGACTTTCTACGAATTACTTCGCCAACAAACTTAATACCTTTACCCTTATATGGTTCAGGTTTACGGAAAGAACGTATTTTAGAGCAAACTTGACCAAGCAATTGTTTGTCACACGATTCCAATATAATAAGAGGATTCTTATTTCTTTCAGACTTAGTTTCAACTTTCACCTCAGCAGGCAATTGAATGAAAATATTGTGTGTATAACCTAAAGCCAGTTCAATGATGTTACCTTGGTTAGAAGCACGGTAACCTACACCGACAAGTTCCAGTTCCTTTTTATATCCTTCAGACACGCCCACAACCATGTTATGAACTAAAGAACGATACAAACCGTGGAAAGCATGCTTTTGCTTCGGGTTATCAATCATTTCTTTTTCGTTTTCTGTTAAAGTCACGTGTCCGTCTTCAATGGCAACATTGATAGCAGGATTCACATATTGGCTAAGTTCGCCTTTGGGTCCCTTAACGGTAACCACATCATCCTTCAGAGTGACTGTCACTCCAGCAGGGATACTAATGGGTAATTTTCCTATTCTTGACATTGCTTATTCCTCCTAAATTAATATACGTAACACAAGACTTCACCACCGATTTTCAGTTCAGCAGCTTCTTTGTTAGTCATTACACCTTTGGAAGTAGATATTATAGCAATACCCAGCCCATTAATAACACGCGGCATATCTTTGTAACCAGTATACTTACGCATACCCGGAGAAGATACTCTTTCTAATTTTTTGATTGCGTTAACTTTGTTAACAGAATCATACTTCAAGGCAACCTTGATAGTTCCTTGAGGACCATCTTCTACAAACTTATAGTTAAGAATGTAGCCTTTTTCAAAAAGAATCTTAGTGATTTCTTTTTTCAAGTTCGAAGCGGGAACTTCTACAACTCTGTGCTTAGCACCAATTGCGTTCCGCAACCTCGTCAAATAATCTGCTATTGGATCAGTCATATAAAAATAAATTAAATTAATCAGGACTTCCCTGACAATATTTAAACAATAATTACCAGCTTGCTTTCTTTACGCCCGGGATCAGACCGTTAGATGCCATCTCACGGAACTGGATTCTTGAAATTCCGAACTGACGGATATAACCTTTTGGACGACCAGTCAGTTTGCAACGGTTGTGCATACGAATCGGATTTGAATTCTTAGGCAACTCTTGCAATTTCTGTGCAGCTTCAAAAGCATCGGCAGGTTCACCTGTTCTCACGATTTGCTTCAAAGCAGCTCTTTTCTCGGCGTATCTGGCTACTAATTTAGCACGCTTTACTTCACGTGCCTTCATTGATTCCTTTGCCATATTCTATTAATCTTTTTTAGCGTTTTTAAAAGGTAAACCGAATTCCTTCAACAAGGCATAACCTTCTTCATCTGTCTCCGCAGAAGTTACAAAGGTAATATTCATTCCGAGAATTCTTGTAATACTATCGATATTTATTTCAGGGAAAATGATTTGTTCCTGAATACCAAGGGTATAGTTACCTTTACCATCAAACTTACTTTCGATACCTTTGAAGTCACGAATACGAGGAAGAGCTACACGAACTAGTTTTTCCAAGAATTCATACATTCTCTCACGGCGCAAAGTTACCATAACGCCAATCGGCATTTTTTTACGTAACTTAAAGTTTGCGATATCTTTACGAGAAATGGTAGCTACGGCCTTCTGACCTGTGATAGCTGTCATTTCATTGATTGCTACTTCAATAATCTTCTTATCAGCAACAGCCATACCTAAACCTTGATTGATAACAATCTTCTTAAGTACGGGTACCTGCATCGTTGAAGAATACTGGAATTGTGATTTCAATGCAGGTGCAATACGATCTGCATATTCTTTCTTTAGGCTAGCAGTATTACTCATTACTAAATCTCCTCTCCTGATTTTTTAGAATAACGCACTAAAGTTCCTTCAGAACTCTTTCTTCTCCCAATACGCGTTGCTTTACCAGTTTTTGGATCAACCGGGTTCAAGTTTGAAATGTGGATAGAAGCTTCTTGCTTCACAATACCACCCTGCGGATTCTTTGCATTCGGCTTAGTGCTCTTAGATACCATATTGATACCCTCAACAATTGCACGACCTTCTTTAACAAGAACCTTCAATACACGACCAGTTTTGCCCTTATCTTCGCCAGCATTTACGTAAACTGTATCGCCTTTTTTAATATGTAATTTACTCATTACTCAAATCTTTTACAAAATTAAAGTACCTCAGGCGCAAGTGACACAACCTTCATGTTTGTAGCACGAAGTTCTCTTGCTACAGGACCGAAAATACGACTTCCTCTAATTTCACCTGCATTATTAAGCAACACGCAAGCATTATCATCAAAACGTATATAAGAACCATCAGGACGACGGATTTCTTTCTTCGTACGTACAATCAAAGCCTTTGATACTGCACCTTTTTTAACATCACTCGAAGGGATAACACTCTTTACGGAAACTACAATAACATCTCCTACTGAAGCGTAACGACGACCTGTGCCACCCAATACACGGATACACAAAGCTTCTTTAGCTCCACTGTTATCACATACTGTAAGTCTGGATTCTACTTGTATCATAATTACTTAGCTCTTTCAATTATTTCTACTAATCTCCATCTTTTAGTCTTGCTCAAAGGACGAGTTTCCATGATGCGTACAGTATCACCGATATTGCATTCATTCTTTTCATCATGAGCATGGTACTTCTTCGTTTTACTAACGAACTTACCATATATAGGGTGTTTTTCTTTAAACTTGGCAGCAACTGTGATAGTTTTTTCCATCTTGTTGCTCAATACAACCCCTGTTCTTTCTTTTCTTAAATTTCTTGCTTCCATCAAGCTGATCATTTATTGTTAAGTTCTCTTTGGCGTAATTCTGTTTTCATACGCGCAATAGTCCTGCGTAATTGTTTGATTTGAGCAGGATTTTCCAAAGGAGAAATAGAATGATTGATAACCATCTGGTTATAATTAGCTGTTTCTGCCTCTACTCTTTCTACTAAATCATTAGTAGTCATTTCTTTAATTTCTGCAATTTTCATAAACCTTACGCATTTTGATTTTGAATATCATAATCACGTCTTACGACAAACTTCGTTGTAATAGGAAGCTTTTGAGCAGCTAAGCGCAATGCTTCTTTCGCGATTTCGTAAGATACTCCTTCAGCTTCAATAATGATTCTACCTGGAGTTACAGGAGCCACAAATCCCTCGGGAGCACCTTTACCTTTACCCATACGCACATCGGCTGGTTTTCTAGTAATTGGTTTATCCGGGAATATACGGATCCAGATCTGTCCTTGACGTTGCATATATCTTGTTACTGCAATACGAGCAGCTTCGATCTGACGGCCTGTAATCCATTTAGTTTCCAAAGCCTTAATGCCAAAAGAACCGAAAGCCAGCTGGTTACCTCTCTGGGCATTACCTTTTGCACGGCCTTTTTGTTGTCTTCTGAATTTTGTCTTTTTCGGTTGTAACATAGTTTCCTAAAATTCAAATTCGTTTAGCGATTATTTTTCTTTCTTTTGAAGTTCTTTCCGCCGTTGTTTCCACCATTGTTTCCACGACCACTTTCTTTGCTTTGTGTAAAGTTCGGAGCTAATTCTTTCTTACCAAACACTTCACCTCTACAAATCCAAACTTTGATACCTAAAAGACCCACTTTAGTCAATGCTTCAGCATGACAGTAGTCGATATCAGCTCTGAAAGTGTGCAACGGAGTTCTTCCTTCTTTATACATTTCAGAACGAGCCATTTCAGCTCCATTCAAACGTCCTGAAATCTGAATTTTGATACCTTCAGCACCCATACGCATTGTATTTGCGATAGCCATTTTAATGGCACGGCGGTAGGCAATTTTACCTTCTACCTGGCGAGCAATGTTGTTAGCAACAATTACAGCATCCAGTTCCGGTCTTTTCACTTCAAAGATATTAATCTGAATATCTTTGTCGGTAACCTTCTTCAACTCTTCTTTTAACTTATCAACTTCTTGGCCACCTTTACCGATGATAATACCCGGGCGAGCAGTGCAAACAGTAATAGTAACGAGCTTCAGCGTACGTTCAATTACGATTCTTGATACACTTGCCTTTGCAAGTCTTGCATTAAGATATTTACGGATTTTGCTATCTTCCAGCAAAGAATCACCGTAATCATTTCCACCATACCAGTTAGAATCCCATCCTCTGATAATTCCTAAACGGTTGCTTATTGGATTAACTTTTTGTCCCATCTACCTTAATTTTGATCTTCGTTATTACTTTTAGCACCAACGAACAATGTTACGTGATTTGAACGTTTGCGAATTCTATAACCTCTACCCTGCGGTGCCGGTCTCATTCTTTTGAGTGTAGCGCCACCATCAACAAAAATCTGCGTTACGAACAACTCGCCGCTTTCTGCTTTACGTTCGTTTTTCTGTTCCCAGTTAGCAATTGCAGAGCGAAGCAATTTTTCCACTCTTGCAGCAGCTTCTTTTGAAGAAAATTTCAAAACACCAAGTGCTCTGTTCACTTCCATACCACGAATCATATCAGCGACTAAGCGCATCTTACGTGGAGAAGTAGGAACATTTTGCAATTTAGCAAAATACATGGTCTTAAGGGCTTCTTTTCTTTTTTCAGCCGATATTTTTTTTCTTGCTCCCATTATATTTATTACTTTATTATTTCAAATAATTCCTGTTATCTTTTCTTGTTACCAGCGTGTCCTCTGAATGTACGAGTTGGAGCAAATTCGCCCAACTTGTGTCCTACCATATTTTCGGTAACATATACAGGAATAAATTTATTTCCATTGTGAACTGCAACTGTATGGCCTACAAAATCAGGCGAAATCATTGAAGCTCTGGCCCATGTCTTTACTACGACTTTTTTGCCAGATTCATTCATGGCAAAAATTCTCTTTTCAAGCTTTACGTTAATATATGGACCTTTTTTTAATGAACGACTCATAGTTTACTCAATTAATCAGATTACTTTTTTCTTCTCTCAATAATGTACTTAGACGATTGTTTCTTAGGAGCTCTAGTCTTAAGTCCCTTAGCGTACAATCCCTTACGAGATCTTGGATGTCCTCCGGAAGAACGTCCTTCACCACCACCCATCGGGTGATCAACCGGGTTCATTACAACACCACGGTTACGAGGACGACGACCTTGCCAACGAGAGCGTCCAGCCTTACCTGAGCGTTCCAATCCATGATCTGAGTTACCAACACTACCGATAGTAGCTTTACAAGTGCTAAGAATCTGTCTTACTTCACCTGAAGGCAATTTAATCACACAATACTTACCCTCACGAGAAGTTAACTGAGCAAAGTTTCCAGCTGATCTAACCAGAGCAGCACCCTGTCCCGGACGTAACTCAATATTGTGAATTACAGTACCAACCGGAATATTCTGAAGGGGAAGAGTATTACCAATCTCTGGCGCTGCTGTTTCACCCGACATCAGAGTCGCACCAACTTGCAATCCATTGGGAGCAATAATATATCTTTTTTCTCCATCAGCGTAATATAACAAAGCGATACGAGCCGAACGATTCGGATCGTATTCAATTGTCTTAACCACTGCTGGTACACCGTCTTTGTTTCTCTTGAAATCAACAATTCTAATCACCTTTCTATGACCGCCACCAATGTAGCGCATAGTCATCTTACCTTCGTTGTTACGACCACCAGATGATTTCTTACCATATACAAGAGACTTTTCTGGTACTGATGCAGTAATTTCTTCGAAAGTACCAATAATTTTATGTCTTTGCCCCGGTGTTGTGGGCTTTAATTTACGTACTGCCATTTTTATTAAATATTACTATAAAAATCAATAGTATCTCCTTCTTTCAATGTTACGATTGCTTTTTTGAATGCATTCGTACGGCCATTGATGATACCTGCTTTAGTATAACGGCTTTTATTTTTGCCAGCATACTTCACTGTATTCACATCAACTACAGTAACATTATAAAGAGCTTCAACTTCCTTCTTAATTTCCAGTTTGTTAGCATCAGGACGTACAACAAAGCCGAAACGATTCAGCTTATCAGTGATTGCAGTCATTTTCTCTGTTACCAACGGTTTAATAATAATTCCCATTATTTAAGCCTCCTTTTTAAATTAAGATATTGTCAATAGCCTTCAGAGAGTTTTCTGTAAGCACAACAACCCCAGCATTCAATACTCTGTAAGTATTTAATCCTGAGACAGTCTGCACGTTTGCACCCTCTATGTTACGAGCTGACAAATATACGTTTTTATTTGCTTCCGGTAAAATTACAAGTAGCTTTTTATCGGAAACTTTAAGATTTTTTGTCATAGCAACGAAATCTTTTGTCTTAGGAGCTTCAAAAACGAAGTCTTCAACAACAATAAGCGCGTTGTTCTGAACTTTATAAGACAATGCTGACTTACGAGCCAATGTCTTAACTTTTTTATTCAACTTGAAGAAGTAGTCTCTTGGTTTCGGACCAAAAACACGAGCACCACCAACGAGTACCGGTGAATTCATATCACCACGACGTGCTCCACCACCACCTTTCTGGCGACCGATCTTACGAGTAGAGCCACTGATTTCACTTCTTTCTTTTGACTTATGAGTACCCTGACGCTGGTTGGCCATAAATTGCTTTACATCCAAATAGATAGCGTGGTCGTTGGGCTCAATTCCGAAGATAGATTCGTTTAACGTAACCTTTCTCCCAGTGTCTTCACCTTTAATGTTATATACGTTAACTTCCATTATTTCTCAATTATTACGATTGAACCTTTGCAACCCGGGATAGAACCTTTGATCAAAAGAAGGTTATGATCCGCGATTACTTTTAATACCTGCAAGTTTTGAACAGTAACTCTGTCACCACCGAGCTGTCCGCCCATGCGCATTCCTTTGAATACTTTAGCTGGATAAGAACAAGCACCGATAGAACCCGGCTTACGAGCACGGTTGTGCTGACCGTGAGTAGCTTGGCCTACACCACCGAAACCATGTCTCTTAACTACACCCTGGAAACCTTTACCTTTAGAAGTTCCGACAACGTCTACGAAAGTAGCGTCATTGAACATCTCTACAGTAATAGTATCACCCAGATTCAACTCTGTCTCAAATTCTTTGAACTCGGCCAAGTGTCTCTTCGGTGTTACTCCAGCTCTCTTGAAGTGGCCCATCAACGGTTTAGTTGTATGTTTTTCCTTTTTGTCCTGGAAACCCAACTGAACAGCTGCATAGCCATCTTTTTCGACAGTTTTAACCTGAGTAACAACACAAGGACCTGCTTCGATAACAGTGCATGGTACATTCTTACCATCAGCACTGAAAACGGATGTCATTCCGATTTTTTTTCCTAATAATCCTGGCATTTCACTAATTTTTAATTATCAAACTTTAATTTCTACTTCCACACCACTCGGCAACTCAAGCTTCATAAGAGCATCTACCGTCTTAGCAGTTGAGCTATAGATGTCGATCAATCTCTTATAAGAAGAGAGTTCAAACTGTTCACGTGACTTCTTGTTAACGAAAGTCGAGCGGTTCACTGTAAAGATACGCTTGTGCGTAGGCAGAGGAATTGGACCACTAACAATAGCACCCGTAGCCTTTACGGTTCTTACAATCTTCTCAGCTGACTTGTCAACCAAGTTGTGGTCGTAAGATTTCAATTTAATTCTAATTTTCTGACTCATTATGGTTTTAAATTAATATATTTATAAATAAGAGAAAGCGGCAGGCTAAGAGTCATTCGCTAGCCTGCTGCTTTTGATATTCTTTTAGAGTAAATCAGCACGTCCTTTTACTTCTTCCAATACTGCCTTAGCAATAGAGTTAGAAACTTGAGCGTGATGAGAATATACCATTGATGAAGTTGCGCGACCAGATGTAATAGTACGTAACGCTGTTACATAACCAAACATTTCAGCCAGTGGCACCATTGCTTTCACAATACGAGCACCGGAACGGCTAGATTCCATACCTTCAACCTGACCACGACGCTTATTCAAGTCACCGATCACATCACCCATGTTTTCTTCCGGAGTAACAACCTCCAGCTTCATGATAGGCTCCATCAATACCGGACCTGCTTTAGCACATGCATTCTTATATGCCTGAATAGCACAAATTTCGAAAGACAACTGGTCAGAGTCAACCGGATGGAATGAACCATCAATCAAAGTTACCTTCATTGAATCCAACGGATATCCGGCCAACACACCGTTCTTCATTGCGCTTGTGAAACCTTTCTGAACTGAAGGAATAAATTCTTTAGGAATATTACCGCCCTTCACTTCATCGATAAACTGCAATCCGCCTTCTTTGAAATCTTCATCAACAGGACCGATCTTAACGATGATATCTGCAAACTTACCACGACCACCAGACTGTTTCTTATAAACTTCACGAAGATCAACTGTCTTAGTGATAGCTTCTTTATAATTAACCTGAGGTTTACCTTGGTTACATTCTACTTTAAATTCACGTTTCAAACGGTCAATAATGATATCCAAGTGTAACTCACCCATACCAGAGATTACAGTCTGTCCAGTTTGCTCATCAGTCTTAACTGTAAATGTCGGATCTTCTTCAGCGAGCTTAGCCAAACCGTTAGACAATTTATCCATGTCTTTCTGAGTTTTAGGCTCAACTGCAATACCGATTACCGGTTCCGGGAAGTCCATAGACTCTAATACGATCGGAGCTGTTTCATCACAAAGCGTATCACCAGTATGAATATCTTTAAAACCTACACCTGCACCAATATCACCAGCACCGATTACTTCAACCGGATTCTGCTTGTTTGAATGCATCTGGAACAGACGAGAAACACGTTCTTTCTTACCAGAGCGAGAATTATAGATATAAGAACCAGCTTCAATCTTACCCGAATATACACGGAAGAAAGTCAAACGACCTACATAAGGGTCAGTAGCAATCTTAAATGCCAAAGCTGATGTTTTCTCATCATCACTCGGTTTACGATCTTCTTCTGCACCTGTATTCGGATTTGTACCAATCACATTCTCAGTATCCAATGGAGAAGGCAAGAAAGCACAAACATAGTCCAACAATGTCTGAACACCCTTATTCTTAAATGAAGAGCCACACAACATTGGTACAACTGCCATCTGAACTGTTGCATTGCGGAGGGCTCTCAACACTTCTTCTTCTGTAATAGTAGAAGGATCGTCGAAATATTTCTCCATCAAAGCATCGTCAAACTCAGCTACCTTTTCAAGCATTTTATCTCTCCATTCATTTGCTTCATCAACGAGATCTGCCGGTATTTCTTCAACTGTATAGTCAGCTCCCATTGTTTCATCATGCCAATAGATAGCTTTCATTTTAATCAAGTCTACCAGACCTTTGAAGGTTTCTTCAGCACCAATAGGAACAACGATTGGACAAGGATTAGCACCCAAAACAGCTTTCATCTGGCGTACAACCTCAAAGAAGTCAGCACCCGAACGGTCCATTTTGTTTACGTACGCAATACGTGGCACATTATACTTATCAGCTTGACGCCATACAGTTTCTGATTGAGGTTCTACACCACCTACTGCACAGTAAGCAGCCACAGCACCATCCAGAATACGTAACGAACGTTCTACTTCAGCAGTAAAGTCAACGTGTCCCGGAGTATCAATCAAGTTGATTTTATAAGTATCACCAGCATATTTCCATCTTGTTGTTGTTGCAGCAGATGTAATAGTAATACCACGTTCTTGCTCCTGTTCCATCCAGTCCATTGTTGCAGCACCATCGTGTACCTCACCAATTTTGTGAGTCAATCCAGTGTAGAACAGGATACGTTCAGAAGTTGTTGTTTTTCCGGCATCAATGTGAGCCATGATACCGATATTACGAGTCAAATGTAAATCTGTCTTTGCCATTTTCTTATTCCTTTACTTTAAGTTTTTAATCTAAATCGGTTATATTCTTATAGTATTAGAATCTGAAATGAGCAAATGCACGGTTAGCTTCAGCCATTCTATGCATATCTTCTTTACGTTTGTATGCGCCACCCTGTTCGTTAAAGGCATCCATGATTTCAGCAGCCAATTTGTCTGCCATAGATTTACCACCTCTTTTGCGAGCAAACAGAATCAAGTTTTTCATTGAAACCGATTCTTTACGATCAGGACGGATTTCAGTAGGAACCTGGAAGGTAGCACCACCTACACGACGAGATTTTACTTCTACTTGCGGAGTTACATTATCCAAAGCCTTTTTCCAGATTTCGAGAGCTGATTTTTCTTCGTTAGGAAGTTTTGCTTTCACTGTTTCCAGAGCGGCATAAAAGATTTCATAAGACGCATTCTTTTTACCATCATACATCAAATGGTTTACAAACTTAGAAACCTTTTGGTCATTAAAAACGGGATCCGGAAGGATTACGCGTTTTTTTGGTTTTGCTTTTCTCATTTGTTTGAAAAATAATGTTTTTGTTCTTGGTTGTCTACTTCTTGACTTCTTCAACTCTCCCACCGGAGAATTTACTCAACCTTTAGCATTTCCAACAAACTAAAACGTAAGTTATTACTTTAATTCTAATTAGGTTTTAATCCTTATTTTTTCTTAGCCGGTGCAGCTTGTCCTGGTTTCGGACGCTTAGCTCCGTATTTAGAACGTCTTTGAGTACGACCAGCAACACCTGCTGTATCAAGTGTACCACGTACAATGTGATAACGTACACCAGGAAGGTCTTTTACACGACCGCCACGTACCAAAACGATTGAGTGTTCCTGCAAGTTGTGTCCTTCTCCCGGAATGTATGAGTTAACCTCTTTTTGGTTAGTCAAACGTACACGAGCTACTTTACGCATTGCAGAGTTCGGCTTCTTCGGAGTAGTAGTATATACTCTCACGCAAACGCCACGTCTTTGAGGACATGAATCCAAGGCTGGAGATTTACTTTTCTCCACCAGCGCTTCGCGTCCTTTTCTTACTAATTGCTGAATTGTAGGCATTTTAATTGTTTTTTGATTTATATTATTGTTATATTAATTTCGTAACTATACATTTTGGGCTGCAAAAATACGAATAATATTTGAATATTCAATGCGCTACAACTTTTTTTTCTTTTTTAATGTTTTTATATCAACCTCATGCTTCGCCTTTTACAACACTTAGCGGAGGCATCGGTGACTCTTCAGAAATACGAATAGGCCCAAAAGCACGTTCATACTTTGCTATGTTATCCTCCAATGCCCGCAACAAGCGTTTTGCGTGTTCTGGAGCTACTATAATACGAGATTGCACTCCTGCTTTCGGCACTCCTGGCATAACCCGTACAAAGTCTAGAATAAACTCAGAGCTTGAATGAGTAATGATTGCAAGATTCGCATAAGTTCCTTGCGCTACTTCTTCTTTCAACTCGATCTGTAACTGGTTGTTATTTTGTTCTTCCATATTAAATAAGATAAAATGTTTTTTTGCAAAATAACAAAATTTTATCGAGATAAGAATGATACAGTCAGGTAAAAGAAACAAAAAAAGGAGCAACTGCCTGCTACAGCAATCGCTCCTTTTTCATATAGTCAATTGAATTGTATTATTCTACTTCATTGTAATCAAGTACTGTCTTCTTGTTCGCCAAGATACGATCATACTCTTCTTTTGAACCAACGATAATCTTTTCAAATTCACGCTGACCTGTACCTGCCGGAATTAAGTGACCGCAAATTACGTTTTCCTTCATTCCTTCAAGTTTATCTGTCTTGCCATTGATAGCAGCCTCATTCAACACCTTCGTTGTTTCCTGGAAGGATGCAGCTGACATAAAGCTTGAAGTCTGCAGTGCAGCACGCGTAATACCCTGAAGAATCTGAGTAGAAGTTGCAGCTACAGCATCACGTACCTCAACAGGTTTCAAGTCACGGCGCTTCAGCATACTGTTCTCATCACGCAACTTACGGGCAGTCACAATCTGTCCCGGCTGCATATTCTGAGAATCACCTGCATCAACAACCACTTTCTTACCCCAGATACGATCGTTTTCCTCCATAAACTCAAGCTTATCCACTACCTGTTGTTCCAAGAAGCGAGTATCACCCGGCTCATCGATCTGAACCTTACGCATCATCTGGCGAACGATAATCTCAAAATGCTTATCATTGATCTTCACACCCTGCAGACGGTATACATCCTGAACTTCATTCACAATATATTCCTGTACAGCCGTAGGACCTTTAATTGCCAGGATATCAGCCGGAGTAGTAGCACCATCAGATAATGGAGTACCAGCACGCACATAGTCGTTCTCCTGAACCAGAATCTGTTTGGACAATGCAACAAGATACTTCTTCACTTCACCTGTTTTCGAAGTTACGATGATTTCACGGTTACCACGCTTGATCTTACCCATTGTAACCTCACCGTCAATTTCAGAAACGACAGCAGGATTAGACGGATTACGTGCTTCAAACAACTCAGTAACACGAGGAAGACCACCCGTGATGTCACCCGCCTTACCTACAGCACGCGGAATCTTCACGATTACTTCACCGGCTTTCACTTTCTGACCATTTTCAATAATCACGTGACCACCTACCGGTAAGTTATAAGTACGAATCAGATCACCGTCTTCTGTCAGGATATGAGCCGAAGGAACTTTCGTTTTATCCTTAGATTCAATAATGATGATTTCACGAAGACCGGTTGCTTCATCCGATTCCACTTTATAGGTAACATTCTCAATTACACCTTCGAATTCAATCTTACCAGTTGCTTCAGTTATAATAACGGCATTGAACGGGTCCCATTTAGCAATTAACTTACCCTTTTCAACCAGATCACCATCCGATACATATAATGTAGAACCATAAGGTACATTGTGCGTAGAAAGAACGATACCAGTATTTACGTCCACAAAACGAACTTCAGCCAAACGGCCTACCACTACTTTTGCAGCTTCACCCATTTCGTCTACGATATCTACCGTACGAAGTTCTTCAAATTCCAGACGAGCACTGTTCTTAGCCACAATACTTGCATTTGCCGCAATATTCGCAGCAGTACCACCGGCGTGGAATGTACGCAATGTCAACTGTGTACCCGGCTCACCGATTGACTGAGCAGCAATTACACCGACAGCCTCACCCTTCTGAACCATGCGGCTTGTTGCCAGGTTACGTCCGTAACACTTAGCACAAACACCCTTCTTCGCTTCACAAGTCAATACAGAACGGATTTCAACGCTTTCAATCGGAGAATCCTGAATCTTCTTAGCAACTTCTTCTGTGATTTCTTCACCACCGGCAACAAGCAATTCGCCTGTAGTAGGATGAATAATATCATGTACAGAAACACGACCTAAGATGCGTTCATACAGGGTAGCGATTACTTCATCGTTATTCTTCAAGTCTGTACAAACCAATCCACGAAGTGTACCGCAGTCTTCTTCCGTGATGATCACGTCGTGAGAAACGTCTACCAGACGACGAGTCAAATATCCGGCATCGGCAGTCTTCAAAGCGGTATCCGCCAAACCTTTACGGGCACCGTGAGTAGAGATAAAGTACTCCAACACAGAAAGTCCCTCTTTAAAGTTTGACAAGATCGGGTTTTCAATAATCTGACCACCTTCAGCACCAGCTTTCTGGGGCTTAGCCATCAAACCACGCATACCGGACAACTGACGAATCTGTTCTTTAGAACCACGGGCACCCGAATCCAGCATCATGTATACAGAGTTAAATCCTTGGTCATCCGAAGAAATAGTTTTCATCAAGATGTTAGACAACTCAGAGTTCACATGTGTCCAGATATCAATTACCTGATTATAACGTTCGTTGTTGGTAATGAAACCCATATTATAGTTGTTTACGACTTGTTCAACTTCGTCGTAACCTTTTTGTACCAATGTCTCTTTTTCTTTCGGGATAATAATATCACCCAAGTTGAATGACAAACCACCCTTAAAGGCCATTTGGTAACCTAAGTTCTTGATTCCATCCAAGAAGTCTGCAGCTTTAGCCACACCACAAACCTTGATTACATCACTAATGATATCACGAAGAGATTTCTTAGAAATAATCGTATTGATATAACCTGCTTCAGGAGGAACAATTTCATTAACAATCACACGTCCTACAGAAGTTTCACGCATAACGTCAACAATGTTACCATTTTCATCAACGTCTTTCACGATCACCTTTACCGGAGCATGAATATCTACCTTACCTTCATTATAAGCGATTAATGCTTCTTCCGGTCCGTAGAATGTAAGTCCTTCTCCCTTAGCACCGGCACGCAACTTGGTAATGTAATACAAACCAAGAACCATATCCTGTGCAGGCACAGTAATAGGCGCACCATTTGCCGGATTCAGGATATTATGTGACTGAAGCATCAACATCTGAGCTTCAAGAATTGCTTCGTTACTCAAAGGCAAGTGAACAGCCATCTGGTCACCGTCGAAGTCGGCGTTGAATGCCGTACATGCCAACGGGTGCAACTGGATAGCTTTACCTTCGATCATCTTCGGCTGGAATGCCTGGATACCCAAACGGTGCAATGTCGGAGCACGGTTCAACAGTACAGGATGTCCTTTCATTACGTGTTCCAGAATATCCCAGATCACCGCTTCCTTACGATCTACAATCTTCTTTGCAGATTTCACTGTCTTAACGATACCACGTTCAATGAGCTTACGGATAATAAACGGCTTATAAAGTTCGGCAGCCATCAATTTAGGAATACCGCACTCACCCATCTTCAGTTCCGGACCAACAACAATTACCGAACGTGCAGAGTAGTCAACACGTTTACCCAACAAGTTCTGACGGAAACGTCCTTGTTTACCTTTCAAGCTATCAGACAGTGATTTCAACGGACGGTTAGCATCCGTCTTCACTGCACTTGATTTACGTGAATTATCGAACAATGAGTCTACAGATTCCTGAAGCATACGTTTCTCATTACGCAAGATTACTTCCGGAGCTTTGATTTCGATCAGTCTCTTCAGACGGTTGTTACGAATGATAACACGACGATAAAGGTCATTCAAGTCAGAAGTAGCAAAACGACCACCATCCAATGGAACCAATGGACGGAGTTCGGGCGGAATAACCGGTACGATACGTACAATCATCCATTCCGGCTTGTTACGTCCACGTGATGCACGGAACGATTCTACAACCTGCAGACGTTTCAATGCCTCATTCTTACGTTGCTGTGAAGCATCATTGCCTGCACGGTGACGCAATTCATAAGACAGAGCATCCAGATCCAAACGAGCCAGCAAATCATAGATTGCTTCAGCTCCCATCTTAGCGATGAACTTATTCGGATCATTATCCTCCAGATATTGATTGTCCTTCGGAAGTGTATCCAGAATATCCAGATATTCTTCTTCAGAAAGTAAATCATATTCGGCAATGCCATCTTCAGCCTTTACACCCGGCTGAATAACAACATAACGTTCGTAATATATAATCGAATCCAGCTTCTTTGTCGGCAGTCCGAGCAAATAACCGATCTTATTTGGAAGCGAACGGAAATACCAGATGTGTGCCACCGGCACCACCAACTGTATATGTCCCATACGTTCACGGCGTACTTTCTTTTCTGTAACTTCTACACCACAACGGTCGCAGACGATACCTTTATAACGGATACGCTTATATTTACCGCAATGGCATTCGTAATCCTTAATAGGACCAAAAATGCGCTCGCAGAACAAACCATCGCGTTCGGGTTTGTACGTACGGTAATTTATGGTTTCAGGCTTCAAAACTTCACCACTCGAATTCTCTAGGATTTCTTCCGGAGAAGCCAGACCAATTGAGATCTTCGAGAAATTGCTTTTCGTCTTATTTTCTTTTCTAAAAGCCATACTCTATATAATTGAGATTTGATAATTGAATCATTGGAAATTGAAGAAGATGCGAATGTCAACAGACCTTCATCGGTCTATTGACATCCTGCATTCTTTCATTATTTTATTCTAGGTTGATACTCAAACCTAAACCTCTCAACTCGTGTAACAATACGTTCAAGGATTCCGGAATACCGGGTTGCGGCATCGGTTCACCTTTCACAATTGCTTCATAAGCCTTAGAACGTCCTACTACGTCGTCAGACTTAATAGTCAAGATTTCCTGCAGGATATGAGCAGCACCGAAGCCTTCGAGTGCCCAAACCTCCATTTCTCCGAAACGCTGACCACCGAACTGTGCTTTACCACCAAGAGGTTGCTGAGTAATCAATGAGTACGGACCGATAGAACGAGCGTGCATCTTGTCTTCAACCATGTGCCCCAGCTTCAGCATATAAGTCACACCTACGGTTGCTGCCTGGTCAAATTGCTCACCTGTACCACCATCACAAAGATAAGTTTTACAGTAACGTGGCAATCCCGCTTTGTCTGTCCACTGATCCAAGTCGTCCATCGTAGCACCGTCAAAAATAGGAGTTGCAAATTTCACGCCCAAAGTTTTTCCGGCACGACCTAATACAGCTTCAAAAATCTGACCAATGTTCATACGAGAAGGCACACCCAACGGATTCAGTACAATGTCAACCGGAGTACCATCTGCCAAGAACGGCATATCTTCCTGACGCACAACACGTGACACGATACCCTTGTTACCGTGACGACCTGCCATCTTATCACCTACACCAATCTTACGTTTCTTAGCAATATATACTTTAGCCATCTGAATGATACCAGCCGGAAGTTCATCACCGATAGTGATAGCAAACTTCTTACGCTTCAATTCAGCATCCAGCTCTTTGTATTTCTTGATAAAGTTCATAACCAGATCACGAACCATACCATTAGTATGGTCATCACTAGTCCAGTTACTCAGCTGAATAGAAGTAAAGTCAAGTGAATCAAAATCAGAAGCACTGAACTTAGATCCCTTAGCAATAACTTCTGCTCCTAAGTAGTCTTTCACACCCTGAGAAACCTTGCCTTCAGTCAAAGTCATCAGTTTCTTAACCAGAATACGCTTCAAGTCTGCAACCTTTGATTCAAACTCATCGTCAATCTTAGGCAACAATGCTTTATCCGCCAGTTTAGAGCTACGGTTCTTGATTACACGTGAGAAAAGTTTCTTATCAATAACAACACCTTTCAAAGAAGGAGAAGCTTTTAAAGAAGCATCTTTCACATCACCTGCCTTATCACCGAAGATAGCACGAAGTAGTTTTTCTTCCGGAGAAGGATCAGATTCACCTTTCGGAGTAATCTTACCGATCATGATATCACCCGGTTCGATACGCGCACCGATTCTTACGATACCATTTTCATCCAGGTCTTTAGTAGCTTCCTCACTTACATTCGGAATATCAGAAGTCAATTCTTCCATACCACGCTTCGTTTCACGAACTTCCAAAGAGTATTCTTCTACGTGAACAGAAGTCAACAAGTCCTCGCGAACCACGCGTTCGTTCAATACGATAGCATCCTCATAGTTATATCCCTTCCATGGCATATAAGCAACCAACAGGTTTTTACCCAAAGCTAATTCACCCTTTTCGGTAGAATAACCTTCAGTCAGGATGTCACCCTTCTTCACGCGCTGACCTTTGTCACAAATCGGACGCAAGTCAATAGTCATGTTCTGGTTCGTCTTACGGAACTTCGGAATTCTATATTCTTTCAAAGCAGGCTCGAAGCTTACAAATTCTTCGTCCTCTGTACGGTCATACAAAATACGGATCGTAGTAGCATCAACGAAGTCAACAACACCATCGCCTTCTGCAGTAATCTGCGTGCGAGAGTCTCTCACTAACTGTCGTTCGATACCTGTACCTACAATCGGAGCTTCACTTCTCAACAAAGGAACTGCCTGGCGCATCATGTTTGATCCCATCAATGCACGGTTAGCATCATCATGTTCCAGGAACGGAATCAGTGAAGCAGCAATCGATGCAATCTGCTGAGGAGAAACGTCCATCAAATCTACTTCAGACGGTTCTACAACCGGGAAGTCAGCGTCCTGACGAGATTTAACTTTATTGCGAACAAATGTACCGTCATCATTCAACGGAGCATTACCCTGTGCAATAATCTTTTCTTCTTCTTCTTCAGCAGTCAGATAAACCAGACCATTATCGGAAAGATCCACTTTTCCGTTTTCCACCTTACGGTACGGAGTTTCAATGAATCCCAGCTCATTAATTTTAGCGAATACACACAAGGAAGAAATCAAACCGATATTCGGACCTTCAGGAGTCTCAATCGGACAAAGACGACCGTAGTGTGTATAGTGAACGTCACGAACCTCAAATCCGGCACGTTCACGAGAAAGACCACCAGGACCTAGGGCAGACATACGGCGCTTGTGCGTAATTTCAGCCAACGGGTTTGTCTGGTCCATGAACTGTGACAAAGCATTTGTTCCAAAGAAAGAATTGATCACAGAAGAAATAGTCTTCGCATTGATCAAATCAATCGGAGTAAATACTTCATTGTCACGAACGTTCATACGTTCACGAATCGTACGAGACATACGAGCCAAACCAACAGCAAACTGGTTAGAAAGCTGTTCACCTACTGTACGTACACGACGGTTGCTCAAGTGGTCAATATCATCCACATCTGCTTTTGAATTAATCAACTCAATCAGATATTTGATGATTTCAATGATATCTTCCTTCGTGAGGACACGCACGTCCATATCAGTCGTCAGATTCAGTTTCTTGTTGATTCTGTAACGACCTACATCACCAAGGTCATATCGTTTTTCTGAGAAGAACAAGTTGTTGATAACTTCACGTGCACTTGCATCATCGGCCGGATCGGCGTTACGCAATTGACGATAGATATACAACACAGCTTCTTTTTCCGAGTTACTCGGGTCCTTCTGCAGAGTATTATATATAATAGAGAAATCAGATTGATTCGGCTCGTCCTTATGCAAAAGGATGTTTTGAACTCCCGATTCCAGAATTTCATCAATATGTACTTCCTCCAGTACGGTTTCACGGTCGATAATAACCTCGTTACGTTCGATAGAAACCACTTCACCGGTATCTTCATCAACGAAATCTTCAATCCATGTTTTCAAAACACGTGCAGCTAACTTACGACCCAGAACTCTCTTCAGATTTGTTTTGTTTACCTTAACATCTTCTGCAAGGTTGAAAATCTCAAGAATATCCTTATCGTTCTCGAAACCAATCGCGCGTAACAAAGTAGTTACCGGCAATTTCTTCTTACGGTCGATGTATGCGTACATCACATTATTGATGTCGGTAGCAAACTCAATCCACGAACCTTTAAACGGAATAATACGAGCCGAGTAAAGTTTCGTACCATTGGCATGTACACTCTGACCGAAGAACACACCCGGAGAACGGTGAAGCTGTGACACAACTACACGTTCGGCACCGTTAATGACGAAAGTAGCCTTATCAGTCATGTAAGGGATCGGGCCGAGGAATACGTCCTGAATAACTGTATCAAAATCCTCGTGATCGGGGTCGGTACAGTACAGCTTAAGTTTCGCTTTCAAAGGAACACTATATGTGAGCCCACGCTCTATACAATCATCGATGGTATAGCGCGGCGGATCAATATAATAATCCAAAAACTCAAGAACAAAATTGTTTCTTGTATCGGCAATAGGGAAGTTTTCAGCAAATACTTTATACAAACCCTCATTCTTGCGCTTTTCAGGTGGGGTATCTAATTGTAGAAAGTCTTGGAATGACTTCAATTGTACTTCCAGGAAATCCGGATATTCAAGCGGATTCTTAGTCGAAGCAAAATTAACTCTTTGATTTACAGTATTTGAAGACATCTGTGAATGAATTTGGAGAACTTAATTTGAAATATATACACAAAAAGGTTAAGAATCCTCTTGCGAAGGATTCCTAACCGAATTACCTGATTACCAGGCTAATGTTATTTAAGTTCAACTTCAGCTCCAGCTTCTTCCAATGTTTTCTTCAATGATTCTGCTTCGTCTTTAGCCAAACCTTCTTTTACTACACTAGGAGCACCGTCTACCATGTCCTTAGCTTCTTTCAAGCCAAGACCACAAGCTTCCTTAACGGCCTTAACAACCTGAAGTTTAGCTGCACCAGCGCTCTTCAATACTACGTCGAAAGAAGTTTTTTCTTCTACAGCAGCAGCACCAGCTGCAGGACCAGCAGCAACAGCAACAGCTGCAGCAGCAGGTTCAATACCGTATTCTTCTTTAAGGATAGTTGCAAGTTCATTAACTTCTTTTACTGTCAAGTTAACTAATTGTTCTGCAAAAGCTTTCAAATCTGCCATTTTTTGTATGATTTTAATTGTTTAAATACTTTGTTGTTTTTTGAAAATTATTCGGGTCTCTCACCAAGAGTTTTGAGAACTCCGTAAAGGGTGTTACCACCTGATTGAAGAGCAGAAATAACATTCTTGGCCGGAGATTGCAACAATGCAACGATATCGGCGATAACTTCGTTCTTACTCTTGATAGCAACGAGAGCATCCAATTGGTCTGCACCAACGTAGAAGCTTTCTTCTGCATATGCAGCTTTCAGTCCGGGAATTCCGTCTTTAGCTTTGTCCTTGATCAGTTTAGCAGGTACGTTTGCAGTATTGCAAAACATAACAGCAGTTGTACCTTTCAAAGAACCGTAAAGAGGAGAAAAGTCTTCTTCCAGGCTTTCAAGAGCTTTGTGAAGCAATGTATTCTTAACTACCATCAATTTGATGTCAGACTTGAAACAATCTCTTCTCAATGCACTTGTAGCAGTAGCGTTCATCGCTGTAACGTCTACCAAATAGAAGTGGCCATATTCCTTTACTGTAGCAGCAATTTGCTCTATAATCGAATTTTTATCTTCCTTTCTCATTATTTCTCTGTTTTATTAGATTTCATCCACTGATTTCGGGTCGATTTTGATACCCGCACTCATTGTACTAGAAAGATAAATACTCTTAATATATGTACCCTTTGCTGCGGTCGGTTTCAGTTTGTTCAGAGTAGAGATGAACTCTTTCGCGTTGTCGCGAATCTGATCAGGACTGAATGATACCTTACCGATAGAAGTATGAACAATACCGCTCTTATCAACTTTAAAGTCAATCTTACCTTGTTTTACTTCTTTTACAGCTTTAGCAACATCCATAGTTACAGTACCACTCTTCGGGTTAGGCATCAATCCACGAGGACCGAGTACACGACCGAGTGCACCAATTTTACCCATGATAGATGGCATAGTGATGATTACATCAATATCAGTCCATCCACCTTTGATCTTTTCAATATATTCGTCAAGACCAACATAGTCAGCACCAGCTTCTTTTGCAGCAGCTTCAGCATCCGGTGTACAGAGTACCAAAACACGTACTTCTTTACCAGTACCATGAGGAAGTGAAACAACACCTCTCACCATCTGGTTAGCTTTACGTGGGTCTACACCTAAACGTACGTCAATATCCAGTGAGGCATCAAATTTAGTGAAAGTAATTTCTTTTACTAAAGATGCAGCTTCTTTCAGTGAGTATGCTTTCCCTGCTTCAATTTTTTCTGCAGCTAACTTTTGATTTTTTGTCAGTTTACCCATTACAATTGAAGTTTATTAGTTATTAACCGGG
Organism: Bacteroides sp. MSK.20.82; assembly: GCF_019052485.1. Classification (NCBI taxonomy): domain Bacteria; kingdom Pseudomonadati; phylum Bacteroidota; class Bacteroidia; order Bacteroidales; family Bacteroidaceae; genus Bacteroides; species Bacteroides sp. MSK.20.82. The sequence continues at coordinate 32,368 of NZ_JAHQUN010000051.1, forward strand.
AACTCCCCTTTTACAGCGATACCCATACTTCTAGCAGTACCAGCAACCATTCTCATGGCAGCATCCACAGTAAAACAGTTTAAGTCAACCATTTTGTCCTGAGCGATCGTACGAATCTGTTCCCAAGTAAGCTCGGCAACTTTCTTACGGTTAGGCTCAGCAGAACCACTCTTTACCTTAGCTACTTCAAGCAATTGAATAGCAACGGGAGGAGTCTTGATTACAAAATCGAAAGACTTATCTGCGTAGTAAGTAATGATAACAGGCAAAATCTTACCTGCCTTGTCTTGGGTTCTGGCATTGAATTGCTTGCAAAATTCCATGATATTAATACCCTTGGAACCCAAAGCAGGTCCAACTGGGGGTGATGGATTTGCAGCGCCTCCTTTAATCTGTAACTTGATTAGTCCAGCAACTTCTTTAGCCATTTTTTTATTGATTTATATATAAACATTAAACGAAGAACAACAACAGCGTAACAATTCCGCGTTATTCTTTTTCCACTTGCATAAAGCCTAATTCAAGCGGCGTTTTGCGCCCGAATATCTTCACCATGACCTTTAGTTTCTTCTTTTCACTATTCACTTCTTCAATGATACCACTGAATCCGCTGAAAGGACCAAAAGTAACTTTCACAGTCTCACCCACTACATACGGAATATTGAGTTCTTCACCCGTTTCCTGTAGTTCGTCTACTGTACCAAGTATACGATTCACTTCTGATTGTCTGAGAGGCACCGGTTTCTCGGAGCCGCCTAAAAAGCCTATCACATTCGGAGTATTGCGCAGATGATGAGCGACCTCACCAACCAAAGCAGCCTCCACCAAAACGTAACCAGGGAGATAACTTCTCTCTTTCACAATTTTTTTACCATTGCGAACCTGATACACTTTTTCAGTTGGAATCAATACCTGAGATACATATTCACCAAGGTCGCTGTTTTTAAGGTCAGCTTCAAGATATTCCTTTACCTTAGCTTCTTTTCCGCTAATAGCACGCAGAACGTACCATTTCTTTTCAATCTCAGCCATTTTCAATTCCTAATTTTTTAATGTGGATAAACAATTTTTTCCATGAAGTTCTGGAAACAGACATCCATACCCCATACTACCAATGCAATAAGCAGGGAAGCATATAAAACAACTACTGCACTGTTAGCAAGTTCGGAATACGTAGGCCACGATACTTTATGAACAAGTTCGTCGTAAGATTCTTTAATATAAGCTATTACCTTTTTCATTTCAATAATATTAGCACGGGAGGAGAGGCTCGAACTCCCGACACCCGGTTTTGGAGACCGGTGCTCTACCAACTGAGCTACTCCCGTTTGTACATAATCAGTTCCCGATAGTAAAACCGGGAACTGATTAATTATTGTGTATTAGTCGATAATTTCAGTAATCTGACCAGCACCTACTGTACGTCCACCTTCGCGGATAGCGAAACGAAGACCTGGGTTCAATGCTACTGGGTAGATCAACTCTACAGTGATAGTTACGTTATCACCCGGCATTACCATTTCTGTTCCTTCCGGCAAAGTGATTTCACCTGTACAGTCCATAGTACGCAAGTAGAACTGAGGACGGTATTTGTTGTGGAACGGAGTGTGACGACCACCTTCTTCTTTCTTCAGGATATAAACCTCAGCTTTGAAGCGAGAGTGCGGTTTAATCTGACCCGGTTTACAAAGAACCATACCACGTTTGATTTCGTTCTTGTCAACACCACGGAGCAACAAGCCTACGTTGTCACCAGCTTCACCTTGATCCAACAGTTTACGGAACATTTCAACACCAGTTACAACTGATTTCTTATCTTCACCTAAACCAAGGATTTCAACTTCATCACCTACGTGGATGATACCAGATTCGATACGACCTGTTGCTACAGTACCACGACCTGTGATAGAGAACACGTCTTCAACCGGCATCAAGAATGGTTTATCAACATCGCGCGGAGGAAGTGGAATCCAGTTATCAACTGCATCCATCAGTTCCATAACTTTGTCTTCCCATTTTTCAACACCGTTCAATGCGCCAAGAGCAGAACCCTGGATGATAGGAGTATTGTCACCATCGAAATCATAGAATGAAAGAAGTTCTCTCATTTCCATTTCAACGAGTTCCAACATTTCTTCGTCGTCTACCATATCGCACTTGTTCAAGAATACAACCAGACGAGGTACGTTTACCTGACGAGCCAACAGGATATGTTCGCGAGTCTGAGGCATCGGACCATCAGTTGCAGCACAAACGATGATAGCACCGTCCATCTGAGCAGCACCAGTTACCATGTTCTTTACGTAGTCGGCGTGTCCCGGACAGTCAACGTGTGCGTAGTGACGGTTAGCTGTTTCGTACTCAACGTGTGAAGTATTGATAGTAATACCTCTTTCTTTTTCTTCAGGAGCGTTGTCGATAGAAT